>JAKQJD010000560.1 GCA_029561355.1 Bacteroidota bacterium | reverse complement strand
GCCGGCGCAGGGTGCCCTGCCCTTCTTCCGCCGCTTCATTCAACAGCGTGTTCAAAGATTTCTTTGCAAAAAGATTCATATAGTTCGCTAATAATTGGTTTCAGGGGGCCAAGATAGTACAGTTTGTTGATTTTGGATTTCCGGAGCAAATTTTTGAGATGAAGGGCGCGGTTGGGGCGGTTTTTGGAAACGCGAAGGGTTTTTTATTTAACCACAAGGGCACAAAGGCACAAATGGAGAAGGGGACGGGTGAAAATGCCGCAGCCGATCGATTAAAATGAATCGCCCCGGCACCCTACTTTTACCCCATGAACGTGTTCATCAGCCGCTCCCTCCTGCCCGATTCCGAATTTTCCCGCCTGCTCCGTGCCCAGGGCTGGCAGGTGCACGGGCAGGCGCTGGTGACGCTGAATCCGTTGCCGTTCGCACAAGTGCCCGAATGCGACTGGATTTTTTTTGCCAGTAAAAATGCCGTGCGGTTTTTTTTCCGGCAGGTGGAGGAAACGCAAATACCATTACCGGAAACGAAGTGGGCGGCGCTGGGCGAAGCCACGGCCGAAGCGCTGGCACGGCACGTTTCCGCCATCGGTTTTACCGGAAATGGGGAACCGGAAGCGGCGGCCCATGCTTTTCAGAAACAGACCGCAGGTACCGAAACAATCCGCGTTTTATTCCCCGCCGCCCGGCATTCTTTAAAAAGTGTGTCCGGTCATTTATCCGGAAATTTCCAGGCATTACATATGGAAGTATATGATAATCAACCTGTTCCAAATCCGCTCTTGCAAACGGACGACGTGCTTGTGTTCACCAGTCCGATGAATGCCGACGCCTATTTCTCCAAACACGTATTGCTTCCCGGACAAAAAATTGTCGCCATCGGCGCTACGACGACGGAAGCCCTGAAAAGGCTGGGCGTTTCCGACGTAACAGTCGCCACGGAACCAACCGAACGCAGCCTGGCGGAAGCAGTGATCCATGTTTTCGGTTAGTCGCCGACTTCGCACTTCGCACTGAAGACTTCGCACTACTTTTCCTACTTTTGCCGCGTCTAAATTTGCAATCCACCTGAAACATGGCAAAAAAGAATATTCCTGCCAGATACAACCAGAAGCCTGCTCCACGTCCGGCAAATCCCGTAAAAAAAACGGCTGACACCGGCGAAAGCCGCGGCTGGATGACGTACGGATTTATCGTGCTGGCCATCACGGCGGCCTGCTACCTGCCTTCCCTGTCGAACAAACTGGTGAACTGGGACGACGACCCGAACATCACCGAAAACCCAAACATCGAACGGGTAGGGCAAGGCGTCACCTGGGGCGAAACGGTGCGCAATATCTTCGACGTCGATAAAGGAAACGTCATCGGCAACTACAACCCGCTGCCGATCCTGACCTTCGCGGTGGAAAAATCGCTGGCCGGCAACGAGATCAGTCCGCGCCTTATCCACACCACCAACCTTGCGCTGCACCTCGCCACCGTCTGGATGGTGATGCTGCTGCTGTTCCGCATGGGCCTGGGCAACTGGGGTGTGCTGGCGGGCGGACTCTTGTTCGGCATTCACCCCATGCGCGTGGAATCGGTCGCCTGGGCTACCGAGCGCAAGGACGTGCTGTTTGCTGTATTCTTTTTTGCCGCCCTGGCGCTCTACGACCGCTGGGTGAAACGCGAAAATACCGGGCAACCTCGTATGGGGCTCTATTTGGGTATGATTTTGCTGGCTTTGCTGTCCGGTTTTTCGAAAGTACAGGCCGTAACCCTTCCGCTCTCGATGCTGGCGCTGGATTACTGGTACCGCCGACCGCTGACGTTCAAACTGATCCTGGAAAAAACACCGTTCTGGATCGTTTCCCTGATCATCGGTATGATCAAT
>JAKQJD010000080.1 GCA_029561355.1 Bacteroidota bacterium | reverse complement strand
ATGTCGCAACGCTCCCGGATCCTGGTGAGCAGCGCATCCAGCATGTTGTTCACGACCAGGCTGCCGCCGATAAAAAAGTAGTCGATTCCGCAGTCGACAGCCAGGTCCAGCGCCTGCTCCATTTTCTGGAGGCGCAGTTTGTCCGGGTCGAACAGGATCGCAAGTTTTTTTTCTCCGTGCTTTTTCGCTTCGAGGAGATTGGAGTAGATATGTTTATCGTTCATGTGTAGTTATTGGTTATTCGTTATTGGTTATTGGTGTGGTAGCCCTTGGCTTGAGTTATAGCATTAGCCTTGAGTTACCACACTAATAACCAATAACTAATAACCAATAACTACCCCCCCAGCATCTGCCCCACCAGCGTCAGATCCCGCCACACATTCCAGTCTTTCGCAAACAGGAAATTCAGGCGGTCGATCATTTGTGTAGTCGGATGGATGTCGCGCAGGGTATCGAGTGGTGAAAAGACGCCCGTTTTCAAAGATGGAAGGCTTGTTGTATTGCCTTGAGGCGCATAACCTACCCAGGTTTTTTTTCCGGAAAATACCGCGCGCCAGTTGCCGATCCATTGCATTCGGTGACTGGAAAACAGCAGCCAGAACGGTGCGGCAGGAATCAAGGCCAGGCATATCAGCAGGTCGAATACACGTTTGTTGCGGCGCTGGCCTGCTTGTGCAATATTGTACCGGATAGCGATGGTGTACAATTCTCCCGGTTCGTCCTTGCTGCTGCTGCCGATGATGCTCATGCTTTCTTCGGGCACTATTTTGTAGGAAATAGCGGGTCCCAGTCGCGTCATACAAGCCATAATATCCTGGCTGCGAATATCTTTTGAACAAAAAATCAACTCGTTTACCCTGTATATACGTACCACTTCGTCCATCTGGCTGAACGCACAAAGGTATTCGCGGCCGTCGGTTTCGCCGGGTGGAGCGATGACGCCGATCAGGTTTGGGGAAATACCGACCTGCCGAAGCAAACCCGTGACGCGTTCGCTTTCCTTCATAGAACCTACGATGAGCAGGTTCCGGATTTTGTCGAGCCCCAGCCTGAAATTTTTGAATTCCACGAAATGCGCCACTGCACGTACGCCGATCGTCGCCAGCACGGCCCACACGGCGCCCATGAGTACCAGTGCCCGGGAAGGCCGGTAATCGAGGTCCAGAAAGCCGTATACCGCCGCCAGCACCACCGTGCCGAAAGCCAGTCCGCGCACCAGTCGCCGGATGTCGTAGCGCTGGTCGTACCCGCCGTTGAGCCAGGCGGTGCCCAGCCAGATGAGGATGTACAGCGGGAAACTGAACCACAGCACATCGGTTTTAAACCACTCCGGGTCTTTATAGTAATAGTTGGCCCAGAAGTTTTTCAGCACCACCAGCCCGGCGTAGATCAGCATGGTATCGACTGCGGGCAGCCAGATCCTGTCCCAGAAATTTTTGGCCAGCGTCATACCTGCCCGCAACCAGATGGCTCCCTGCAGCATAAAAACGAACAGCCCGGCCTGCCGCCCGGTGAAGTGTTTCCGGGTAAAAATGATCATGGCCTGGTAAAAGGTGCGCACGTAATTCAGGCTGCCTTTTTTGGTGCTTTCACCCTTGTAGTGGATGATTTTCGTTTCCGGGAAATAGTAATTTTTGAACCCTGCCTGAATAATGCGGTACGACAGGTCGATGTCTTCGCCATACATAAAAAACGCCTCGTCGAGTAGCCCCGCACGGTCGAGCGCACTGCGGCGGATAAACATAAAACAACCGGCCAGCACGTCCGCTTCGCTGGTTTTGTCAACATCGAGGTAGCCGAGATAATAGCGGTTAAATGTCTTGCTGCGCGGAAAAATGGCCGACAGTCCGAACGTTTTGCAGAACGCTACCCACGGCGACGGGAACCCTCGTTTGCTTTCGGGTAGAAATTTTCCGGTGCCGTCGATCAGTTTGCAGCCCAGTGCGCCGGCCTCCGGGTGGCTGTCCATAAATGCCAGGCATTTGCTGAAAGTATCTTCTTCTACCAGCGTGTCGGGGTTGAGGAGGAGTACGTATTCGCCGGTGCTTTGCCGGATGGCCTGGTTGTTGGCCTTGGCAAAACCGGGATTGTCGCGGTTGACGATCAGCCGCACTTCCGGGAATTTCTCCTCTACCATGCGCACGGAATCGTCGACGGAATTATTGTCGACCACCCACACCTCCGCGTCGATACCACGCACGGCGCGTCGTACCGATCCGAGCGCCTGCTCCAGGAAATGGCGTACGTTGTAGTTGACAATAATGATAGACAGGCGCATGTTTGCCTTTTAAAGTGCGATGGTTACGTTTTTGGTTTCGGTAAAAAAGCGCAATGCTTCCCAGCCGCCCTCGCGGCCCATACCCGAGTTTTTTACGCCGCCGAACGGCGTACGCAGGTCGCGCAGCATCCAGGTATTTACCCATACGATGCCGCATTGCAGAGTGGAAGCCAGGCGATGTGTGCGGTTCAGATCGTTGGTCCAGATGGTCGCGCTGAGTCCGTACGGCGAGTCGTTGGCCTGTAGCAGCGCGTCGGCTTCGTCGTCGAAGGGTTGAATGGTCACTACCGGACCGAAAATTTCTTCCTGGTTGCTGCGGCAGGAAGTTGGAAGGCCTTCAATGACCGTGGGGGCAATAAACCAGCCGCCCTGGTTGGGGCCGGGCATTTCCACTGCATGGCCGCCGCAAAGCACCGTTCCGCCTTCCTGGCGCGCCAGATCAATATACGACAGCACTTTTTCAAAATGTGCTTTCGATACCACAGCGCCCAGCCGGCTGTCGGGGTCGGCGGGGTTGCCCACGCGGATATTTTGTACCTGTTCCACAAAATCTTTTTTGAACCGTTCGTAGAGGCATTTTTCCACGTAAATGCGGGAGCCGCACAGGCAAATCTGTCCCTGATTGTTGAACGAAGAGCGTACCGTGGTTTCCAGCATTTTATCGTAATCGCAATCGGCAAAAATGAGGTTCGGGTTTTTGCCGCCCAGTTCGAGGCTCAGTTTTTTGAAAACCGGTGCGGCTACACGGGCGATTTCGGCGCCGGCGCGCGTACTGCCTGTAAAGGAAATGGCTTTTACTCTGGGGTGCTCCACGATGGCAGCGCCGGTTTCCGGCCCCAGTCCGTGCAGGATATTGAGCACGCCCGGCGGCATTCCGGCAGCGTTGCAGATGTCGCCCAGCAGGGCGGCCGTGTGCGGGGTGATTTCGGAAGGTTTTCCTACTACGCAATTGCCGGCAGCAAGCGCGGGCGCAATTTTCCAGGTAAACAGATACAAGGGCAAATTCCACGGCGAAATACAGCCCACCACACCCAGTGGCTGACGCAGGGTATAACTCAGTGCATCGGGCCGGTGGTGGCTTTCGGAAGCGAAATGCAGCAGCGCCGTCGCAAAAAACTTGAAATTCTGCGCCGCCCGCGGAATATCGATTGTGCGAGCGGTGGTGATCGTTTTGCCGGAATCGGCGCTTTCCGCTTCCGCCAGCCGGTCGAGGTTGTGCAGGATACCGTCGGCAATACCGCGCAGAATATCGTGCCGCTCATCGGGCAACATACCCGACCATTGCGGGAAAGCAGCCCAGGCAGCCTGCACGGCATTTTCCACGTCCTGTGCGCCCGAACGGGCTATTTTGCCGCTCACAGCGCCCGTCGCCGGTGCATGGTTGTCCAGGTATTGCCCGCTCACGGGAGCCACGTACCGGCCGTTTATGAAATTATTGATCGTCAACATGTTGAGGTTGTTGAGATGTTGATAGGGGTTGATGAGGTTGATAAGGGTTGATAAGGTTGATAAGGGTTGATGAGGGTTGATGAGGGTTGATATTTAGCGGCTCGGTAAAGCAGGCATTTCACACTATCGAGCGGCTGAATATCAACCCTCATCAACCCTTATCAACATTATCAACCCTCATCAACTCAACCCCATCACCATCATTCCCGTTCGTATACGCGGTTCGAAATACGTGCTTTTAGGCGGCAGGTTTTCCCCTTTATCCGCAATATGCATCATGTCGTCCAGCGATACCGGAAACAAAATAAAGCCGAGACGGTTCCGGCCGGCATCGACGCTGCGCTGCACGCCTTCGATGCCGCGACTGCCGTCGATATAGGTGATCCGCGAATCGGTGCGAATGTCGCGCATACCGAGCATCTCTTTCAGTACAAGTTCGTTTAAAAGCGACACATCGAGCAAAACCTGCTCTTTGGGAAAACGGGCCAGTATTTCAGGCTTCCATTCCAGGGCGTGCCAAGTTTCGTTTTGATACAGCACGATCTCGAATTTGTGCGCCGGCCGGCGGGATGCCGCGAGCCTTTTTATAGTGAACACTTCGGATAAATAACCCATAAACTGTACAGGCGACAGATCATCCGATACTTGCACCACACGGTTAAAATCCAGAATATCCAGTTCGTCGGCGCCGATAAAAATGCAGAACAGGTGGTCGAAATCGCTGCCGGACGGGTGGTCGCGGAATTGTTCCTGAAGCAGGGCAACCGAAGTAGTGCGGTGGTGCCCGTCGGCGATGTACGTACGCGGCACGTGTGCGGCAAACAGTTCCTGCAAAAACGCAATGTCCGTACTTTCCGTTACGGGCCACATGCGGTGTACCTGGCCGTCTTTTTGAAAACGTGTGGTGAAATATGCCGGCGACTGCCCGATAAATTCCTGTAGCCAGTGCTCGATGGTCGGTACCGACGGGTAGGTGAGCAAAACCGGTTTCAAAATGGCTTTCCATTGAAGGAAAAGTTCCATTTGCTGTTTTTCCTTCTCGCTGATCGTGTTTTCGTGTTTTTTGATTTTCCCGCTCAGGAAATCCGATACCGCGTTCAGTGCAATCAAGCCCGTATGCTTGCGGTGCCCGTCCTCTATCTGGTAAATGTAAAAAGCCGCTTCCGGGAATTCCAGGTACCAGCCGCGCTTGCGGAACGCAGGAAACTCGTCTTTGGCATTTTCACAAAATTTATCCGGCGATTCGATGGCTTTCAAATCGGGGTACAGGGCCTGGAATGGTTTTATTCTCATATCGGATGTCGCGGTTATGGCGCGGCAAAAATAGCGCTTTTTCAAACGGCAACCGGAAACTGTCTTTTTTGTGCCAAAATCTTCGACCTTAGCTGGCCCATCCTTTGCTGTATGATTCTTTTACCGCATCAATCAATAAATTTTGGATTTTTGCGATTAATAGTCGTTTGAAAACACTTCAACCTTTGCACAGTCGACTTCGCCTTTCGACTTCGCACTGACGACTTCGTACTGATTGACTTCGCACTGATTGACTTCGCACTTACAATCCCCCTGGTTCCGATTTTTTATGAAGTACCTAACCGCCTTTTTATTACTTTTTGCATTTGCCGGACCGTTCCGGATAGCCGCGCAATCTGTTTCCGAACTGGAAAACAAGTTCAATCGCTCCGGCTCGAAGAGCGAACGCATGAATCTGGCTTACCAGATTGCCGAAAAAACCATCGCTTCCAGCCCTAAAAAAGCCTCCGATTTTGCCAACCGTTCCAGCCAACTGGCCACGGAAATAGGTGATAAACGCCGGGAAGCCGACGCCGCTTTTTTGTCGGCCGACGCCGAATACCGCCTGCGCAACTACAAGGAAGCCACCAACCGCTTTATGCACTCCTGGCAAGCGGCCCGCAATTACGGCCTGCGCGACGTGGCGTTGAGTTCGACGGAAAAATTGCAAGACATTGCCCTGAAACAAAACGACTACCGCGAAGCGCTCAAATGGAGCCGCGAAACGGTTAATTACCTCAAAGATTCGGGCGGCGGCCTGCGCGGCGGCGGCGACGCACAACGCAGACTGGAAAACCAACTGGCGGCCGCCGAAGCCAATAACCGCGCCCTGCGCGAGCAACTGGCCTCCGCCACCGGCCAGACACAGGTGCTGGAAACAACCTACCAGAGCCAGTTGAAAGAAGTGCAGGAAAAAAGCCAGCAGGAACTGTCGCAAAAGGAACAAACCATCAGCCAGATCGAACAGGCCCGCCAGCGCTCCGATTCATTGGTGAGCACCAAAAGCCGTATGGTGGAAACGCTTACCAAAGAACAAATGGCCGACGCCATCGTGCGCGGCCAGCAGGAAAAGGACCTCCAACTGCAAAAAACACTGGTAGCCGAAGCCGAATTGGGCAAACAACAAAGCGAAAACGTGCGCAACGTGCTGGCCATGGTGGCGGCATTCGTACTTGTACTGGCGCTGCTGTTCTACTTCCGCTTTCGTGCCAAACGCCGCACGGCCAACGAACTGACCGAAAAAAACGCCCTCATCGAGGCCGAACAGAAACGAAGCGAAAACCTGCTGCTCAATATCCTGCCGCCGGCCATCGCCCAGGAACTAAAAACGCGCAGCAAGGTAGCCGCCCGCAAATACGACCAGGCTACGGTCATGTTCGTCGATTTTACGGGGTTCACCAAGGTGGCCGAACAACTCAGCCCGGAAATGCTCGTCGAAGAACTCGATTACTGCTTTTCCAATTTCGACCGCATCATCGGCCAGTACCGCATCGAAAAGATCAAAACCATCGGCGATGCCTACCTGTGCGCCAGCGGTCTGTCGGACATGAATGCCAGCCCTTCGGATATTATTCGTGCTGCCCTCGAAATCCAGGATTTCCTGCTGGGGCTCAAAGCGGAACGCCTGGACCGCGGCATGCCTTTCTTCGAGGCCCGCGTGGGCATTCACATCGGTCCGGTGGTGGCAGGAGTGGTGGGTGCTAAAAAATTCGCCTACGATATCTGGGGCGATACGGTGAACGTAGCCGCTCGTTTCGAGGAAGCCTGCGAACCCGGCCGCGTGAACGTGAGCGAATCAGTATACGATTTTGCGCGCTACGAGTTCGAATGGAACCACCGCGGAAAGATCGCTGCGAAAAACAAGGGGTTGATGGATATGTATTATGTGACGGCAGTGAAGACGTATTAAGTTTTTGGGGTGTGGTGTTTGGTGTTTGGTGTTTGGGGGTGCGTTGCCCTCGGCTAAGTTAGACAATAAGCCGAGGGCAACGCACCCCCAAACACCAAACACCAAAAACCATCAATCCCCCCAGCCGGGTTCTTCCTCCATTATTTTCGGGTGCTTCCGCACAATCCCGTATTCAATTTCTTTCTGGCAGGAACCGCAGATCCCGTACAAATTGAGCGAGTGGTGCGTGATCCGGAAATTGAGCAATTCCCCTACCATG
>JAKQJD010000546.1 GCA_029561355.1 Bacteroidota bacterium | reverse complement strand
ACAGGTACCCTGCCGGCAGAATGCAACTGGTTTGGCGTAACGGGCCTGGGGGCTATTTCAACCACCATTTACGGATCGGTCGATTTCAATCCCTGGCGCGTAAGCGGTTCGGACAGTGATTTGGGTACACTCGGTTTTCAGCCTTTGGCTACCTGCACAGGTACACCGGTGGTGATCGCTATCGATGTAGTGAGCCCCGAAACCTGTTCGGGCGGCACCGCCAACGGTTCGATTACAACAATAACCAGCAATGGCGCTTCGCCATACACATATAGTTGGAGCAACGCGACCACCAATCCGGGAGTAACGGGACTGATGGGCGGCACGTATACTGTAGTAGTAACAGATGCCAACGGTTCGACAGCCTCTGCCAGCGCTACGGTGATTTCCCTGCTGGTTACTAATACGACCACCAACGCGAACTTCGCCACCGTGCAGGCCGCTGTAAATGCAGCCTTGCCGGGCGAAACCATCCAGATGTGTGCGGCCACCTTCAATGAACGCGTAGTCATCGACAAATCGCTGACGCTGGAAGGTAAAACAAGCGATCGTACCCTTTATGTACTGAATGGTACGGGCCTCGGCACCGGCGACGGGATTCATCTCAACGACGGCGTAACCGCTGTTACGATCAAAAACCTTACAGTGCAGAATTTCAGCGGCGCGAATGGAAATGACGATGCGGCGATTTACGGAAATGCTGGAAATAACCTGCTCACCATCGATAACGTTGCCCTGCTCAATAACCCGAATGCTTCCGGATTTTATGCAAACGGGCCGATCAGTACCGTGTCTGTCAAAAATTCACGGGTGGAAAACAACGGCGGCGGAGCACGGGGTATCGTCATCTGGAACGGCTTCAAACAGAACATTACCTTCGAAAACAATGTAGTGAACAACAACACCTGCTGCGGTATCGAACTCCAGGACGGCACGGCTTCCAACGTATTGGTCAAGAATAACACGATCAATATTGGCGGCGGCGACAATGCAATCGGGCTGCTGGGCCTTACCAACAGCGTCGGAAACAACCTGATCACCGGCAACATGATCACCGGCGGCGGCCGCTTCGGCATCGAGGTTAAAAACCCGAACGGCGGTGTAACGGTCAGCAGTAACATTGTTTCTATGACTACCCCGAACGGAGATTTGAGAGACCTGGCAGGCATTGCAGTGTTCAGAAGAGACTTTACGGCAGGCAACCCGCAGGGCTATACCGATATCCCGAACGGCGTAACGATTTCCGGCAATACGGTTACCGGATACGTACAGTCTTCTCCGGATGAAGGATTCGGGATTGTTGTGGAAGGCGTGAGCCACTCTATTACCGGCAATACCATTACCGGGAACGAAGTGGGTATACAGATCCAGGGCGGCGGACATGCCAATGCGAATTACGTACCCAATACAGTGGGTAGCGGTGATCAGAATGCGGGTAATTCTCCGAATTACTTCGGCCGCGGCAATGCGCCGTACGTGTGCGATATTTTCGAAAGCGGCAATACACTTTCTAATACGGTTGACCGGCGCCTGGTTACCTCCGAAGGTGTATTTACCGATCCGGCCGGAACGGCCACCATCGCCAACCAGACGGCCAAGGAAGTGACGCTCGACAACGGCGTTACCCAACGCGTGTACTGCACCATCCAGGCGGCCGTAAATGCGTCTCTGGGCAACGGCCTGGAAATGGTGAAAATCGCTTCGGCAGCCACTCCGACCCGCTACAACGAACAGGTGCTCGTGAATAAGGACGTGACCCTGCTGGGTATCGGCCCGAGCAAACCTATCGTAGATTTTATCGGCAATCCGACGGGTAAACCGGCGTTGTTCGATGTTTCTGCCAACGGTGTGACCATCGACGGAATCCAGTTCAATACGAACGTAACGAAACTGTCGAGCGCCATTATCGCCAGCGCGGCAGCGCTCGACGACATTACGGTCAAGAACAACATGATCAATCCGTACCAGTCCACGCCGGGAACGTATCTGACTTATTCGGGTTCTTACGGCGATCGCAATGCCATTAGTATCAACTACGGCGGCACGATCAACTACAGAACGGCGACCAGCGGTGTGAACAGTATTGTGGTGGATAACAACATGGTATCGGCAACCGTCAACGGGAATATCCTGGGCGACGACTCCGGCGATATCGCATTCAGGTCTGCCGTTTCGGTGGATGAAGGCGCCGGAACATACACCCGGAATACATTCCAGAGTATCAACCATGATGTGCTGGTGCGTTTCAATAGCAACGGCCCCATTACGGTCGGCGGATCAGCTCCGATGGCCAATACCTTCAACGGCGGCGGCGTGACTATGTCGGAACACAATGCCGGCGGCGGAGCCATCGACATCAGTTACAATACCTTCAACGGAGCGGTGACGGGCAGCGTATTGCGTTTGCAAAACAACCAGCAGCACAAGGCTACGGGTGTGAACAACAACACCTTTACCAATTTGCGCTGGGGTATCAGCCTGGAAAACTATCCGGATGTAACGATCGAGGACAATACCTTCACTCCGCTTACTGCGTACACGAATTTCCGGCATATTACGGTGAACACGAAGTCGCTCAGTTCCAATTCGAGCACCATCGTACAGGTACCCATCAACGGCGTCATTAAGGATAATATCTTCAATTCCCTTACCCCGACGGTGGGCGGTACCGCGCTGGCATTTTACAACCACGACAGCGACAATGCTACCCTCATCGCCAATGCCTTTACGGTGGGTGCAACCGGTGAAGTGAACAAGTTCCAGAAGGACTTTACCTACGCCATTTACCTGGGCGACCAGACGGGCCCGACGGTCCCCGCGCCGGTAGCATTCCCGGAATACGCGCTGGGCGCCGGTTCCAACACTACGATGGCATGCTGGAACCTTCCGATCGATATCGAAAAGAACCAGTTCGACGTAGGTGCCGGACTGCAATTGCCACAAGGCATGAGCGGACTACAGTTAACGGCACTGGAAGGAATTCTGTACCATGAGAACGACAACCCGTGTCTGGGCGAACTGAGCTTCTTCCGTCCGGTAATTGTAAATGCAAAAGTGTATCTGCAAGGACCGTATGATCCTACGACACCTTTGCCACACCTGATGGTAGACGAACTGCGCAAGATTACAACTGGTCCTTTGTTCCCGACCGCCGATCCGTACACCCAATACACGCTTGACGTGGCGCCATATTTTGACGCGTTCGTGCATGTGAACCATACGACCAACGAAGTGATCACCAATCCTTTGACGGTACTCGCCGACAATGGTCCTAATTCTATCGTCGACTGGGTGTTCCTGGAATTGCGCAGCAAAACGAACAATATGCTGGTTTTGGCTACGCGCTGTGCCCTGGTACAACGCGACGGCGATATCGTGGACCTGGACGGCACTTCCGAGGTGACCTTCCCGAATTCATATGTCGACCAGTACTACCTCATGGTGCGTCATCGCAATCACCTGGGCGCATTAACAGCCAACCTGATCGACTTTACGAACAACGCAACCTTTGTTGATTTCTCCGATCCGCTGATGCCCACTTTCGGTGCTTCATCCGTCAGTGCACGCAAGTTGATCGAACCGGATGTGTACGGACTCATCGCGGGTAATACCAACATGAAAGCCAATGATCTGAACTTCCAGGTCAAGTACAACAACAGCAACAACGACCGCGTGGAAATCCTGAACCGGGTTGGAACGGGTACGCCGCTGAATATTGTACCGGGTTATTACCTCGAAGACGTGAACCTGAACGGTGTTGTGAAATACAGCGGCTCGAACAATGACCGGGTGATCATTCTCAACAACGTCGGGCCTGCTACGCCGCTCAATATTGTTACGCAACAACCTCAGAATTAATAACCATTTCGGGCAGTGTTGCCACTCGCAACACTGCCCGTTTTTCAAAAATAGATTTCAAAATTCTCCTGATATGAAAAAGAAAACGCCACTTATTATCTTGATGATGTTTTTCCTCCTGGCGGGAAAAACTTACAGTGTTCCGCCTTGCTGCCTGGTGGATATGGGTATTTTTAACAATCCTGTCAATAGCAACAAGCTTGAGGTCAGAATCAGGCCCACCATCGATATTTCAAACGGGAATTACTCTGCGGGCACGTTTGTAGTTCGATTTCTGACATCCCACAATCTTACATTGTCCATTTCAACCCAGACAATGCCCGTTAACCTGAATCCTTTCACCCATTCTATCATTGGGGTGGCTAACAGTGGTTCATATACATATTATATTTTCAGTTTCTTCGGATCGAACATCAATCAGAACTGGTCTGCCGGAGACGACGTTTTGGCAGTCGGTCTGGTGGTCAATGGCGGCTCCGGCACGGCAACGTTTGAATTGACTACCGATGCCTTCGCAGTGAGTATAGCAGGCGATGCATTTTACCAGGAACTCGCTGCGAATGGTGAAAATGGCGGTGGCAACGGCCAGCAACACATGTTTTACAATGCATCCACATCGGCAGTGCTCCCCGTCGAACTCCTTTCCTTTAACGCAAAACTGCTCTCCAACGCCAGCACCGGCCTCGACTGGGAGTCCGCTACGGAAAAGAACCTCGCTTACTACGACGTAGAACATTCCACCGACGGCCAGCAATTCCACTCGCTGGGTAAAGAAACGGCCAGGGGTGGCGTACAGGTAACAACACAGTATGCCTACAACCACAAATCTCCACAAGCCGGCTCCAATTTTTACCGCCTGCGTATGGTCGACAACGACGGCGCATTCGAGTTTTCTCCCATTCGCCAGGTATTTCTGAATAACGAAGACGCTGATTTCACCATTCTCCCCAACCCCACCAGCGGGCCGCTCCTGCTCACCAGCCGGCACCTGGACAAGTATAAAACGGGGCTGACCTATCAACTGACGGACAATACAGGCAAACTCCTCCGGACGGAAAAAATTACCGGGGAAAAAACAAATTTCG
>JAKQJD010000520.1 GCA_029561355.1 Bacteroidota bacterium | reverse complement strand
TGCCGGGCCTGGCGCATGTGGCAGATATCGGCCGCTTGCAGGGGCTGTTTCACGGAACGCCGAATTTTGCGCCCTGGGCATTTGTACAAATATTCGGCATCGAGCGCCTTTCCGCCGCCTGGCTTTTTGAGATCGTGGTGGTGACGGCGTTGTTTCTATTTACACTTTTTAATGCCTTGTGGCGCCGCAACGTGGCGGCACTTCCTTTGCTGCTGCTGGGCTCCGTACTCATCTTTCCGTTTCCGGAATGGTCGAGCACCGGGCTGGGCTGGCGATTCTGGATGGTGTTTGTGATTTTGGCACCTGTGTTAAGTGCGAAGCCTGTGGTTAGTGCGAAGTCGTCAGTGCGAAGTGCGAAGTCGGGGGAAAGTGCGAAGTCGTCAGTGCGAAGTGCGAAGCCAGAAACCAGTGCGAAGTCGTTAGTGCGAAGTGCGAAGTCGGGGGAAAGTGCGAAGTCGTTAGTGCGAAGTGCGAAGTCGGGGGAAAGTAGGGGTGTAGGGAAAGCGGGCGTTTGGCTTTTGAATGGAGTGTTGTTGGTAACGGCCTTTTTTTCCTGGAAAAGTTACCGGCCGGCGGTGCAGGATCCGGACTATGCGCAGTTTCAAAAGGTTACGGAACGGACGCTGGCGTATTTCAGTGATCCACTGACTGCACAGCCACCGGATCGCTTGAAGCGACCGGGTGACTTCGCTGCCCCCGAACTCGTGATCGCCCACAATGCCCTGGCGGAGTATTTCACCTTCACGACCGGCACCGACGCCATGCCCTGGCTGCCGGAATACGCCATCGATTCCACCCGGCTCTGGCGGATCGCGGCGGGTGTGCATTTGCCGACACTGCAATATTTTTCGGGGAAAGAAAATGCGCCTCTTATCACCAATCTGGGCGGACATTACTATCTGTTGCCCGAGTACGTGTGGCAGCAGGTGCTGGCCCGTGCGCATGTGGAAGGGGATGCTGATTTTCTGGAAGTAGCCGAATCGTGGCGGAATCCGTGGAAAATGCGGCCGGGATGGTTGCTGCGGAAGCACAATCAAGAGTGAACACCGAATAAAAACAAGTTGGGATTTTGAAATGCCTCGCCTCAGTGCTGCCTCGTGCAGGCGCTGGGAAGGTATTTTCATGCCGACAGTAAATTTTCCGTATAAATAATTTTCCATTCTTTTATTGCACACAATCTATTGTTAATCAAAGTTTTATTTTCTAATTACCGATATTTCATTTAAAAAAATAAGATGTTTTTCATTTTCGAAGGTCACTTCTTCTCCCCCTTCGGGATATGTAAATGTACGCTCGTTCAAAAGCGTTGCGGCAAACCGGCACACTTGTGTCGAAACGGCGCGCCCGATACCGGAATCCCGGTTTGCATGCTTTTGTATGAGCACCTCTTCATCAAAATAAAAAAATGAAAAAATGAAAAACGTATTGCTCTTACTCGTTTGTTTTCTGAGTTCCCAATTGCTGCCGGCCGCGGCGGTTCTGCCAACCGACAATACTGCGCCCGGTTGCAGAGTCAACCCGCCGAATACGGAAATCACGATTCTTTTCGCTTATACCACCAGCGCTGCCATCGCTGCCGGCGGACCTGCGAACATCAAACGCAATGTAGACCACGGCATGGGCTTGTTAAATGCTGCACTGGTAAACAACCAGATTCCACTGACCGTTCGCGCTATTACCGAATACGCAGAAGTGGATTACGGAGCAGCCTCTTCCGACGCAGCAGTAACCGATTTGCTGGCGGAATTGCGTAAGACAAACGGGAAATTCAATAAAGTACACCAGTTCCGTCAGCAGAAAAGAGCCGACATCGTTTGCCTGGTTTTTTCTGGATATGCCATGGGAAAAGCCGATCTGAACGGCACATTTATGGTATGTCACTTTAGTGCCTTCGGAGACACTTACGTGTTTCCTCACGAATTCGGCCACGTGATGGGCGCAACCCACGAAGCGGGCATGAACTTCACCTTTGGGGAAAACGCTTACCGTACTATCGCCAACACTGGCGGTTTCTCTATTCCGTATTTTTCCGAACCCCGCTCCGTTACCTTGTCGCTGGCAGGTGCAAATCGTACATTTACTATCGGCGACGCCTCACACAACAACGCAGGTACGATCAGAACGAATATGCCTGCCAAATCCACGCTGGGCGAAGCACTCCCTGCCGTACCCAATGCCACCGGAGCAGCACCGGCCAAATTGGTCGACCCGCTGACGGCTCCCATGCCCGCAGGAGGCGCTGCACCATATACGATTACTTCCTTTACACAAAAGGCTGACGGCAATTTTACATTACAGTATACCTGTAGTGACGCGGTAGTTGTCAGGGTAGAAGGATTTGCCCAAAATAATACGTCTTTCGGCTGGTTCACCGAAACGCTGGACCCGTCTGCATCAACTAAACTACTGGGAGGCTGGGGGCCTGCATACCCAGGCGACCGCTACGAACTCAAAATAAACAATGTACTTGTTAAAACCATCAACGTTCCCTAAGCGGAAATGACGGCTCCCGGTGAGCCGGCCAAACACGGGTCATATTACCAGATACAAACACTTTGCTAGTATCCGATTCCGAACGAGCATGTTCAGAAAAAGCGTGGAACGTCTGACGTAAAAAATTGATTTTCAATATATAAGTCAGGTATGCCGCGCTTTTTTGAACATGCTCTTCGAATCCTCCCGGCGCCGCACCCGCTGCCTCCCATTCAAACCCCTTCTGGAAAAACCGCGAATTTTCTGATCTAAAAACCTGCCGGATCATGCCATCCAAACTTTCCTATCTATTGCCTCTTCTTTTTTGCTCCCTGCTGTTTTCAAGCCTCCGGGCGCAGGACATACAGCGGACTTTGAATGAAATGCGCGAAACCCAAAACGTGCTGGTGCAAACGCAGATCCAGGAGCGTGTCACCAAAATCGTCAATACTCCCGATTTTGTGCGTGCTGCCAATGTGAGCCTCAATGCCCTGGTGCTGTCCAATTCCCTGACGGACTACCTCAACGACGTCAGCGACCTGAACAACCCGAACAACAGCGATCTTGGATTTTCGCTCACGCAACGGGTAGAGGAACTCATGGAACAGCATGTTTTCGCAGGCGCCGGTAAACCGAAAAAAGGATTTCCGCGCGTCATGGAAATTACCAGGGGCGTGCTTCAGCACCCGCTGGTGAGCACCTTCACCAGCGCCATACCGGTGGTTAATTCCCTGAGTTCGGTCATGGACCTGGTCACCAATCTGGCGGTCAATGATCCGTCAATTCCAGTCGAAGGCGTCAACGCGTTCCGGGAAAACATAATCCGGTATGTACAGCATTACCAGGGACTGAGCGACGCCACCCGCAAGTTGCAGGGAACCGTAATGGCCGTGCAGGAGCGCACCGACGAGATGCGGATCATGCTGAAAAGTTTCACGGTACAACGTGTCACCAACTTGTTCCCCGATCAGGTAGACCAGGCTGCCGCCGAACCCAGCCTGCGCAATGTATTGCTGCACATTTATGAAAAAGACCGCGTAACGGATACCATCGGGAAAATTCTCATCCGGTACCAGCAGGATAAACAACCCGGCGACATTTCCGTGCTCACCGATCCTCGTTTCGTGTATCCGGAGTACGTGGTGAATGAAGCACGTTTTATCCTCGACGAACTGCATGCCATCACACAGGAATACCTGGTTGCCTTCACCGAATATCAACACGACCTGGAAGCGGTGCTTCAGCAATCGAAAGACATCGGCGATGCGGATAAAATCGACCGGAAAATCCTGGTTTTACAATCCAAATTGAAAAAAGTCGAAGATGCTTTCCTCAATGCCGTGCACGTGGAAGAAGTGGAATACCGCTTCAAAGCGCTGGCAAAAACGCGGATCAGCGATAACAGGTAGTTATTAGTTATCAGTTATTGGTTATCAGTGTTGATAATCAGGCATTTGCACCTATTACCTAACCTTACATCCTTCCTTCTAATGGCTTTCCAACCTTCCGTTTTTATTTTGGCGCTGGCATGCCTGGCGCTTCCGTTTGCTGCGTCGGCGCAGGCAACTCCTGAAGACCATGCATCCGAATTGCATCATAACCACGCATCTTTTTTTATCGGCGCCACCACTCCGACGGGCGCGAAGCATGTTTTCAGCAATTCGGCCACGTGGTTTACCGTCGGATTCGATTATGAATACCGCTTCAACAAACCGCTCGGCATCAGTTTTTTTACGGAATACCTGTTTGCCGTACACGAGGAATTTCTGTTCGGTTTGCCGGTTTTCGTGCATCCGTGGCGCGGCCTGAAATTGAACGCCGGGCCCCTGATGGCGTTGGTGCATGAAGCCGAATCGGTAGAAGCGCCCGTAAAATGGCATTCCAAATACGGTTTCCGCCTGGAGGCCGGTTACGATCTTCACATCGATCATTACACGATTACGCCGATTATCAATTACGACCGCGTGGACGGGCACGGGGAAATGAATTACGGGATTGCGATCGGGGTGGGTTTCTGAAACGCGGATTTTTGCAACGCGGATTTCGCGGATGGAGAGCGGATTTACGCGGATTGGAGGGCATTTAGGTTGTTTTGAGATGCGTTTAGGTTGTTTACGTATACGTTTAGGTTGTTTTGAGATGCGTTTAGGTTGGAGGACATAAACGAATACGTTCCCGACCTAAAATTTCAGGTCCGCTACCTAAACGTTTAGGTTGGGAGACCCAAATTTTTAGGTCCCGAACCGGAACACTTCTCAAAAAAACGTAAACGCATCTCTCTTTGACCCAAACGGATCATTACAGGAGCGGATGACATCTGTGATGAACCGAAAGGTTTGTCAATGGAACGGGAACATATCATGACACGACCTAAACGTATCGTGAAGGAACCCAAAAGTATCGTGAAGGAACCCAAATGCTTCTCAACTGGACCTAAACGTATGCCAGAAGGCGCCATCCGGAACGAATCCGGATGGCGCCTTCATTTTTTATCTTGATTTATCACTCATCTAATCCGCGGAAATCCGCTATAGATCCGCGTAATCCGCGTTTCAGGGACTCATTTTCGCAAAAATAATGCCCACTACAATCGCCTGAAAAACGCCGTAAGCCAGCCAACTGAGCACCATTTCAAAGGAAACGGCCAGCGCACTGAAGGTCAGCCACATGGAAGGAATGGTGGCGATAAGGGCGTACACGAGCCCCATTTCGATACCGCGCCACCAGAATGACCCGTGGAAAAGCGTTTTAAAACGCCGCCAGAACCAGGCCAGGGCAAAACTCAGGATAAAGGGGTGTATGAAATACAGAACGCCTTTTTCATCATCGAAACTGAAAATCGGGTCGTAGTACTGTTCTGCCAACTCGGGGAAAAGGGTCACGGCAAGAAATAAAGCCGCATAACTGAATAGCGCAAGTACTGCACCTGCGATCAGGCCTTTTAAAAGAAATCTTTTCATGGTTGAATGTGTATTTTTTTTTGAAATGATGCTTTTGGGTTGAGGGGTTGAGGGTTGAGAGGTTGAGTTAAAATCTGTTCCGAGGTTTGGCTGTCTCAACATCTAAACCCCTCAACCCCTCAACAATCACTGTATTTCCCCTACGTCCACGATCAGGTTGAAGTGGAAAGAGATCCAGTCGTTTACCTTGATAAGTCCGAACATGGCTTCCGGCGGATTGATACCGAAGGTGCTCATTTGCAGGGCCTGTTCGCCGCGGAGTTCGAAGCGGTTGGGGCTGATGGTGCGCGCTTTCGCCGCGATGGTGTGCTCTTTGCTTACGCCCGTAATGGTGATATTTACCCGCGCCTTTACGTCGAACCAGTCTTTGCAGTCGCCTTCGAGGCATTTCGCGTTCTGCTGTGCATCCACGAGTTTGATACGGATATTCGGATGCTGGTCAGCCTGCAGGGCTTTCTGCATGTCGTTGTCGATCTTGCGGTTATGGCAGTCGAAGCGTTTGGTCGGTATGGTCAGATCGACGTTTTTGAAACGCGCATACCCGCCGTTTCTATCTACTTCCACCATTTGTTCGCCGTAGCGGTTTTCACAATCGCAGGTAAAGTTGTTTACGTTGGAAGTGCCTTTCAGGTAAAGTTTGCTGCCTTCCAGGATCTGGTAGCGTTTTTTAACGGCGCTTGTATGGTCGGTGGTAGCGGCGACCATTATGACGCCGGCCACAAAAAAGACCAGCCAATTTGTCCAACGAAATTTATCGGAAAACATAACCAAGATGATTTGGGTGAGCGGGGAAAAAACCCCGTAGTCTGGACAGCAGGCTACGGGGCGTAAGGGTGGAGGGTTGTTGAGGGGTGGAGGGTTGTTGAGGGGTGGAGAGGTTGAGGGTTGTTGAGGGGTTGAGAGGTTGAGTTAAAATCCGTTCCGAGGTTTGGCTTCCTCAACATCTAAACCCCTCAACTTCTCAACATCTCAACCCTCAACATCTCAACAATTAAACATCTCAACTCTTAGAAACCAATAACTGCTTCCACCATGAAGCCGCTGAATTTTGCTTCGTTGCGGTAGTCGGTGGTTGGGAAATCTTTGTAGTTCTGAACCACGTATTCGCCTTTCAGCAACATGTTTTTGGTGGGGAACCAGCCGGCAGCCACTGCAACGCGGTCGATCGAAATTTCATTGGCAAAGCCTTGCGGGGTACCTTTTGCCTGAATGTAGCGTCCGCCGATGTAGGCTTGTTCGTTTTTCAGGAAGCGGTACAGACCTTCCACTGCCAGTTGGTTGAACTTGCGTTCGGAACCGTCGCGTTCGGTATTGGTGCGGCCTTTGATAATCTGGTAGTCGCCGAAGATTTCCAGGCCTTTGTATTTGATGAACGGGTTGATGCTGATTGCATTCACTTTATTGGCAACGCCGAGGCCCGGGAAACGACCGGAGTCTTTGTTGGCAGCGTAGGTACCGGTTGCTGGTTCAGCCACCATGAAGTAGTGCGAACCCGTGCGGTCGCCTGCATACAGGGTATTGCGTGCACTTCCGGAGTTGTTGTACAGCGAAGCGGAGAGGCGGAAACGGAAGTCATCGAACGTTTTGTCGTAGGCCAGTTTCACGGTAACGGATGGGTTTTTCTTGTTGGGTTCTACGTTCGGAGCCACCGGATCAGTCGGGTAGTTGTCGATGTTACCGTTAATGAAACCGGAAGTCAGGCCGATCATACCCATGAAACCATCCACCGGGAAAACGTATACTTCACCGCCGATTTCAGTAGCGAATGCGTCGAAAACCAGGTTTTCTACAAACGGGTTGTAGATGGTATTACCGCCATCGGAGCGACGGAACTGCATGTCGCCGAAATTGGGGGTAAAGTGACCGATTTTGACCCGTACATTATTGGTAAACCATTCGGGGCTGCCGAACATCGGGAGTTTGTCGAACTGGATGTAACCGCCTTTTACCCAGAATTCGGAGTGGTGGCGCGAAGACATGTAGTTTTCCAGGCAAACGCGGATACCGTCGCCGATCTGCATATCAAAGTTCAGGTTGGCCATGGCCAGGTTGAAACCGGAAAGCGTTGCGGATGTAGAGTCTTCCGATTTAACGACGCCGTACAGGAAGTTTTTATTGGTAGCATTGGTGGCCGAGGTAGCAACGTAGGTAGGTTTGTTGGAGGATTTCAGGGACTGGAAATCCTGGGTAAACGCACCGCCGATACGGATTTTGAAACCCGTGAATTCCGGTTGTTCACCTTTTTTGGAAGGTTCGAAAACATTGATGCCGTCTCTATCATAAGAACGGTAGTATTGGATAGCAGGCTGTTGGGCCGCCAGTTGCGCGCAAAAAAGGAGCACGAGGCCGGAAAGGAGAGCAAAGTTTTTCATAAAACAGAGATTTAGTTTTGAATTTTTTTGATTATTTATCAGGTAAAATCAGAGGAAAATGACACGTAAAAATTTGATTTTCAACGCGTTGGCTCCACTTTACCATTTATTCATTTCAGGGTAACCTGAAACACTATTTCCACATCATCGCCGGTGGTAAGCGTGCCCAGCAGGGCGGTCGGCGGCTTGATCTGATATTCGGTCATTTTGATTTTTTTGGAACCGCTGAATGTGATGCTGCCATCGGCGCCCACTTTCGCTTTCACATACATGTCAATATTATTGGTCACACCGGCGATGCTCAGCGAGCCGGTAGCATTGATGTCGTAGCCGTCGCCTTTTTTTGTGAGGGAAGTGATCTTGCCCAGTTTGTAGGTGATGTTTCCAAACCGGTCGGCTTTCAGCGCATCATAGGTTTTGTTGTCCATGATGGAGCCTTTTTCACTTTTGATGGATTTAACCGGAATCTCTACATATAAGGCATCGACAGATTTCAGGGCGCCGGCCACAAAAGTGAAAGAACCGTTGGCGCGCACTTCCTTGGCATTGGATGTCCAGTCGTGCAGATTGGAACTCCCTTTCACAGCCAAAGAATAATTGGATATGCGGTAATTTGTTTGCCCAAAAGCAAACGAAACAGCGCACATGGCAAGTAACAAGAGTTTATATTTCATAACAGTCATATTTTTCTACAAATGTACCTGCATGCCAAAAGGCTCGTCAGTGACGGCGCTTAGGTCGGAGAGTGACCTTTATCATGCCGATGGGCGGCAATCTGATAAAATATTTATTTTTTTATATAAAGTATTAAAATCCAATAAATTATATCAGTTTCCCTGTGTTATTTGCCCGAATTTTCCCCGCCTCGTAAACAGCCGTTGGGCAATGCTTGATACCCCCGCAACATGGGAGATGATTAAGGTTAGTATGGAGGGGAATCTGCGACAAGCCCGGGGCCATTTTATAAAACACGCCTAGAGCGGTTCCGGGGCAGCAATCAAGCGCAGGTTCAAACGTGAGGAGGATTATATCTATTCGTGACCGGGCGGGTATATTGGAATGTGCCGAAACATTTTAAGCCTATTTTAAGACTGAACTAAGGCGCCGTTGAGATCCCTGGAGTCAATTTTGCAAAAAATCGGATCTTGCGCTGCAAGCCCGTCCGAATCAAAACCTTCACCGTCAAAATCAACGTCATGCGAGTTCTACTGGTAGAAGATGAAACAGCCATCGCCCGATTTATAGCGGACGGACTGGAAGAAGAAGGATTTGCAGTAGATGTAGCCGGAAATGGCAGGGAAGGCCTGCGCCTGGCGCTGGACAATCTGGCAGAATACGATCTGTTTCTGCTCGACTGGATGTTGCCCGGCGCCAGCGGCATCGAAATATGCCGTGCTATCCGCCGGGAGAACAAAACGACGCCGGTTATTTTCCTCACGGCTAAAGACACTGTCGACGACGTGGTATTCGGGCTCGAAACCGGCGCGAACGATTACCTGCGCAAACCGTTCGCTTTTGAAGAACTGCTGGCGCGTATGCGGGTGTTGCTGCGCAATGGCGACGGAGAGCAAAACGTTTTTCGTTACGCAGATATCGAACTGGATATTTCCGGCCACCGGGTGCTGAAAGCGGGCAAACAGGTAGAACTCACCCAAAAGGAATTCGCTTTGCTGGAACTATTGCTCCGCAACAAAGGCAAAGTGTGCCGCCGCACCCGCATCATTGAAAAAATATGGGATATCCATTTTGACCACGACACGTCGGTGATCGATGTTTACATCAATTTTTTAAGGAAAAAACTCGACCTCCCCGGTCAGCCTTCCTTTATCCAAACCCTGCGCGGTGTCGGTTACCGCGTCAATAACGACGTATGAAACTGAGCTTCAGAAACCGCATCGCACTGTTCACTGCGCTGGCAGCCGCAGTTACCATCGGGCTGGTATTTCTCGTGGTGTACGGCGTGGTTTATTTTACTGCCTACAGCCACCTCGATTCGGACATCCGCCAGGAGAAGGAAGAAGTGCTCCATAATTTGCGCTGGGTAGGCGATTCCATTTTTATAGAACACATGACCGAATGGGAAGAGAGCGAACACCTGCAAATTGAAGTAAATCCCACTTTCCTGCAACTGGTGGATGCCGACGGGCACCTGCTCTTCCGCTCCACCAATCTGGATAAAGACGTATTGCTTTTCGACCCCGCGCTTTCCACAGAGGCGTTCTTCAACAGCCGCATTGAAAGTCAGCGCATCCGGCAGGGGCAGTTTCCCATCTTAAACGAGCGCAACGTCGTGATCGGACGCCTGACGGTCGGTATTTCTCAGGAAGAATCGGCCGTCGTACTGCACAACCTCCGCAATACCTTGTGGATTGCGTTTCCGTTGCTTTTACTCATTCTGTTTGTAGCCACTGCCATTGCCGCATCCCAGGGCATCGCGCCGGTACAACAACTGATCCGAACTGCATCCGGTATCAGCGAAACCAACATCCATGACCGCCTGCCATTACCCGGAAACAAGGACGAAATTTACCGCCTGGCGACTACCATCAACGAGTTGTTGCAACGCGTGGAAAACGGCATGAAACGCGAAAAACAGTTCACAGCCGATGCTTCGCACGAAATACGAACGCCGCTGACGGCCATTCGCGGCACTTTGGAGGTGTTGATCCGGAAGCAGCGGGCGCCTGCCCAATATGAGGAAAAAATAGGTCGTGTCATCGCGGAGGTAGACCGCCTGAACACCATGCTGGAACAATTGCTGCAACTGGCGCGGTTGGAAAACAACCCGGTGCCGGTCAAGCCTGCGCCCGTGCCCCTCCATGATTTTTTAGTGGCCCTGACCGAAAAGTGGCAGCCCCGTTTGTCGGAAAAAAACATGGAATTGGGCTTGCAAATACCACCCGGAGCCGTGCTGTTTGCAGACGCTACCCTGCTCAATATCATACTCGACAACCTGATTGGCAATGCGATCAAATACGGGCGTCCGGGTGGCCGGATCGACTGTATCTGGCAGGCGGATAACACCGTACTGACAATCCGCGATGATGGCCCGGGCATCTCCTCCGAGCACCTGCCACACATCTTTGACCGTTTTTATCGCACGGATAATGCGCGGAGTTCCGTGGTTCAGGGCGCCGGGCTGGGATTGTCGATCGCTAAAAAACTGGCGGATATTTCAGGCATCGTCCTGCTGGTCAAAAGCGAGCACGGAACCGAGGTCTCCCTGCACTTTCAGCATTCTTTTTAAGCCGATTTTTAGAAAACTACAGGCCCCTCTTTAAGGTTCGCCCCGCCACCTTTGTCTTATCAAAATCAAACAAACAAATAGATAAGACAATGAAAAAGAACGTGTTAAAAGCAATCTTTGCAATGCTTACCGTATGGGTGCTGCTTCCTGCCTGCACCTCCGAAAACGAAAAAAATCCGGCCTTGCAAGCACCCGTCGCTGCTCCGACTGAAATGCAGGCCGCCGAAAGTAAAGCAACGGCCGAGCCGGCGGACACCACGGCACAGCAGGAAAACCAGGCTGGTAAAACCGAAAAGAAAAAATCGGGCAAGGATTCGGACGACGATGATGACCGCAAATAGCGGCTCACCATTCACCCATCCCCTTCCGGGAGGCTTGTAAAGCGCGATGCTATCCATCCGGGCAGGTCTCCCGAATTTATCTCTTAAAAATACACAACATGAACCAGGCTCATTTGCACCTCGTGCTCAATCACCTGCCCATTCTGGGCACCCTTTTCGGATTGCTTGTTTTGGCGGGCGGTTTTTTATTTAAAAATAACACTGTCAAAAAAACGGCGCTAGGGCTGTTCGTTTTTTCGGCCGTTTGCGCCATACCTGCCTACCTTACCGGTGAAGGCGCGGAAGAAGCGGTGGAAAACCTGCCGGGCGTCGGTGAAAACCTGATAGAAACCCACGAAGACCTGGCCAATATTTTTCTCTGGATCGTCGGCGCGCTCGGGCTTCTTTCGCTGGCCGCTTTTTATGCCGATTTTAAAGGAAAGAAAATCGCTCCGACGCTTTACCTGATCACGCTGGCGGCGGCATTGGGAACGATGGCATTCGCGCAACGTGTCGGCGCTTCCGGTGGCGAGATTCGGCATACGGAAATCAGAAGCGGCGCTACGGCTTCCGGCGGGGAAGGCGGGGAGAAAGATGATGACTGAATCGGTGTATTTCAAAATATCTCGCTGGAATAGTCATCCGATGACTCAAAGTCATCGGATGACTATTCCAGCGAGATATTTTGAAATATATCCTGACTGAATTCGCCCGGCTACCATCCGGGGCCGCGCTCAAAAAAGGAACACGGCAAACCCCCACATCTGTTACCTTTGCCGCACACCGCAAAACCAGTTTCAATTTACCCGCCATGTCTATGCCTCCCGCCAGTAATTTTGCCGCCAGCGTCCAAACAGAAGTCGACGCCGCTTATCTCTACGAAAGAATTGCTGCGGCCGAGTCGGATCCCGGCATCGCCAATGTTTTTCATGAACTCTCCAAAATCGAATCCGGTCATGCCCACGGCATGTTGAGAGGCCTGGCACAAAAAGGTATTCACGTAGCCCTGCCCGGGCCGTCGTGGCGGGCCCGCGTGCTCGATCGCATCGGGAAAATATTCGGATACGACTACATCATCGGCGTGATGATGGATACCGAAAAAAGCATCGCGCAGGCCGTGGTACAGCAAAAGACCAATGAAAGAGTGCCGATGAAAGGCGACGAGGGCAACCACGTCAAAATACTTCAGTCGCTGCTCAGCAGCAAACACAAAGTGTCGGGCGAAGAATTGTCGCGCATCGAGGGCCGCCACAAAACCGTGGGCGGCAATGCCCTGCGCGCTGCCGTTTTGGGCGCCAATGACGGTCTGGTGTCCAATCTCAGTCTGGTGATGGGCGTGGCCGGCGCTACCACCGGCGGCGAATCGGCCGTGCTGCTGGCGGGTTCGGCAGGACTGCTGGCAGGCGCCCTTTCCATGGCGCTCGGCGAATGGATTTCGGTAAAAAGTTCGCAGGAACTCTACGAGCGCCAGATGGCACTGGAAATGGACGAAATAGAAAGCAATCCGGAAGGCGAACTGAAAGAACTGACCCTGATTTATATTGCCAAAGGTATCCCCGAAGGGCAGGCCCACGATATGGCCGTGGAAGTGATGTCGGACCACCAGCGCGCCCACGCGGTACTGGTGAAGGAAGAACTCGGCATCAACCCGGATGAACTGAAAAGTTCGGCATGGGAAGCCGCCATCGCCTCGTTTATCCTGTTTGCGATCGGCGCCATTATTCCGCTGGCGCCGTTTTTCTGGAGCGCCGGATACACGGCAATCGTGTGGAGCGTGATCGCCAGTGGGCTCGGGTTGTTTGTCATCGGCTCGGCGATTACCCTGTTTACCGGAAAAAGCATCTGGTTTTCGGGCACGCGGCAGGTGGTGTTCGGTTTGCTTGCGGCAGCTATCACGTTCGGCATCGGCCGCCTGGTAGGCGTATCGATTGCGGGATAGAATAAGGGATGCGGATTGTGCGGATTTCCTGGTGGCCCGACGGCCGTTTTTTCTGACTATAATTAACTCAGGTTGTGCCCATCGGTAGCACAACCTGAGTTAATTATGATTTAGGATAGCCATCATTTTTTCCCAATACTGGTCATGGTCATCCTATCGATCATATTACAATTATAGTCCATTATTTTGGTCGGCCCGACCATCGAAACCGGATGCGCCGTTCGTTTGCAATATTCGCGCAAAATCAGGTAATCACCACTTTCCCAACATTTCACTTTCAGTCTTTCCTTTTACCGCCTGAGCGAGGTTTGTATACCTGCTCAGTCACAATGATTTGTTACAGGGCCTGCCGCCGATACACTTTTGATGCAGGCAAACGAAAAACGGCCCACGCCTCCGGCCACCTTTCTTCCTTTAACAATCAAAATACTTTGCACCATGAAGACGGTACTACCTCTCTTCCTCTTTTTACTCCTCGGCTGCCTGCGGCTGAATGCAGGAAACCCTGCTCCCTATTTTTATACGTACTGCCTGGAATGCGGCACCCCACAAAACCTGACAGTTCAAAACCTCAGCGGAACCTCGGCAACCCTCGTCTGGGATGCAGTGGCCGGCGCCACCAAGTATAATATTGAAGTGGAAAACACGCAGAACTCTTCCGGCTCTTTCCACCTGGATACGACCGTCACGGGCACTTCCTTTCAGTTGGGCGGTTTGCAGGCAGGTAAAACCTACAAATTTAAAGTCCGCGCCCGCTGCGGCGGCGACCACGGAGACTGGGCAGAGTGGCATTTTTTTACAACCGGATCGGGCACTTCCGCTCCCGGCGACACCACCTCCGCCAACTGCGCTGCACCGACCACACTCCATAGCGTCGTGACAGGCACTTCTGCCCTTCTTTCCTGGAACCACGTCGGCAACGCAGGCCAGTACTACCTCGAAGTGGAAGACGAACAGAATCAGGCGAGTAATTTTCACCTGGAAGTACAGGTATCCGACACATTTTACCAACTGAACGGCATCCAGCCCAATGTGCTGTACAAATTCAAAGTGAGCACGCATTGCGACAGCAGCAGCCACGGCCCCTGGTCGGTATGGCATTTCTTCAATTCTTCCGACAGCACTTCCAATCCGGTCGATACCTCCGCCAACTGTGCCGCACCCACGATGCTCGCCAGCGTCGTGACAGGTACTTCGGCCCTTCTTTCCTGGAACCACGTCGGCAACGCCGGCCAGTACTACCTCGAAGTGGAAGACGAACAGAATCAGCCGAGTAATTTCCACCTGGAAGTACAGGTGTCCGATACATTTTACCAACTGAACGGCATCCAGCCCGGTGTGCTCTACAAATTTAAGGTGAGCACGCATTGCGACAGCAGTAGCCACGGCCCCTGGTCCAACTGGCAGTTTTTCAACGGAAATTCCGACAGCACAAGCACCGGCGGAAACGGCGGCGGCGGCGGCGGCAGTTGCGGAAAACCGGCCGGCCTGCACGTAACCGGCATCAGTTCCGCTGCGGCCAACTTGCACTGGTTTGCCGTGCCGGGCGCTGTTTCCTACACCCTGGAAATAGAGCGTTACCAGAACAGCACCTCCAACCCCTGGCAAATCACGCAGGTAGTGAACACCAATTCATTTCACCTGACCGGCCTGAATGCCAACACCCGCTACAAATTCAAGGTACGCGCCAACTGCGCAGGCGGCCACGGCGACTGGTCGAACTGGAGAAAATTCAAAACCGCACTGGGTGTCCTCTCCCCCGCCTTTTTTAATCCCGGATCTGCACTGGAAGAACGCGCCGGCAGTCCGACGACCCCTGCACCCGCCTTCGATTCTCAAATCTGGCCGAACCCTGTAAAAACGACGGCCACGATTCGACTCGCTCACCTGAAATCGGAAACGGTCAGCCTGCGCGTGATGGATCTTTCCGGCCGCACGGTACTGGACCGTCAGTTCCAACCGGAGAACGCCGAACTGGAAGAAACCATTTCATTCCAGGAACTACCCGAAGGATGTTACCTGGTGCGGGTGCAGAACGGCGCCGACGTAAAGAGTACCAAACTGGTTGTAATCCGATAATCCGAACATATTCAAATGATGTGGCACACCTGCGCTTTACAGGAGTGCAGGGTGCCACACTTCCAATCGTGTTTTGTTTTTTGTATTCGGTGTTCAGTAGTGCTTGATTATCAATCTTTTGCCAAATAATATACACCAAAAACTAAACACACTTTTCGTAAACACGGTAGCGCAAACCGATCCGAAGCAGTCGATTCCAGGAAGTATCATGCTGGTTCGTGACTTTCATCACCACCCCTCCATTTTCGATTTTCGAAAATTGAGGGTTTTCGTGCATGTTGAGACTTTCACGCCGAGGCGAGAACATGAAAATCTCAACATGCTCTTGTTGTTGATCCCTTTTCCGGATGCCTGATTTTTCAGGAATACCCGACCACATTTATTTTTTCACGCAAGCAACCTTCCCGGCCATTCTCTCGTGTATCCGGTTGAAATCATGCTGAACAAATCTGAATTGGAAGAAACCATACGCGGCTGCCGTAAAGGCGACCGCTATGCTCAAAACCGGCTTTACAGAGCATTTTATACCTGGGCTTCCATTATTTGTCAGCGATATACCCACGACGTGGAAACAACGCGGGAATGTGTACAGGATGGATTTTTTAAGGTTTTCACCAAAATAGACCAGTATGGGGGCGATCAGTCGTTCGAAGCCTGGTTAAAAAAAATCCTGATCCATACCTGTATCGACCGGTACCGGGCTAGTCTGCACGAAACACAAACAGTCGCCTTGCAGGAAGCTGCAAACGAACAGGTCATGGCGGAAAACCTCATCAATGCAGACGCGGATTACCTCTTGCGTCTGGTGCGTTTGCTACCGCCGGCCTACCGGGCCACGTTCAACCTTTTTGCCATTGAAGGATACGACTACCAGGAAATTGCCGACACGCTGGGGGTATCCATCGGTTCCGTAAAATCCAATTTATCCAAAGCCCGGCTTCGCCTGAGAGAAATGCTCGGCAAGCCACAAATGGAAACTGCTTATGGAAAATAACGACTTCGACAAAATTTTTGCCCGCAAGTTCGGCCAGACGTCGGGCGAACCTTATAAAGAAGAAGGCTGGTCGGATCTGTCGGGCAGAATGGACGCCCACGAACGCCGCCGCAAACGCCTGATCACACCGGTCATGTGGCCGCTGTTCGGTTTGCTGGCTACGAGCAATGTGTTTTGGTGGCATCAATGGCACCAGGCAAAACAACAGTTGAAGACACCTGAAAAACAGGAAAACCGCATACAATACGATACCCTGATGCGAAGAACAGTGATATATGATACTGTTTATCAGCAGGTTACGATTGTAAGGCAGGAGATTTCAAACAACGCATCAGTCGGTACTCCGGGTCTTGCAGGAATGAATGGCCACCCGGAAAACACCTTCAAGAATACGAAACCGGTAAAAGAACCGGTTTCCGGCCCAACACCGGGAATCCTTTCACCCGGCGGCATTTCCGAAAACATGGAACATACAGCGGCGGAAAAAGAGAATGTTATGAAAACGGTGCCGGAAACCGGCCATACAAACAGTTATAGGGTACCAGTACAGGATACATTCGGACAAGCCGCAACGGTGCGTATAACCGACAAGCAGCCTGCCAACGACACCCTCTTCGAAGAATTGCTGCATACGCCGCCGGAAATCAAAAAAGTGCGCACGCCGCTACTGACGTTTGCCCGGCCCCGGTTGAACGCAATTGCAGGATGGTCGAACCCGATGCTGACGCACAAGCGCTCCGGCTTCCTGTTCGGCGCCGGACTCGGCGCCGACGTATCAGTTGCGCGGAATCTGCGTTTGGGCGCCGAAGCACAATACTGGAGCGGCAAGTTGAAAGCGGATGAAACGGACGAATTAACGACTGTGGATATCCCCAACCCGGGCAGCGATTATAAACTGCGGTATTGGGAGACTTACAAATTGCCGGTTGTTTCGTATGCCCTGCATTTGAAATACTATTTCCCGTCGAAGGGCGCCTGGGTACCCTGGATCGGTTTCGGCGCACAATGGGCTACCACGTTGCCTTTTGACATCGAATTCGATTATGAAAACGAGAACAGCCATTATGAGGTGTTTTTGCCGGGACAAGCCCGTGCAGCCACCCACTGGCAGGGATTGATTGGAATGCTGGGCATTGAAAAACATTGGAATACACATTTTTCATTCGGGGCGGAAGCGTTTTTGCTACAGCATCCGGGAAAAAATCCGGGATTGCTGGGTCGTCAATTCGGCCTGAAAACCCGGCTTTATTATCATTTTTAGGGAGGTGAGGATTTGAGGATTTGAGGATTTGAGGATTTGAATCAGATACTCAAATCCTCACCTCCTCAACCTATCAGGCACAAATCAAACTACGAATATGAATATTAAAAATCTTTGGTGGTGGGCATTTCCCCTGCTTTGTATCACCAGCATCACCTGTACCCGCGAATACGTAGAAGACCTGCGCGGGGTTTGTTTCGACAGCGACGTACTGCCCATTTTCCAATCCAACTGTACACAAAGCGGCTGCCACAACAGCCAGGACAGGAAAGAAGGCTACGACCTGACTTCATATGAAAGCATTGTAAGCCGCGGCATTGTACCGGGCGATTACAAAGCCAGCAAGATTTACAAGGCGCTGGTAGCGGTCGGCGAGCCTATGCCCCAGTCGCCTTACAATCGACTCACCGATGCACAGATCACAACGATTGCACTGTGGATCAAGGCCGGCGCCGCACACACGACCTGCTCCGACACCACCTTGTGCGATACCAGCAATCCGAAATTCAGTACCGTGGTTTCGCCCATTTTGCAAACCTACTGCAACGGCTGTCACGGCGGAACCAGCCCGCTGGGCAATGTCGATTACAACACATACGCGGGCGTAAAAGCCACCGTAACCAACGGCAAACTGATGGGTTCCATCAAGCATACGTCCGGCTTTTCTGCCATGCCTCAAAATGCCAACAAACTCTCCGACTGTAAAATCAGTGTTATACAAGCCTGGATCGATGCCGGTGCGCCCAATAATTAAACAGACAAAAAACAAACAGACATGAAACGCATTATTCGCATCGCATCGTTCCTGCTCATCCTGTCCGCTGCTGCTTCGGCACAAAACGGTCAGGATGGCAGCTTGTTGAGTTTGCTGGACGAGCAATTCAGCCTCGACCGCACTACCAACGCCTTCAAAAGCCCCCGTGTGATCAATACCCACAGCATGGAAATGCTGGCGCCGGGTACTATGGATTTCCGTATTCTGCACCGTTTCGGCGACGTGAGCCGGGGCGGGTACGAATTGTTCGGACTCGACCAGGCATCCATGCGGCTCGGGTTCGATTTCGGCATCACGCCCAACCTGATGGCCGGCTTCGGCCGCAGCACCTCTAAAAAGGAAACGGACGCGTTTGTCAAATACCGCATTCTCTGGCAAAGCAAGGGTCGGCGCAACATTCCTTTTTCCCTGATCTGGGTGAGCGGGATGACTATCAACGGCCTGCACGATCCGGTCGGGATCGAGGGCGTAGCGACCACGTTCGGCCGCCGGCTGGGATATTACCATGAAGTGATCATCGGGCGGAAATTCAGCGAACGCCTGACGCTCCAGTTGTCGCCTACGCTGGTGCACAACAATATTGTCGCCAATATCCTGGTTCCCAACGACTTATTCGCGGTGGGTTTCGGCGGACGTTTCAAATTTACCAAACGTTTGGCGCTGGTATGGGACTACACTTATGCCATCAACCGCTTTCCGGCCAACCTCAACTACAACCCGCTTTCACTGGGCGTGGATATCGAAACAGGCGGACACGTATTCCAACTTCATTTCTCCAACGCTGTGGGCATGAACGAACGCGCCTACATCACCGACGAGAACGGCAACTGGCTGAAAGGCCAAATACGTTTCGGCTTCAACCTGTCGCGGGTGTTTCAGATTGTTAAAAGGAAAATTTAGGGGAGTTGAGGGGGTTGAGGAGTTTATGGGTTTATGGGTTTATGGGTTTATAACGTAGAGTACACGTTTGCTCCCATAAAACAACTACCCAACCCATAAACTCATAAACCTATAAACCCATAAACCCATAAACACCTCAACCAAACCACATTTCATTCACAAAAACACTGATTTAATCATGTCTATCAAACATTTTTTCGCAGCGGCCATCGCAGCAATTACCCTATTCGTGGCTCCTGCCCAGGCCCAAAAACTGTTCACCCGCGACGGCGTGGTCAGTTTTGACGCCACTTCTGCCAATTCTCCCGAAGCCATCAAAGGTGTCAATAAATCCGGCACCTGTGTGCTCGATAAAAGCAGCGGCGCCGTGGAAATGGCCGTGCTGGTGAAAGGGTTTTTGTTCGAAAAAGCCCTGATGCAGGAGCACTTCAACGAAAACTACCTGGAAAGCAGCAAGTTCCCGAAAGCCACCTTTAAAGGAAAACTCGACAACGCATCGGCTGTCAACCTGGATAAAGACGGCACATACAAGGTAAATGCCACCGGTACGCTGACCATGCATGGCGTCACCAAACCCGTCAATACGCCCGTTACATTTACCGTAAAGGGAGGCAAACTGAGCGCTGCGGTCAACTTCGCCGTATCAATGGCTGATTACAATATTGCCATTCCTTCCCTCGTAGGCGACAAAGTGAGCAAAACCGCCAACATCAGCATTATGGCGAATCTGAATCCGATGAAATGATGGTTGAGATGTTGAGGGGTTGAGGGGTTGAGATTGTAACTCAAAGTTTTTCCACACGACCTCAACAATCTGCACCTCTCAACTCCTCAACAATCTCAACCCCTCAACTATCTCAACCCCTCAACCCCTCAACCATCCTTACTACTTACCAACTTTTCAACCCTCTCCCTTTTTCATGCGTCAAACTGGAAAATTCATTTTCGCCTTCGGCACGCTTCTGTTCATTGCGTTGCTCGCTTATACGTCCGCCTGCAAGCGCGAGCCCGTTTACATCGGTTATATAGATCCGAATCCGATCGATACCACCGGCGGCCCCGGCGATACGACGATCATTACGCCGCCGCCGCCCGTTACACATCCCTGCGACCCCGATTCGGTGTATTTCACCCAACAAATCCTGCCGATTCTGACCTCCAATTGCGCTATGTCGGGTTGCCACAATGCTGCTTCTCATGAAGAAGGCGTTATTCTGGACAATTACACCAACACCCGTAATACAGGAAAAATCAACCTCGGCAGCCCTTCGAACAGCAAATTGTACCGGGTGCTGAACCAGACAAACGAACGGATGCCTCCTGCTCCAATGGCAGCGCTACCGCTCGATCAACGCGCACTGATTCTGAAATGGATCCAGCAAGGTGCACTCAACCTGACCTGCGATGCGGATTGTGACACGACGAACGTCACGTTTACCACGTCCGTCATGCCGATCATTACGTTGAAATGCAAAGGCTGCCACAGCGGTACCAACCCGTCGGGCAACATAGCGCTCACCAACTACACGCAGGTGAAAGCGACCGTAACCAGCGGCACCCTGATGGGCTCTATTTTACACCAGGCCGGCTACGTAGCCATGCCACAGCCGATTGGAAGTGCCCAACTGCCTGATTGCGATATCAGCAAACTGCAAATCTGGATTGCCGCAGGCGCGCCGAATAACTAGGCGTCTGAAATTTTTTCAGATTTTTTTATTTCACACGCAACCCGGCAAACCAATTCGCCGTATAGTGTCGTAAGTTCAAAAGAGAAAAATAGTACCTCTACTATAAAGAAGTTTTCATTTGGTTTTTTGGGGTTTATTAGCTAGGCCGGGCGTAAGCCTGGCCTGCTTTTTTTAGAGAAGTGAGAGGGTGAGAGGATGAGAGGAGTGAGAGCCCACTTCGAGTACGCCGCTTCGCTCCCTAATAGAGGAGTGAGAGGGCGAGAGGGTGAGAGCCCACTTCGAGTACGCCGCTTCGCTCCCTAATAGAGGAGTGAGAGGGCGAGAGCCCACTTCGAGTACGCCGCTTCGCTCCCTAATAGAGGAGTGAGAGGGCGAGAGCCGACTTCGAGTACGCTGCTTCGCTCTGGAATTTAAAAATCAGGGCGGTCGGGTCGGTAAACGTTGGAGATTTGAATGCTTGTTATAAAACTCCGCTGTATTCCACTAGAACGCTTACCAGCGCCAGCCCGGCAAACCAGTAAGCCAGTTGCGGTTGTCCGGACCGGTACAGTCCGAACGTCGTAATGCCGAACAAGACGAGTTTAAATAACAGCAGGTAGGGTTGTTCCAGCCGGGTGGCCGATTTAGGCGCTGCCCACAACGCCCACAATGTGATAGCCGCTATGGGCATACCGAAGCCCAGCAGGTATTTTAAGGGTGATTTATTTCCTTCCCGAAATCCCCAGTAACCCAAAGCGGCCAGCATGGCCATTTCAAGCGAAAAGGCCAGCAATTGATGCAAAAATCTGAGAATTGCCATAGTAGTTATTCCGGTTTGAGGTCGTAAATACTCCGAATTTCCCCGTATACCTTTTCAATATCGAGATTCAGGTCTTTGAGGTTGCCCGTACGAACATCGAATACCCAGCCGTATACTTTCGGGTATCCTGTTTTGTACCAGGCTCGCTGCACGTGGTCGATTTTGACGATGTTCATACATTGTTCCTGCACGTTGAGTTCCACAAGCCGGTCGAACAGTTCGCGCTCGTCTTCGATGCCGTCCAGTTCTGCCCGGTGCAGGCGGTACACGTCGCGCAGGGTTTGCAGCCAGCTGTTCAACTGGCCCATATCGCTGGGGTGGAGGGCGGCTTTAATACCTCCACATTCGTAGTGCCCGCATACGATGATGTATTTCACTTTAAGAAATTCTACGGCGAACTGGATGACGGCGTTGACGTTGTTGTCGGTGCTGATCACCAGATTGGCCACATTGCGGTGAATAAACACCTCGCCGGGTTGCAGGCCCATGAGATCTTCGGCCGTCACCCGGCTGTCGGAGCAGCCGATGTACAGAAACTCCGGTTGCTGCCCCTCCGACAGTTTGTCAAAGTAGGAAGGGTCTTTTTCCAGTTTATCGGCTACCCATTTCTTGTTGTTGGCAAAAATGCGTTCGAATTCCATACGTTCAGAAGGTTGTTTTGTCAGACAGACGGCGTTGTTGTGGTATGCTGACAAATATAAAGCGTGTTTGATTTTTTGTGTTTGGTGTTTAGAAAAAGATGGACAATCAACCATTTTCAAAAACCAAACTCAAAAGACCAAACACGCTCCAAAAATAGTGTGCCTCTTTTGGACGGGCACGTTATTTTCCCAGTTTCGCCCACACGAAATGGGGGCTATGGCCTCCGGCACGCACCATTTTCACCCACAAAAGGGTCATGTGCTCCAGGTGCAGCGCCTGCGACAATGCGCCTGTATCCACGGCTTCAAAACCCAGATCGGTAGCGAGGGCAGTTACCTGTTGTTTGGCCGTAGCGTCGTTGCCGGCAATCAGCATGGCCGGTAGGACGGAATAGGCCGGGAACGCACTATCGGCAAAGTTTTCGAAGCCGTAAATACTGAAGGCTTTCACCACATGGGCGTCCGGAGCGAGTTCCTGTACGCGTTCGCTGCCCGAGCGTTCGCTATTCAGTCCGTGTGAAATACCGGGACCGACCGGGTTGGTGCAATCCACCAGCGTTTTGCCGTGAAAATGCAGCCCGGGCAACGTGGTTTCATTGGCTTTGAACGGGATAGCCAGCAGCACCACATCCGCAGCATCGATGGCTGCCTGCACAGACTGCACTTTGAATCCAGGGCAGGATTCCAGCGCTTTGCGCACACTTTCCGAAGCCGGGTTATCGCTGGCGACGATGACCTCGTGACCTTTTTTTTCAAGATTCCGGGCAATGGCAAATCCGACGTTGCCGATGCCGATAAAGGCTAATTTCATGGTGAATTATATTTTCAGAATTTTTTGCACCGCGAAATTATCAGATGTTTCGATTTTACATGTTAAAATGCCGGCAGGCAGGCCTTCACCGCTAATAACTATTTTGTTATTACCCTTCATGCATTCCTGTTGGCGGGAAAATAGTATCCTGGCCGTTTGGTCGCGAATGGTAATCAATACCGTTTCCGGTTTGGGCAGGTAAAAAGAAACGGTCGTGGCATCGGTGAAGGGATTGGGCGCGTTTGGGTACAACTCGAATGAAGGGCCGCTGAGATCATTTTGCCCGAAATGCAATTGCACCTCCATCACCCGCACCATATTTTCCGGCATTTCCGGATATGCCTCCGCAGGTGTAATCCGGCTGGAAATCCGGATTTTTTCCCGCAGCATTCCACCTGATTTCACCCTGAAACGAATGCCAAATCCGGGCATGGGGCCGCCTGTTTCCGCTTCAACAAAAGAAGTGGTGACGGCGCCTTCGAACACGGCGAAATGCTCGGCCCCCATGCCGGGTCCGGGTATAATTTCCAGCACCTCCAGGCCATTCAGATCGAGGGTAAACTGATACCCTGCCGTGTGCCGGTCGGCTTCGAAATACAAGGTCCGTTCCTGTCCGGCGGCAATCGGTTTGCTGAAATCGGCCCCGTTTACGTTGAATACCAGCGTTTCTCCGGAGCGTTCTTCCGCCGCTGCCGGCAAAATTCCGGCAATCACCGTGCCGTTGACATCGCCCGTTTTAATGGCTACAAAATCGGCATCCAGCAAGTCGGATTGCAGGTTAACCAAAGAAATTCGTTCAGGGAATGGCGAAAAAAACGGATTGTCGGCAAAAGGAAAAGTAAAGTCGGCGTCGACAAAACGCCAGGAAGTGTTGGTCGGCAATTCGTCGTAAATACCCAGTATCATTTTACGCAGGTCGACAATATCGCCCGTGGTGACGAGTCCGGAGTGGTTGGCGTCGGCAGCAATGATCTTGTACGGCGAGTCCAGCGGCGACAAACCCAGAATGTGTTTGCTGATCAGCACCAAGTCGAACGTGGTGACGCCGTTCAGATGGTTGTCGTTTTTATATGGTACGATGTCGCCGTTGGCAGCAACCGGTACCATGTCGGTAAACTTATATTGTCCCAACGTATCCGATGTGCCGGAAAAATCGAAGAGCGGCACAGTGCCAACGGCATTATTCAGGTCTACTGCTACGTTTTTCACCGTATACCCGGCCTCCGTGGCGATGGCTCCGGCTACCGACAACTGGCAGGCGGCCGAAACGGCATCCACTACGAATGAGGTAGAAGCGGAGATATTGGCGATACATCCCGCCACGGTCACGGAATTGGCCGTCAGCGCGTAGTTACCTGCCGCGTAGGTATTATTGAGCAAAACGGCCGTGCCATCGTTGGTGCTGGGCGCTGTTTGCGAGCCTGGCGTACCGTTGAGGGTATAATGAAAAATGACGGGCACACCCGGCAGCAAGCCGCTTGCCGTGATAGAAACCGGTTGTCCCGCACAAACCACCGCTGCCGAAGGGGTGAGCGCGTCGAGCGTCGGGGTGGGTTTTACGATCAGGGTACGCGTGAGCCCTGCCGGCGTGATGCTGCACCCGATCGCATCCGTAACGTTCACCAGCACATAACTCGTTGTCAGCGAGGGTGTTACCGTAACGGGCTGGTTGCTCGCATATGCATTCAGGGTCGTGCTGTTCCCGTTCGCGTTGTAGGTAACGGTATAGGGGCTTACGCCGCCGGAAATGGGGAAAGAAAGCACGGAAGAAACCCCGTTGCAAATAAGTGTGCTGGAAAGATTGGGTGCGGTAGCAGCCAGGCCCGACTGCACGTTAACGAGTTGGGTAGCGGTGGCCGTGAGTCCGGCCGCATCCGTCGCCGTCCAGATCACCACGGTATTTCCGGTCGGGAAATGGGCGGGCGCATTGTTCGAAACCTGCGCCACCGCGCAGTTATCGGAAGTCTGTGGCGTACCCATGACCACATTTGCCTGGCAGGAGGCCGTATTGGCAAAGACGTTGAGCGCCGGCGGGGCCGTGATCAGCGGCGGCTGGATGTCGTTGACCGTGACAGTAAACATGCAGGTATCCGCCAGGTTGGCGGCATCTTTTATAATCGCCGTGACGGTTGTCAGCCCCTTGTTAAATGCCACGCCGTCCAGCGAAAAAACGGTACCGCTTCCTGCGCCGGAAAAATAATACGTGATCGTAAATCCCGGGAAATTGTCGTTTCCCGCAGCATTCCATCCTGTGCCAATGTTGTTATACGTACAGGCATTCCCGTTGGTGCCGACGGTTTTGTTGGCCGTACAGGCAATGCTGGGCGGCACGTTGTCGGGGCCTGCGGGAATCAGCGGGGCCGTGGCGAACGGCTGGTAAATAGTGCCCGATGCCGCAACGCCGTTCAATTCCTGGTAGATGTCGCCGTTGTTTGCCGCCGTCCAGGCATTGTTGCCGATTTCGAACGTACCCATGCCGCCGCTGCTGCCCGACACGATCTCGACGATGGCAATTGTGTAGGCCACACCTGCCGTCCAGTTGACGGTATATGGGCTGACAAAAGAAAAACTGTAATATTGATACGTGCCGTCGGTGCCCTGGTTGGCGAGGTTGTAATTAAACAAGGTGCTGTTGAGGTTGGACGGCGCTACCAGCGCCACGCCGTAGGATGCCGGAAAACGGATGGTGAAAACACCTGCCGAATAGACGCCGTTGACGACGTTCTGGTTGGGGCGGATTTTTATTTCCAGCCTGTTGCTGTTGGGCGGGTTGTTAAAAATGCCGATGTCGAGCGTGGTTTGAGCGGACAAAAACGAGGCATATAACAGGGCGAGTAAAAAAATACATTTTCTCATGTCAGGATATGTTAACCGATTTGGGAATGATTAACCCGGCAAGGCCCGGGCATAGAAAAAAGGAGGCTGCTCACAGATAATCTTGTGATACAGCCTCCCGGTGATGATCCCTATTGTTTTTTTTTTAAAACGATACTTCTATCCGGCGTAATCCGTCATCGGTTGGTTACTACGATCGGAAACTGTACAACTTGTTCTCTGTCTGTCAGGATGTTCAGGTAATACGCTCCGGCAGGTTCATTAGACAAATCGAAATTTGTTTTTTCCCCGGTAATTTTTTCCGTCCGGAGGAGTTTGCCTGTATTGTCCGTCAGTTGATAGGTCAGCCCCGTTTTATACTTGTCCAGGTGCCGGCTGGTGAGCAGGAGCGGCCCGCTGGTGGGGTTGGGGA
>JAKQJD010000508.1 GCA_029561355.1 Bacteroidota bacterium | reverse complement strand
CAGGGAAGTTTTGCCGGCGCCGTTGGGGCCGAGCAGCCCGAAAACGCTTCCTTTCGGCACATCGAAACTTACATGGTTTACAGCCTGGTAATTGCCGTAGGATTTGACAACGTCCTGTATCGAAAGAATCATATGAAGTTGGTTGGTTTATGTGTGGAGGGTTGAGTGGTTGAGGATGTTGAGCGTTGAGAGGTTGAGAATGTTGAGTGGTTGTGGCTCAACATGCTCAACGTCCAACATTGTAAACCTTTCAACCCCAAAAATTTGTGGCCGAAAGTGCCACCTTTAATGTTGCGCGGGTTGTTTTTTTCGTCTAAAATCTGTTTTAATAACCCTTGAATGTCGAAAAATAGCGACGAAGCAGCAAAAATACTCCATTTCCCGAGTCGCCCAAATCCGCGTAAATCCGCTTCTAATCCGCGCAATCCGCGTTGCAAAATTCGCACCCTCAGGTCTTGAGATCGATCTCTTCTTTTTTATCCAGCCCAAGCGCCGCCAGCCCCCGGTCGAACATCCAGTACACCACGGGCACCACGATCAGGGAAAGCAGCATGGAAGAATTCAGGCCGCCGATAATGGCCCAGGCTAGTCCGTTTTTCCAGTCGGAGCCTGCGCCGGTTGCCAGGGCGATGGGCAGCAGGCCGATCACCATGGCGATATTGGTCATGAGCACGGGGCGAAAGCGCAGTTTGGTGGCTTCCAGCAGGGCTTCTTTCAGCGGCTTGCCTTCGTTTTTGAGTTGGTTGGCAAAGTCGACCACCAGAATTGCATTTTTACCCACCAGACCGATCAGCATCAGCAGGCCCAGGCCGGTGAATACCGTGATATTTTCCCGGGCAAGGGCCAGGGCCAGCAAAGCGCCAATCAGCGACAACGGGATAGAAACCAGTACGACCAACGGATACACCCAGTTGTCGTACAAGGCTACCATAATGAGATACACCAGCACCAGCGAAGCCCACAACGCGAAGCCCATAGAGCCGATGCCCTGCTCCTGTCGTTTTAAATCGCCGCCGTATTTAATCACCGTCCCGGGCGGCAGGGTAAGGCTGTCGAGTCGGGCTTTGATCTCGCGGTTGACGGAACCGCTCGGCCGCCCGATGGCCTGTCCTGTCAGCATCACCGACGGCATACGGTCGCGTCGCTCCAGGCGGGTGGGTGCGGTGCCGTTGGTCACCGTAGCAAACTGTTTGAGGTAAACCGTGCTGCCGAGCGGGTTTACAAACGACACATTTTCAATGTCTTTTACACTCCGGCGGTCAAAAGCGTCGAGCGAAACGCGCAGCGGATATTCGTATGGACCGTCGCGGTATTTGGCGTCGATATTTCCGGAAAATGCCGTTTGTAAGGTAAGGCCCACTTGCGCCATAGTGAGGCCGTAATCGGCCATGCGCTGGCGTTGCACGTCAACTTTTACTTCCGGGTTGCCGCCTTCAACGGTAGGCGAAACTTCCACGCATCCCGACACTTTGCTCATAATGGCGCCAACCTTGCCCGACAACACAAGGAGACTGTCGAGATCGGGGCCGTTGAGTTTTACTTCGATGGGCGCGAAGGAAAGTCCCAGGATGTCGATAGGCGAAGCGGTAATATTGGCGCCAGCGATAATTTCCTGGAGTTTTACTTTTGTTTGACGTGCAAAAAGTGCCGTTGTGATATTTCGTTCTTCGCCATAAGGTTTCAGGAACACCATGATTTCCGACACAAACGGCGCATTCAGGCCGAATGATTTGTTGTTGGTGCCCACGGTGGAAAAGGTATTCACGACTTCCGGCTGACTCAACAGCCATTGTTCAATCTGACGAGTGGCAACATCCGTTTGAGCGAGTGACGAGTTTTTGGGTAAATCGATCTGCAGGAGGAATTCACCGCGTTCGCCGGGTTCGAAAAACGCGTTGCCGATCATACCCGAAGTGACGAACAGGAAAGAGCCTGCAAAAAGTCCTATGGCTACGAATAAGGTAGTGAGCCGTGCCGCCGTGCTGCTCAATGCCCAGTTCAGGGCCCGCACAAACCCGTCGGATACCCAGTCCAGAAAACCTTCAAATTTCAGTACAAAGCGCCCGACGATATTTCTTCCTTCAAAACGGTGCATTTTTGCCACACGCGAAGTCAGCCAGGGCACCAGCGTGAATGACACCAGCAGCGACATCAGGGTAGAGGTGAGCACCGTCATACAAAACTGCCGCAGCAGGTTGGGTACCAGGCCGATGGTAAAAACGATGGGCAGAAAAACAACCACGTCGACCAGCGTAATACTGATGGCGGTAAACCCGATTTCCTGCCGGCCGTCATAACTCGCCTGCACCCGCCCCTTTTTCATTTCCAAGTGTCGGTAAATATTTTCAATGACCACAATGGCGTCGTCGACCAGGATACCGATCGACAGCGACAGGCCCAGCAAAGACATCAGGTTGAGCGAGTAGCCGAACAGTTTCATCATCACGAACGTGCTGACAATGGAGGTCGGGATACTGACCAGCACGATAAACGCATTGCGCAGGCTGTGCAAAAACATGAGCATTACCAGCCCTACGAGCAGTACGGCGATAAACAAGTCGTGGATAACCGCATCCGTCGCTTCGCGGGTAAAGGCGCTGCTGTTTGCAACTACCTGAAAATGAAGTTGTTCGTTGGCGTAGTTCTTTTCCAGTTCCTTGAGTTTGGCCAGCACCAGGTCGGCCATTTCCACTGCATTGGCGTCGCCCTGTTTGCGGATGGTGAGGCCTACAGAAGGTTGTCCGCCGGTACGGCAGATCACTTCCCGATCGCGGGTGCCATCCTGAATTTCAGCAATGTCTTTCAAAAAAATGGAAGATCCGAAGCGGCTTTTCCCTACCACGAGGTTGCGGATATCGTCGAGCGAGAGAAATTTACCCGCCAGGCGGATACGCATGGAATTGGTTTCATCGGATACCTTGCCGGTAGGGAAATCAAGATTGGCGGTTTGTACGGCCTGCGCTACCTGTAGCAGCGAAATGCCGTATTGCTCGATGCGTTCCGAACTGATGTTGATCTTGATCTCGCGCTCTTCGCCGCCGAGAATACTCACCTGGGCTACTCCTTTTACACGGGCTATTTCCGGTACGATACGGTTTTTGATCAGGTCGAAAAAAACGGTGCCCGATACGTTGCCCGACACGCCGAGGCGCAGAATGGGAAGTTCGCTCAGGGCGAATTTATTCACCACAGGCGGCCGCACTTCTTTCGGCATGGTGGGCAGGATCTGGTTGATCTTGCGCTGAATTTCCGGCACTGCCTGGTCGAGATTCACCGCCTGGTTCATTTCCAGAGCGATGAAGCAGGAGTTTTCAAAAGATCCGATCTGGATTTGCTCGATGCCTTCGATGCTCGATACTACGTCCTCGATCGGCTTGCTTACAGCGTTTTCCACCTCCGACGGCGATGCACCGGGGTAAATACCTGTAATGGTAATCACAGGCGGGTCGAATTTCGGCACCAGTTCGATGGGC
>JAKQJD010000472.1 GCA_029561355.1 Bacteroidota bacterium | reverse complement strand
ATGGCTATTGAACTTGAAGATGTAATAAACCATTTGACCGGACCACAACGGTTGCCGATAAAGGACATCTATGAAAGACTGGGATTGACGCGAGGTTTGTTCCAATCGCGAAGAAGAAGCAGCGACCCTAAAAAGAGAAGTAAACTCGGGGAGGAGATCATTGCCGCATATCCAGAGTACTTCCCGGATGGCGTTGCTCCGAGCAGCAATACAGCAGGAAAAGAGGATATGGCAGGATTCGGCATGCGCCTTGTCGCGCTGCTCGAAAAAAACATTGAGGAATTAGAAAAAGAGCGAAACGAACTAAAAGAGCAAAATGCTCACTTGCTCACTCAAATCGAAGAGATGGTACGGCAGGTGCGGGATAAGGTGATAGGGTAAGTATAGGTAGTAATCAAACAGGATATCATATGAAAAGCGAACCAAAAAGCACACACAGTCATGAGTATGAAAACGGAAACAGTAAAAGTGATATAATCAACGAAATTCTTAGTCAATACGTGCTCAAACGAAAACTACAAAAGACTTTGAAGCGACTTGAAAGGATTTTGCTTCAGTAATCCCCAAACAGAAAAGGCCCGCCCTGGATAACCAGAGCGGGCCTTTTTCTTGTAAACGACACCCAAAACGACACCCCTATTTCATAACCGTGTCAATTTCAACGCATTGTGCGTTTTCGTGTAGCCCGTACGGGAATCGAACCCGTGTTACAGGAATGAAAATCCTGCGTCCTAACCCCTAGACGAACGGGCCTCTTTGCGGAAGCGGGGCAAAGATAAAAGCGCTACGACCGGAAAACCAAGTGCACACGGGATTTTTTTCAAAAAAAATTAAACAGCCCTCAAAACCTATGCCTTTCGAGCACTTTTCGCGCGTTTTGCACTACGGAAGGATCAATTTCCAGTTCCGGGGCATGATGCGGTTTTTTCCGGGCGTCGATCACCAGCGGACCGCGGCAGCCCCAGTGCTTGAATTCGGTAAAAGCCTGCACGCCGTACAGATCGTGGCTCGGGTTGGCCCGCGTGAACGCCACCCACACAAAGTTATTCAGGTTGGCAGCGGTAAAGCGTGCGTCGTCGGCCAGTACGATCAGCGGAATGTGTTGGAGGTCGAAACGCTCGAGCCACCGGCAAAGTTCCATGGCCTGCTCGCGTGCCGTTTTTTCGTATTCGAAACGCGGCGCCTGAATCATCAGGATGCCCGGCTGAAAAAACTGCGGCGTGCTGAATCCTTCCGGCAAGGCGAAGTTGTCGGGCAATTCGGCTTTGAGTTCGCGCCGGCGTTCTCCCCGGCAGGCGGCGACCACTTTCGAGCCGGCATTCCAGCCCGAGCCGGAGTAATCCAGCGTGTCGATGGTGGTTTTGGTTTGAAAGTGCAGGTCGCGTGTCCAGTCCACACGTTCCAGAAAATGTTGGAAAAAGTGCGGGATGTCGTGTGTGTCGAGCGACGGATTATCGTCAGCCGCGGCAATAAACAGAAACTTCGCCAGGGATGTCTGCCCCGTTCCAAGAATGCGGTTGGCGATGGTGAGGATCTCTTCCGGTACACGTTCGCGGAAAGGCATGTAGCGCTCGTGTCCGATGGCCAGCAGCAGCGGGTGTACGCCTGCCGCATCGACGGCGTGCAGTTCCTTCAGGCCGGGGAATTCCTGCGGCGTGAGCGGCGCCACCAGTTCGTGGATCAGCCATCCGAAACTGCTGTCTTCCATGGGAGGCCGGCCGACGACGCTGAAATGCCAGAGCGGATTTTTGCGGTGGTACACTTTGTGGACGCGCATGACCGGAAAATCGTGCGTGAGGGAGTAGTAACCCAGGTGATCGCCAAAAGGGCCCTCGGGTTTTTTGACGTTTTTCAGGATTTCACCGGTGATGACAAAATCGGCATCTGAACTCAGGAAATGCCCATCCCGGCGGGTATACCTGAAACGACGCTGCGCGAGCATACCGGCAAACGTCAGTTCGCTCAATCCTTCCGGCAATGGCATGATGGCCGAAAAAGCGTGACTCGGCGGTCCGCCCACAAAAACGCTGGCATGAAAAGGCCGGTTCAGTTCATTGTATCGGGTGTGGTGCACACCGATGCCCCGGTGCAACTGGTAGTGCAATCCGATTTCTTCATTCGGAACGTACTCATTTCCAGACAGTTGGATGCGGTACATGCCCAGGTTGCCATGCATGGGCCCGGGTTGATCGGGGTCTTCCGTATACACCTGCGGCATGGTAACGAAAGCGCCGCCGTCCATGGGCCAACTTTTGATTTGCGGCAACTGATCGATGCTTGTCGTGCCGTATGTAACCGCGCCTCCTGCAAGGCTGCGCATTGGCAGCGCCGACACGGCAGTGAAAGGCGCGCTCAAATAGCGCAACGGGTTTTTCAAAAATGCCGCAGGATCTTTTTTGAGTTCGATCACCCTTTTCACCCGATCGAGGCTGTGGCGAAACAACCATTCCGTTTGTTTGAAAGTGCCGTACACATTGCTGACCGCCTGAAACGGGCTGCCTTTGACTCGCTCGAACAAAATAGCCGGTCCGTGCCGCTCGAACACCTGCCGGTGTATCTCCGCAATTTCCAGGTTGGGATCAACTTCTTCGCGGATGCGGAGGAGCATGCCATTGCGTTCAAGGTCGTTGACGGCTTCGCGGAGACTACTGTAGGACATGGTTATGATTCGTTTTTGGGTCAATTATTGACCTGAAAGTGCAAAAGTAAAAAGGCGCCGGCGTTTCAATTATATCAATACAATTGCTTTGAGCGATCTTTTTTATACAATATTTTACTCAGCCGTTATCTTCTCCCCACCTGTAACTCTTCAACTCAAACCCTGCCAGATCGAGTACCCGGTCGGTGACGGTGCGAACAATTGCGGTCAGGTCTTCAGGCCGGGAATAAAAAGAGGGGCTCGCTGGGCAAATAATGCCGCCGGCCTCGGTTACCGTTTTCATGTTGTTGATATGAATCAGGCTGAGGGGGGTATCGCGGGTGATAAGAACAAGCCGTCGCCGTTCTTTCAGGATCACGTCGGCGGCTCGTGTGATCAGGTCGTTGCTGATGCCGGTAGCAATGCGTGCCAGCACGCCCATGGAGCATGGACAAACGACCATCGTTTCATAGCGGGCAGATCCGCTGGCAAACGGAGCAAAAAAATCATTCTTTTCGTAGAATTGGAAAGGGTAGGGGCTGAAGTCCGGTTTTCCAATCTCCAGTTCCCAGTTCAGGCGGGCATTGTCGGACAAGACCACTCCTACAGCCTCGATCTGATCCGACAGGGTCGTCAAAGTGTCCAGCAGGGTTTTGGCATAGATAGAGCCGGAGGAACCGGTGATGGCGACGACGATTTTTTTCTTCATAGCAACGCGATTTGAAACGCGGATTTCGCGGATTGGAAGCGGATTTCGCGGATTTGATTCCGTTGAAAGGAAAACCGGTTTACCAATACAAAAAATAAAAGGAGTGTTCTATTCAATGTGCTTTTCTGTATTCAAGTACAGAATAAAACCACCGAATGGAACTCTCCTTAAATAGCGAATGACCGCATTTGTTCAGATCAAATCCGCGAAATCCGCTTCTTATCCGCGAAATCCGTGTTTCCTATTTGCCGAAGCCGATATTCTTCCGGACAAACAGGTTGAGTTTGTCTTTTTCAAATGTGAACGATGCTACGTCGTCGGCTGTAATGGTGTGCATACGCTCGTCTTCTTCAGGGCGATTTTGTGCGATACGGAGGTTCTGATTTTTAATGCCTTCCATCACCACCTGTCGAACGGCACGTGCATTCCCGAAATATTTATCGCGGAACTGGTGCAGGAACCGCAGGTATTTACCCAGGTATTCCCGCGCTTCTTCCTCTACACGGTAATGCTCCTGCTGAAACATAAACAACGCGATTTCGAGCAGTTCTTCCGGCGCATAATCTTCAAAACGCAGCACCTTGTCGAAACGGCTGTTGAGGCCCGGGTTCGTTTTCAGGAAATGGTCCATATTTTCAGGGTAACCTGCCACGAAAACGAAGAACTGTCCGCGGTGGTCCTCCATCCGTTTCAGCAGGGTTTGAATGGCCTCGTCGCCGAAATCGCCCTGTGAGCCGCGGCCGGAATTGGTCAGTGCATAGGCTTCGTCGATAAACAGCACGCCGCCCATGGATTCTTCCACCCGTTCGGTGGTTTTAATAGCCGTCTGACCCACATAACCCGCTACGAGTCCCTGACGATCAGTTTCCACCATATGGCCGCGTTCGAGTACGCCGAGGGCTTTGTAAATTTTGGTAAGAATACGCGCTACAGTCGTTTTGCCGGTGCCCGGATTGCCTACAAAAACAGTATGCAGGAAGAAACGTCCGAGTACGTCGCGGCCGGATTCCCGGTTGAAACGCACCAGATTGACCAGTTCCCGGATGTCCTTTTTGATGTTTTGCATCCCGATGAGGCTGTCCAGTTCGTGCAGCGCCACGGAAAGCAGGGCTTCGTCGACCGGAATATTGGGCAATGGGCGTTTCTGTGTCACCTTCACCTTTTCTACGTCGTCTTTCAGGATGATGGTCAGGGCCTCGGATGCCAGGCTACGCACTTCCGGGTTGCCCATCATGCGCAAACCGAGTTGTATTTTGGCTTTGTCGATCAGGTCGTGCACGAAACGCGCATTACCGAATGCGCGGTCCCGGCTTCTGAATGCTTCCGTAATCAACTCATTTACAAGTACTTTTGCTTCTTTAGCCAGGAGCACTTCTTTTTCATTGCAGGCATAATCGGCAATCAGGCTGAGTTCCTGCGGCAGGTAATCGGCAAATTCGAAGGTCATTTTGAAACGACTGCGCAGACCCGGGTTGGAATCCAGGAAGGTTTTCATTTCCTTGGGGTAACCGGCTACGATCACTGCCAGGTCGCCGGGACCGTTGGACAATTCCTTCACCAGAATTTCAATCACCTCGCGGCCGAAATCCTTGGAATCTTCGGCGCTCCGGGCCAGGGAATATGCCTCGTCGATGAACAATACGCCACCGCGCGCCATTTCGATGGCATCCTTCACTTTCGGCGCCGTTTGGCCGATGTATTCGCCGACCAGATCAGTACGGTCCACTTCGTGTACATGGCCTTTGGTGAGCAGGCCCATTTTTTTATACAGGCGGCCCATCATTTTGGCAACGGTCGTTTTACCGGTGCCGGGGTTGCCGATAAAAATAGAATGTACGTTGATACCGTCTTTTTCGGCAAATCCTTTTTCCTTTCTAAGTTGCAGAAACTGAATGTATTGTGCGTGTTCGCGCACCTTGTTTTTGATCTCGTTCAGGCCGATCAGGGCGTTGAGTTTGGACAACACCTCTTCGAAACTCTCGGTATCTTCCTCGTCGGGCTGCAGGAAAACCTGCTGGCCTTTGTCGGGCAGGAATACGGCATTTACCCCTTCATCCCAGTCGAGGCCGACTTCGAATGGCATCACAGCCACGAGTTGGTCCATAAAAACGATTTCCGCAGTATAGCGGTCGTTTCGCCAGGAGCCTTTCACGTTGCTGCCCCAGCCGGCGGTAATTTTCATGCCGTCGTCGCTTTTTTCGACTTTGTGCAGGCGTACCACCTGGCCTTTCAGTTCGCGGGCGTCATTGTAAAATTTGATAAACAACTCGCACTGCCACTGTTTGCTGAACAGCAGGTTTTTGAGCGTGATTTCCGCATAGATGTACCGGGTTTCTTCTCCGTAAAACCGCTTCATGTACTGGCGCTCGAACTCCGGAATATCGTCGTAAGGGCCTTCGTACATGCGGAGCGAAGTGATCTGGCAGTATGGATTGTCGGTTTTGCTGAGCGGGCGCCCGGCTTCTTCGACGTAGAAATATTTGGAGCCCACCTTTTCTCCTTCGATCCAGGCCTCCCAATAGTAGGCGCCCTTTTTCCAGAAAACACCTTCCTGCTTGTTGCCCCAGCCTTCCCGGATGTATCCGACAGCGTCGTATTTGCTCACTTTGCGGCGAAAAGGCAGGACACAAATCTCTTTTCGTTGTTTTTTTACCGCGTAACAACGCAGTTCTACGTTCACCTCCCAGTCCTCGATATCGAAATGTTTGTTGTGAAAGGACAGTTCAGCATAGATATAAGTCGTTTCAAGCCGGTCGAACACCTGGCGGTATTTCTTTTTATTGTCCGCCAGCCATTCGGTAGAAGCGTAAATCTTTAGCTCCCTGAATTTCCATTTTTTAAACTCAGGTTCCTCGTTCGTCGGCTGTAATTGATGGGTTCCAAATTGCATGACACAAGCGCTGTGAAAAGTTATTATCGAGGGTCTAAACAGCCAAAAGTAGGGCTTTTCTATATTAAACCGAACTGATTGGTCTTATTTAAGAAAAAAAAATGACCCGGTTGTTTCAGATTGAAAAACGGATGGTAAAAACCGGAAGGCACATGCCGGTCAGGTATAAATGGGATGGCGTAAGAACAGGATTTTTTTGACATAGTTGGTACTGCGGGAATTCTTCTGAACATTCATTTCAGAAAACCTTCTTGGGATTGCAGTGTTTGAACCCGCAACAAATTACCTTTGCACCCCTCTTGAAGGCAGAGCAATCCATGGCTACAGTTACATTTCAATTCGAAGATACCAATATACCGCCGAAAACAGTGTCCGGCAATTTTGTCGACATGTCCATTCTGGAACTGACGGAAGATTTCGACGTGCACCTCAATCACAATTGCGGGGGCGTCTGCGCGTGTTCCACCTGCCACCTGTACGTGGAAAAAGGAGAAGATTTTCTGGAAGAAATATCGGACAAGGAAGAAGATTTTATCGACCGCGCCATCAATCCGCGTCTGGAAAGCCGGCTGGGTTGTCAGTGTGTGATCCTGGACGAAGCCGCACAGATCACGGTGACGATTCCGGACCAGCGGCGAATTATCGGACACGAACATTAAGTATCTGGTGTTTGGTTTTTGGTGTTTAGTGTTTGGGGTACATTGCTCAGGCGATTATTTAATATTTGCCGAATAATGAACAATCGCCTGAGCAATGTACCCCAAACACTAAACACCACACACAAAACACCATCCACATATGCCTTTTCACGATTTTGATAATATGCCCTTCGGCTGGGCCGATCACGAAGACGTTGCCATGGCGCTGTACGAACGTTTCGGCGAAGATTTTGACGAGAGCAAAATTTACCGCATCCGTTTCACGGAACTCCTGCAATGGATCCTTGAAATTCCCAATTTCGAGGGCACGCGTGAAGAATCCAGCGAAGGCCACCTGGAACAGATCCAGGCTAAATGGGTTTACGAATGGCGAGCGAACAACAAATAGTCAGAAAAGACGACCTGCCCGAAGTCGGACTCGATGCGGTGGTCAGTTATATTCCTTCCGATATACCTGTTCTGCAACCGGTAGAGATCGAACTGGTACACTTGTTCGATAAATTACGCGCCGTCAAAGGCTTCGTATTCGACGTAGACGGCGTTTTTACCAACAATAACATCCTGATAACGGAAGCCGGCGAACTGCTGCGTACCATGAACGTGCGCGACGGACAGGTGGTAAAATGGGCGCTTCAGGCCGGGTACCAGATTTGTATCATTACCGGCGGTCGTTCGGAAGGAACCAAAAAACGCCTCACAGGTCTCGGTATTACCGAATATTACTCCGGTGTGAGCGAAAAATTGCCTGTTTTTCAGGCGTTTCTGGAAAGCAGCGGGCTGCTCTCCTCCGAAATCTGTTATATGGGCGACGACATTCCCGACATTCCCGTGCTGCGCAAGGTGATCGTTTCTTCCTGTCCTTCGGATTCCGTGCCGGAGGTGATAGAAATTTGCGATTATATTTCTCCACTTCCCGGCGGCGCAGGCTGTGTACGGGACATCCTTGAAAAAGTGATGAAGTTGCAGGGCAAATGGCCGGAATACTGAACAGAAGTGAGAAGTGAGAGTCCGTAGATTCCACGACCCAAATGACGCGGGAGGATGGAAGAGATATTTGTGTGAGATAATTTTTGAATATCTGAAAATTTCGGACTTTGTGCCGCATGAATCAGGTGCTGGCTATTATCCGTCTGTTTCGCTTTCCGAATTTGTTGATTGTGTTTCTGACACAATTCATCCCATACTGGTTTATTCTGCGCCCCGCAATACTCAAAGCGGGTGGCATTCCGGTACTGACGCCTTCTGTTTTCGGGCTGATTGCCGGCGCAACGGTGCTTACTACCCTGGCCGGTTACGTGCTCAATGATTATTACGATCGGGAAATCGACCTGATCAACAAGCCTGAGCGTATGATCTGGGGCCGATATTTGCCCGCTCCGTTCGCGCTGGTGCTGTATTCCGGACTGGTTATTCTGGTTCATATTCTGGCCTTCACCATCGATCAGTCCCTGCAACCCCGCACGCACTGGCCGCTGTGGGTATTTCCCGGGGTGTCGTTCATGTTGTTTTTGTACGCCTGGCAACTGAAATGCACTGCCATCATGGGCAATTTCCTGGTGTCGGTTTTATGCGGCGTAGTTCCCATCATCATGCTTTTTCCGGAAGACCGTCCTATCTGGCTGACCTCCTTCATACAGCCGGAAGCCATGCAGATTGCAGTGAGTTCGGTATGGATGTATGGGCTTTTCGCATTCATTACCAACCTGTTACGCGAGCAGATTAAAGACCTCGAGGATTTTATCGGCGATTCACAATGCGGTTGCGCTACGCTGGCAGTGTTGAAAGGACCCCGTTTTGCGCGCAAACCGGCGGGTTTTACCGGACTCACTGCCAGCATTCTGATCGGGTTTTTGCTGTTTTTCTGGCACGAAACGAAGGCTCCGCAGTGGCAGGTCATTGCCGGCGGGGTTCTATTGCTGTTGCCGGCTTTTGTGGCTACTATTATCATCTGGAATGCCCGGTCGAAAAAAGATTATTCCCGTGCCAGTGTGCTGGTGAAGATCGTCATGTTTGCGGGATTGTTTTTGCTGTTGCGCTCCTGGCCGGAAGACTTGAGTACGTTGATGCAGGCGAGGTGGGAATTGCCTTGAGATTGTTGAGAGGTTGAGGGGTTGAGGGTGCTTCACTCAGGATATTTAACGGAGATTGAGCGAAGCACCCTCAACACCCTCAACCCCTCAACCTTTCAACACCCTCAACTCACCCTCAACCCATTTTTCACCCCTCTTTCCGGCTGTAGCAGCACCACACCGCTGCCGTGTTCCTGTTCCAGGCCCAGCACCAGGACTTCCGAAAAGAAATTGGCGATTTGCCTGGGCGGGAAATTTATCACTGCCAACACCTGTTTTTCAAGAAGGTCTTCTGCTGCATACAATGTGGTCAGCTGGGCGCTGCTGCGTTTCATACCGATTTCGGGTCCGAAGTCGATGAGCAACTGCCACGAAGGTTTGCGTGCATTCGGAAATGGTATTACCTCTTTAATGGTCCCGGTCCGGATATCTATTTTCGAAAAATCATCCAAAGAAACCTGATTCATACAGCAGAAAGGGCAAATGATAAAAGGCAAAAATAAAGATGCGCTTAAAATTTGTCAGCATGACAGCATTTTTGAGAGAAAAAACGGATAAGGGCATCTTTATTTAAAAATCAACGTATACTTGCATGACAATTTTATGACACTTGTCGGAAAATGAAATGAAAACACCACTACCCGGATGTCATTCTCCATGCATCCGGGTATTTTTTTTGTGTTTTTGCTAAAAACCTGAAAATCAATGCCGATAATTGCCCCGCGTTTCAGAATTTCGGGT
>JAKQJD010000462.1 GCA_029561355.1 Bacteroidota bacterium | reverse complement strand
TGGGCGTGAAGGGTTTGCAAGGGTATAAAACTTGCCAGAAAAAAGATAAGCCGCATGGAAGTGGATTGTGTGGGGGCAAACTGGTTGTCGGGTGTTGAAATTGTGGGATGGGGGTTTTTTATGGTTTTTTCTACAAATGTTTAACACGTCCCGGTTTCCTTTGCCACCTGTGAATAGATTCCACAGGTGTTCACCCTGCCCCGGCGGGCCAATATCTTATTCGTAAACACCATCAAAAAATTCAAATAAATATTCGTCCTTAAATTCGATTTCATACCTGCGCAACATGGCGAGATATTCGGTTTTGAACGATTTCTTATTATGGTGCTCGGGTTGGTTCAAAATGTAACGAATCACTTTATCCAACTCACTTCGGGAATGTGAAAATGCTCCGAATCCCAATTGCCATTGAAACCGGAATGGTGTGAATTTTTTCTCCTTAATAAAATTAGCCGTTTCTGTTTTTAGCGTCTGAACCGTTTCAGAAAGTGCAAGCGCCGGATTTTGCCCGACAAGGATATGTGCATGATCCGGCATCAGGTAAATGGCCAGTAATTTGTATTTTTTGTTTTGCAAAAAGCCGGTCATGTAGCGCTCTGTTTCTTCCCGAAATGAATCAAGGATGAGGGACTGGCGGAATTTGACCGCAAATACCAGGTGGGTGTAAAGTTGGGTATACGTGTTTGCCATGTTTGAAACGTGTTTTCGGATTAACAAATGAAAATTTTTGAATGCCACAAGATACCGGCCCGCTGGGCCGGGCGACTGCATGGGCATTGGGCTACAAAGATACCGGCCCCATGGGCCGGGTAGGGTTGCATGGGCATTGGCTACAAAGATATTGTCCCGCTGGGACAGGTGCAAACTCAAGTGGCTCTGGTTCCTGCATACCCAATTCTTATTATAGGTATTTTGGCACATTTCCCAGCAATACAAAGCCCAAGCAATCATATCCGGCCCATCGGGCCGGCATCTTTGTAGCAACCATTGGTATGAGTGTTTCACCCGGCCCATCGGGCCGGTATCTTTGTTGTTTATCCAATCAATGCCTGCCGATGACCTTTAGATGAATTTCCATCCCCCTAAAACTCCACCCTATAAAACAGCACCGGAATCAACCCCGTCTGCCGGCTATACTGCACCGATTTTGAATTCGGGTCATAATACCGGTTGTAAACATTCAAACGATTGCTTGCATTTTGCAGGTCGATACCGACCGTTGTGGTCAAATGAGCGTAATTGCGTTTCAAACGAGCGCCGAGATCAAGCCGGAAGTAATCGGGCATTTTTTCTTCAAAAGCACGCGCGTCGTCGCGAATAGTGCGTCCCTCCTCCCGGGATGCCGCCAGATCGACCGGCGCGTCGCGGAAACCGCCGGCATGTACCAGTTTCATATTGAAGGCGATACTGCGGTTTTTGCGGCGGGTATTCCAGTCCCATTCCTTGCCTGCGGTGAACGTGTTGGCATAGTTGCCATTGTAACGCGTGTCGCGCCAGATGCCGTCGCTGCCGCGGTATTTGGATTCATACACCGAAGAGGAAAGCAGGAAATACAGGCCGCGCGTCAGGAATTTTTCAAAAGTCAGTTCGAAACCATAGTTGCGCCCATTACCTTGATTGACAAGCGATTGCGACTCAAATCCGTCCAGGCTATTCAGCATGGAAAACGACGTAGGCCCGGAGGCACTTACCGGCACATTGTACAAATGCTGGAAATAAGCCTCCGTTTTCAGGTGCAGATTGCCGGGCAAAGTACGGTCATACGACAGCACGAAATGGTGCGCTTTGGAGGGCGTCAGTTCCTGGTTGGGTGATCCTTCCCCGTTTTCATTTTTAGTAAAATATACACCCAACGGTTGAACCTGCGAATGCAGGCCGTAGCCGGCACTCAGCGAACTGCGCTCCGAAAAAGCGTATTTCACCGACGCCCGCGGCTCCACGGAAACGCTGTTGTTGAGGAAAAAGAACAGCGAATGCACACCCGCATTCAGCGTCAGATTTTCCGTCGGGCGGAACTGCCACTGAGCGAAGGCATTGAGCGTTTGTGTTTGCCCTTCGGTCCGGATACGCTGGCGGAGATAATGTTCCGAAAAATCCCATTCCGATTGCCGGAAATTGAAATCCAGGAAATTGACGTAGGCGCCTGTACGCAAAAAATGCCGTGCATTGAACTTGTGGTTTAGTACCGTCGACAACGTGTATTTCATCTGGCTATGGCGTTGGTCGTAGTTGCGGCGCAGGGTGTAATCATACTGATATTCATCTTCGTTGTAGCCGTTTTCGGTACTGGAAGCCAGCAGTACGGTTTTGATGAACGTGTGGTCCCAGGCCTTGCTGTGTGTCAGGCCGAGTACGCCGGTGTTAGCCAGAAAATCGCCGTTGTATCTTTTATACAGGTTGTCGGCCCATTCCACGGAATCCGCTACGCCGACGGCTTTTTGTGTGCTGAGTCCGCCCATGCCGAACATCGTGAAGGTGCCCGCTTTGCCCGCCGGCATCCAGAAGTTGAATGACAGGTCCTGAAAATCGGTGCTGGCGCTGCCGACGTTCACGCCCGCTTTCGATAGCAGCGAGAGGGTAGAGTAGCGGTAGTTGGCCAGAAAAGAACCCGTTTGTTTGCCGAGGCGCATGGGGCCTTCTGCCGCCGCGTCGATACCGAGCACGCCGGCCTGCAAGGTGTATTCGGATTTGTCGGTATTGCCCTTGCGCAGTTTCAGGTCGAACACGCCCGACAAAGCATTTCCATACTCAGCCGGAAATGCCCCGGTCATAAAATCGGAGTTACTCAGCAATTGAGCACTCAGAATGGAAATGCCACCGCCGGAAGAACCCACGTTGGAAAAGTGGTTGGGACTGGGAATATCCACGCCTTCCATACGCCAGAGTAGCCCGTTGGGTGCATTGCCACGAATGACGATGGTGTTGTTGCCGTCGTCGCGCATCACCACGCCGGCATAGGAGGAAGCCATGCGGGCCGGGTCGTTCACGGCAGCGGCAAATCGCTGGGTTTCCTCTACGGAAAACGTGCGGGCGCTGACCACTGCCAGTTCATTGAGCGGCTTTTGTTTTTCTATTTTTGCGGAAATGACTACTTCGCCGGCTTTCAAAACGGATTCTTCCATTTCGATGATCAGGTCTACTTCTTTACCGGAGTTGACGGTGACGTTGGACAAAACGGCATCTTTGTAACCCAAATAAGTGACCTGAATGCCGATTTTTCCGACAGGAACGTTGGTCAGCCGGAAATGACCTTCGGAGTCGGTGACGGCGCCGATCACGCGCTTTTCCGAAGTTTCGGGCAGCACGGCCACCACAGTAGCTCCTATCAGCGGATTTTTAATACCTTTCTCCAAAACCGTTCCTTTTACGGTTTGCGTGTAATTTTGTCCCGACGAAATGAAAGGGTTAAAAAGCAGGTTCAGAAACAAGAGGGCGATAATTTTCAACAGGTGTTGCATGGAAATAAGTGTTTTTGTTTTCATAACTGATCTGAGACCCACGTGTCCGCTTTTACCCTGACGACCACCCGAAAAAATCTTGTTCTCCTGTTTGGGAGCCTGTTAAGTCATCCGATGACTCAAAGTCATCGGATGACTTAACAGGCTCCCAAACAGGAGAACAAGAAATATTTTTAAAAAATCTGCACTTGCGCATCAGGGTTAAACCTGTGTTAAAGTGTCTGGAAAGAACGCCACAAGTGGAAAAAAGAGACGACCCAACTTTGCTTCAGGCGATTCGGCAAGGCGATGAATCGGCTTTTGATGCGCTGTTTCGTAGGTACTACGAACCGCTGTGTCATTATGCCTGCTCGCTTACCGAGGGAGATATGGATGAGGCGGAAGACCTGGTGCAACAAACCTTTGTAAAACTGTGGGAACAACGCTCTGCATTCGAAGTGCAGTGGTCGGTGAAAGCCTATTTGTACAAAATGGTGCACAACCGCTGCCTCAATCGCCTGCGCGACGCCCGGACACGTGAAAAATATAAAGTATACAATGCGGAACAATTGGAACAGGGGCATGAACACGAACCCGGCGCCGCGTCGGAACTGAACGAGCGCATCCAGCAGGCCCTGCAGGCTTTGCCGCCGGAGTGCCGTCGCATTTTTGAACTGAGCCGTTTTGAAGAACTGAAGTACCGCGAAATCGCCGATCAACTCGGCATTTCCATTAAAACCGTGGAAACCCAGATGGGAAAAGCGCTCCGACTGATGCGCACCGAACTGGCAGATTACCTCGTTACCCTGATCGCCCTTTTGCAACTGATGCTACTATGACAGACAACTACATGAACATAGACGAATTGCTGGCGAAACGCCTGGCCGGTGAAGCGACTGCGGAGGACGAGCGCGTGATCGGGGCCTGGCTACAGGAATCTGCCGAAAACCGGCAGTATTTCGAAAGCCTGCAACGGTTGTGGAACCAGGCGCCGACTGCCCGGGCTGCTACCCTGCGCCCGGTAGACACGGAAAGGGCTTTGCAAAAAGTAAAAGCGAAGATACAGCCTGTTGCCGGTACTTCACCTGCCCGACGTATTTCGATGTACCAGTGGATTCCGGCGGCTGCGGCCGTGCTGGTGGTTGTGGTGGCTGCTGTTTTCTTTTTCAGAAATCCTTCACAAACACCTGAAATTCAGATCGCTGCAACTTCTGCAACGCTTACGGATACGCTCACCGACGGTTCGGTGGTGGTGCTCAACCGCAATTCCGGACTGCGCATTGCGGGCAATTTCAATAAAAACGAACGGCGCATGCGGCTCAGCGGAGAGGCGTATTTTGCGGTAGCGCCCGACAAGGAAAAGCCCTTCGTAATCGAAGTGGAACAACTGGAAGTGAAGGTAGTGGGCACCGAATTCAACGTCGACAACCGCTCCGAACCTGGCCGGGTGAAAGTATCGGTCACCTCCGGCAAAGTTCAACTCACTGCCGGTGCTCAAACGGTGCTGCTGCTGCCCGGCGAGCAGGCGGTGTACGAAAACGCTACCGGAAATATCATTCGTTCGGCCAAACCGGATGAGAACGTGCTGGCCTATAAAAACAGGCTTTTCCAATATAATGCCACCCCGCTCAAACAGGTGGTGCAGGAATTGAGCGATGTGTACGGCGTGGATATTTCCCTGAATAACAAGGTGCTGGAAAATTGCCTGCTTTACGGCAAGTACGAAAACCTCGAACTGGACCGGGTGCTGGATCTGGTTGCCGATGCCTTCTCTTTGACCGTAAAACGCGAGGACGGCAAAATTATCCTGGACGGAACGGGATGCGGGGAGGAATGATGAATGATGAATGATGAACGATGAACGATGAGTAAAGGGACTTTCTTGGTAATGGCGCTTGTTTTGATTTCGCATTTTGCCCGGGCGGGCGAAGTGCTGGAGCGGCGTATCGACGTGGTTTTTAAGGGAACGCCGATACGGGAGGCGCTACAGATCGTTGCACAGCGGGCCGGTTTCGAATGGTCGTACAATGCCAGTATTCTGGATGCGACACGTAAAACGAACCTGATCGCCAATGACTGGACTGTGCGGGAAACCCTGTATGAAATCCTGGGCGAGGGCTACGAATTTAAAACGAACGGCAACTACCTCATCCTGAAGAAACGCCGTAAACCCGCCGAACAATTGAGCGGCTACGTAAAAGACCCCGCAACCGGCCAGCGCCTGGCCAACGCCACCGTATATGACCGGCAGACGCTTCGTGCCACCACCACCGATTCCAACGGCTACTACGAACTGAAAGTCCGCAAGGCCACCGAAATCGTGGTAGCGCGCCTGGATTACCACGACACCGTTTTTACCGTTACGCGCCAAACTCCACGTTTCCAAAAGATTGATTTACAGGTAAATGCACCTTCCAAACCTCGTCCGCGCACGCTGGAGGAAAATCTGCAGATTGTTGCGACGCAGGCCGAGCGTTTTTTTAAAGCCACCCTCGAAAAATGGAATGCGGTGAATGTGCCGGATTCGCTGCACCGGCGGTATCAGATTTCGTTTTTGCCCGTGCTGGGCACCAACCATACGTTGAGCGCCAAAGTGGTGAACGACTGGTCGTTTAATGTACTGGCGGGTACATCCATGGGCAATCGCCGTGTGGAAGTGGCCGGGCTGGCGAATTTCACCCGCAAAGAAATACAGGGCGTTCAGGTAGCCGGCGTTTTCAACGAATTACGCGGAAATATGAACGGCGTGCAGGTGGGCGGCATTTACAACCATTGCGGCGATACGCTGAATGGTGTGCAGGTAGGCGGTTTGTTCAATTTCAATCGCTATGCCGACCGTGCTGCCACGCAGGTCGCAGGCATTGCCAACAATTCATCCGGCGGCCGGGTACTGGTGCAGGTGGGCGGCATTTACAACCGGCAGCGCGGAAATGTGCTCGGTGTTCAGTTGGGCGGTATTTTTAACCACACCCGCGACACCTTGACGGGGATTCAGGCCGGCGGAATATTTAACCAGGCCAATTTTTCCCGCGGCGCCCAGGTTGCCGGCATTTCGAACAACGCTGCCGCAGGCATTTCGCATCTGCAGGTCGGCGGCATCTACAACCATGCCCAGGAAGTACTGGGCATTCAGGTAGCGGGCGTTGTCAATCGGGCGGATACGCTGACGGGCATTCAGGTGGCGGCCATCAACCGGGCGAAAAAAGCCAAAGGCCTGCAAATCGGGCTTTTCAATTCGGCGAAAGAACTTGACGGTTTTCAGATCGGCCTGATCAATAGATCGGGGCGGCGGGTGTTGCCGTTGATTAACTGGTAGGTTGTTGAGGGGTTGAGCGGTTGAGATTGTTGAGGGAACCGAGTGGCTAATCTTAACCCCTCAACAATCTCAACCCCTCAACAATCTCAACCCCTCAACAATCTCAACCCCTCAACCTTGTGTCAACCATGAGAATCCTTCGAATCTCCATTCTATTCCTGATATTACTTTGCTTCGGGCTTTTCATTCGAAGCATGGACCTGAGCAAAGTAGCCGATTCCCTCCGGCACCTCGGCTACCGGTTCATCTGGCTGCTGCTTACCACTTTTGCCGGCTATTTTTTCGCCACCATCGGCTGGCGGTTTTGTATGGGAATAACGGGTAATCGATTGTCTTTGAGGAAGTTGTTTCTGATCCGGCAAGTCGGCGAAGCCGTCAGCGTCATCAATCCGACCAATGCCGTGGGCGGCGAGGCGATGAAAATGTATTTGCTGCGCAACACATCCGTGAGTCAGGCGACTTTGCTTACAGCAGCCCTGGTGTCCAGAACCGGGATGGTAATAGCGCAGGCCCTGCTTTTTCTGGCGACGACAGGGGCGTTAAAAGGGTTTTCATTCCCATTTTCGGCGTCTTTTGCCGGGCTTTATTTTTGGCTGCTGCCTGTGGCGGCGATCGTTTTGCTGATAAAATACCGGCGCTATTTGACCGGTTTACTGGTACGCACCCATTGGGGCGAAAAACTTGTTCGCCGGGCAGGTTCCGCCGGAACAGGTATGGAAAAAGCATGGGCAGATTTACAGGTATATTTCCGCAACAGTCCGAAAGCCATGCTGGTCGCACTGTTGTTTTTTGTGTTGTACTGGGTGGTTGACTCGATGGAGTTGTTGCTGATCCTGCATTTTTTGGGGATAGAAGTCTCTGTTTTACAAGCCGTTATGGCCAATACGGGAGTAGGGTTCTACAAGGCCGCCGCCGGATTTATTCCCGGACAAATCGGCGTAGAGGAATACGCCAACAAAGTGATGCTGGATGCCATCGGCGTGCCGGGAGGAGAAACCTGGCTGGTCGTTTCGCTGATCAGAAGGACCCGGCAGTTGTGCTGGATTGTGTTCGGACTTTTGATTTACGTGATTCGGTACAAAAACGAGGATTAAGGGCGTCCGAACTTATCTTTTTAAAAATTTTCCCGACACCCTCTTTTTTCCCACACACCTTTCTACCTTTGCATCCCGATATGAAAAAACGACCTGATATGTTTTTTGTATTCGGACATGCCGGAAACGGGGCCATGCGCCCGTTTCCGGCATTTTTTTACCCCAGCAAGATTTCGAGAGCCAAGGGTTATACGCTCACTCTCTCACCTTCTCACCCTCTCACTCTCTGTTTCTGTGAAAGATAATTCCATTCAATCCATCCTCATTATCGGCTCCGGCCCCATCATCATCGGTCAGGCCTGCGAATTCGACTATGCCGGCTCTCAAGCCAGCCGTTCCCTGCGCGAAGAAGGTATCAAAGTGGCGCTGATCAATTCCAATCCGGCCACGATCATGACTGATGCCGTGACAGCCGACTATATTTACCTGCATCCGCTAACGCCGGAGAGTATCGAGGCGATTTTGAAAAAACACCAGGAAGACCCGGAATTACCGACGCTGGATGCCGTGCTGCCGACCATGGGTGGACAAACGGCGCTCAACCTCGCCATCGAGTGCGAAAAAATGGGCATCTGGGAGCAATACAACTGCCGCATGATCGGTGTGGATACGGCCGCTATCGAGACGACGGAAAACCGCGAGGCATTTAAAAAACTGGTGCTGGATCTGGGCCTTTCCGTTGCGCCGTCGTACATCGCCAATTCTTACCTGGAAGGTAAAGAAGCCGCGCAAAAGATTGGTTTTCCGCTCGTTATACGCCCTTCCTACACCCTCGGCGGCACAGGCGGCGGTTTCTGCCTGAAAGAAGAAGACTTCGACGAGGCCCTCAAAAACGGCCTCAACGCATCGCCCACCCACGAGGTGCTCGTGGAAAAAGCGGTGCTCGGCTGGAAGGAATTCGAACTCGAACTGCTGCGCGACAAACTCGACAACGTGGTCATCATCTGCACCGTGGAAAACGTGGACCCCATGGGCATTCACACCGGTGACAGCATCACGGTAGCGCCGGCCATGACCTTGTCGGACACGGCTTACCAGGATATGCGCAACCAGGCCATCAAGATCATGCGGGCGCTCGGCAATTTCGCCGGCGGCTGCAACGTGCAGTTTGCGCAAAACCCCGAAGACGAAAAACTCATCGCCATCGAAGTCAATCCTCGTGTGTCGCGTTCTTCGGCGCTGGCCTCGAAAGCCACGGGTTATCCGATCGCGAAAATCGCTGCCAAACTGGCCATCGGATACACCCTCGACGAACTGAAAAACCAGATCACCAAAACAACCTCTGCGTTTTTCGAACCTACGCTGGACTACGTGATCGTGAAAATGCCGCGCTGGAATTTTGATAAATTCCACGGCGCCGACCACCGCCTCGGCCTGCAAATGAAATCGGTGGGCGAGGTAATGGCTATCGGCCGCTCGTTCAACGAAGCCCTGCAGAAAGCCTGTCAGAGCCAGGAAAACAACCGCACGGGCCTTGGCGCCGACAAAAAAGAGTGGCTGCGCACCGACGATATCATGGAGCGCCTGGAAAAGGTGAGCGACGACCGCATTTACCGCGTGAAAGATGCGCTGCGCCTCGGCATTCCTTCCAAAACGGTGCAGAAATTCACGGGCATCGATTCCTGGTTTATCGGGCAAATCAAAAACCTGGTGAAAATGGAGGAGCAGTTGCTGCGTTTCAACGTGCCGGAGGATATCCCGACCGACTTCTTCATGGAACTCAAAAAGAACGGCTACTCCGACGCACAAATCGCCTGGCTGCTGCGCATCGACGAAAAATTCGTCACCATTGAGCGCAAACGCCGCGGCATCCGCCGGGTGTATAAAATGGTGGACACCTGCGCCGCGGAATTTGAAAGCAAAACAAACTACTTCTATTCCACCTTCGACGACCGCAACGAAAGCATTGTCAGCGACAAGAAGAAAGTGGTGGTGCTCGGCTCCGGCCCGAACCGCATCGGCCAGGGTATTGAGTTCGACTACTGCTGCGTGCACGGCGTTTTGGCCGCCAAAGAGGTTGGTTATGAAGCGATTATGGTAAACTGTAACCCGGAAACCGTTTCCACGGATTTCGACATCGCCGACAAACTCTACTTCGAACCCGTATACTGGGAACACCTCGAGGAAATTCTCGAACACGAAAAACCCGACGGCGTGATCGTGCAACTCGGCGGCCAGACGGCCCTGAAACTCGCCGAAGACCTGCACAAAAAAGGCTGGAACATCATCGGCACCAGTTTTGACAGCATGGACATCGCCGAAGACCGCGGCCGTTTCTCCGACCTGCTGAAAGACCTCGACATCCCGTATCCGCAGTACGGCGTCGCCCACGACGTGGATGCCGCGCTCGATATCGCCAAACGCCTGCCGTACCCGCTGCTCGTGCGCCCGTCGTACGTACTCGGCGGACAACGTATGAAAATCGTGATCAACGACAACGAACTGGAACGCCAGGTTTTGTCCATTTTCAAACACCTGCCCGATAACAAGGTCCTCATCGACCAGTTCCTCGAACGCGCCAAGGAAGCGGAAATCGACGCCATTTTCGACGGCGACGACATTCACATCATGGGCATCATGGAGCACATCGAACCGGCGGGTATCCACTCCGGCGACTCGTCGGCCGTGCTGCCGCCGTATTCGCTCGGTCCCATCGTGATCCAGAGCATGTGCGAATACGCCGAACGCATCGCCAGAGCGCTGAATATCAAGGGTTTGATCAATATCCAGTTTGCCATCAAAAACGACCAGGTGTACGTAATCGAGGCCAATCCGCGCGCCTCGCGCACCACGCCGTTCATCGCCAAAGCCTACGGAGTGCCTTACCTCAACATCGCCACCAAAGTGATGCTGGGCACGCACAAATTGAAGGACTTCGAGATGATCAATAAAATGGACGGTTACGCGATCAAAATCCCAGTGTTCTCGTTCGATAAATTCCCGAATGTGGATAAACGCCTGGGCCCTGAAATGAAGAGTACGGGAGAGGCGATTTACTTTATCAAGGATTTGAAGGATCCGTATTTCAGGGAGTTGGAGCGGAACCGGAGTATGTATTTGTATAACTAGTTATCGGTTATCAGTTATCAGTTATCAGGCTTGATACTCAGGCATTTGTGTGAAAATAATCTAAACTGATTTTCACTCGTCGCTTAGAAACTGTTTTAAAACCCCTGCCGAGTCGAAAAGGCAAGTCTTTGCGGCCGGTGAGGGGTTTTAAAACAGTTTCTTATAGTTTAGTTGGAGTCTGGCGTTTGAAAACTTAGCCAAAAAGTACTCAATAATGTTTGTGCCGGGTACCAAACCAAAGTTGACAACTTTTCACATTCCCTCCACGGTTATAACTTGGATACTTAAGCGAAACAGATACAAAATTCGCTGCGTTATGAGCCTTCATACGCGAAAGAACAGATCAAAATCGCCGTGCGTTATTGGGACCGGCCTTATTCAAATCCCGATTTTGCGCCATTGGAGGCGGCAGAGAGCACCCATGTTTGAGCCCCGACGCAGTCGGGGCGAGTTTGGGTGCGAACCCGTCGGAAATGGCAGGCAAAATCGCAGGATTTGAATAAAGCCTTGATTTTTGGTCCTTTTTATCAAGAAAAAGGACA
>JAKQJD010000432.1 GCA_029561355.1 Bacteroidota bacterium | reverse complement strand
TCTGGGCCGAAAAAGACCCGGTTAAATATGAACAGTATTGCCTGTACGAAAGCAATGCCGACCAGAAACGGGAACGGAAAGCGCGACTTCAGGCGGCAGGGGAATGATTTACGATTTCCGATTACATGATTTGCGATTTACGATTGACCGGGATGCCCTCAATCGTAAATCATGTAATCGTAAATCGTAAATCACCTCAAAAACACCGCCATCGTCTCCACGTCCCGGATATTCACTTCTATATTTTCCCGCAGCGTTGTTGCGAGCGCCAGGCCGACGTAATCGGCTTTCACTGGAAATGATTTGTGTTTGCGGTCGATCAGTACCGCGAATTCCACCCTTTTAGGCAGTACGCTCAGCAAGGGTTGTACAGCATAAAAAACCGTGCGGCCGGTATTGGCCACGTCGTCCACAAGAATGATGGTTTTGCCGCGCAGGCTGTCGGCGGGCATTTCAATATACGGCGGGTATTCGACCGGATTCGCCGGATTAAGCCGAATGCGGGTGAGCGTCAGGTCCATACCCTGCGGCGCCAGGGGGAGCAATTCCGCCAGCAAGAGTTGAGCGAAACCCAGTCCGTTGTTGTTCAGTCCGGCGAGAATGACCTCCTCCTCCTCGAAGTTGTGTTCAAGGATTTCAATGGCAATTCGCTTTATTTTTTGCCTTATCTGTTGATCGTCAAGAATTTGCATAGGTGTAAACGGAGGCTTTGTACGGTTTCACTGTTGCCGCGTTCCATTTGACAAACTGAATATTTGCTTAAAATGCAAACGACCGTGCAAAAGTCCATTACCGTCGCTGTATTTTTCGCCTTCGGTGGAAAATAATTTCCATACCTATCTCATGGCAAACACTTCCAGTCAATGATAAAAAAACTACTTCCGTTATTCTTTTTAAGTCTTGCAGTACTATCCGTGTCGGCGCAACAGTCTGTCGCACGCCGCTGGAACGAAGCCTTGCTCAACGCCATTCGTAAGGATTTTGCCCGCCCGCCGGTTCACGCCAGGAACCTGTATCACGTATCTATGGCTATGTACGATGCCTGGGCGGCCTTCGATTCTACCGCGGATACTTATTTGCTGGGAAAAACTGTAGGGAACTACACCTGTGTTTTTGAAGGTATCAATATGCCTGCCGACATCCATGCCGCACAGGAAGAGGCTATGAGTTATGCCGTTTACCGGGTGCTTTTGCAACGTTTCCAGTTTTCTCCGAACGCGGCTGTTACGCTCACGCAATTCAGGGACCTGATGATCGAGTTGGGTTATGATCCTGATTACACTTCCGTCGATTATGCAGGCACGAATTCACCGGCTGCACTGGGAAACTACATCGGGTATTCCATCGTTTTTATGGGGCTACAGGACGGATCGAACGAACAATACATCTATGCCTCTTTCAATTACGCTCCGGTAAATCCCACCCTGGTTCCGACAAATCCCGGCAATCCGAACATCTTTGATCCCAATCGCTGGCAGCCCCTGACGCTGAATGGCGCAATTGACCAGAACGGAAACCCGATTCCTTCGATGCAGATATTCCAGAGCCCCGAATGGGGTAAAGTGCAGCCGTTTGCTTTAACGGAGGAAGACCGTAATATTTACAACCGCAATGGCGTGGATTACTGGGTATACCATGACCCGGGACCGCCGCCTGCGCTGGATACGTCCGTCGCCACCGGCAATTCCGACGAGCTCAAATGGGGTTATTCTTTGGTCAGCGCATGGCAATCGCATATGGACACGGCCGATCATGTATTGTGGGATATTTCCCCCAGATCGCTCGGTAATGTGCAGACCTACCCGCAGACGCTGGAAGAATACCATGATTTTTACAATTTTGTGGATGGCGGAGACACCGGAACCGGCAGGGAGATCAACCCCAAAACCGGTCTGCCGTATGAACCGCAAATTGTGCCGAGAGCCGACTACACCCGTGCACTCGCCGAATTCTGGGCCGACGGCCCCAACTCCGAAACCCCGCCCGGGCACTGGTTCGCTATTTTTAACCACGTCATGGACCACCCGCAGTTCGTACGGCGCTACAACGGACAGGGGCCGGTGCTGGATGCACTGGAATACGATGTAAAAGCATATTTTACCCTCGGCGGTTCGGTACATGATGCTGCCGTAAGTGCATGGGGCATCAAAGGCTGGTATGACTCTGGGCGCCCCATTACCACCCTGCGCTACATGGCCGATAAAGGGCAGAGTTCGGATCCTGACTTGCCGTCGTATCACCCGGCAGGTTTGAAACTCATTCCCGGTTTTATCGAACTGGTTGCGGAAGGCGATACACTTGCCGGACCCGACAATAAAAATGTCGGAAAAATAAAAATGTACACCTGGCGTGGCCACCCGTACATCCCAAATCCTGCGGTCAATAATGCCGGCGTAGGCTGGATACTGGCTGAAAACTGGTGGCCTTACCAACGTAAAACATTCGTAACGCCCCCGTTTGCAGGATATATTTCCGGGCACTCCACCTATTCCCGGGCTGCCGCCGAAACACTCACCCTGCTGACGGGCGACGAATATTTTCCGGGCGGTATGGGCGAGTTTCATATCGGCGCCAACCTGTTTATAGCAGCGGAAATAGGCCCCAGCGTGGATGTGACCCTGCAATGGGCTACTTACCGCGACGCTTCCGACCAAACCAGCCTTTCCCGCATCTGGGGCGGTATTCACCCGCCTTTCGATGATATTCCGGGCCGGGTCGTAGGCGCTGAAGTGGGTCAGGATGCCTTTTATAAGGCGCGCACTTATTTTTATAAGGACGAAGACGCCGACGGTTTTTACTCCTATGAAGATTGCGACGACCTTAATGCGGAGATTCATCCGGGCGCGTTGGAATTGTGCGACGGCATCGACAACGACTGCAATGGGTTGACGGATGACAACATCACCATTTATGCCTATTACCCTGATATGGACGGCGACGGTTTCGGCGATGTTTCGGGCCGGGTCGATACCTGCCTGAGTGAAGTACCGCAGGGGTTCGTGACCAACGGGCAGGATTGCGACGATACGAATATTGCCATGTACCCGACAGCGGTAGAATATTGCGACGGGATCGACAATAACTGCAACGGCCTGGTTGACGACAATATTCCGATGTATTCCTATTACGCGGACACGGACAATGACGGTTTCGGCGACGCGGAAGCCATTGCACTCGATACCTGCCTGAATATTGCGCCTGCCGGTTTTGTGATCAACAACCTCGACTGCAACGACAGCGATTCTACTTCCAACCCGAATGCCCTGGAAATTTGCGACGGGGTAGATAATAACTGCAACGGCCTTGCCGACGATGCGCTGGAAATATTTACCTATTATACCGACAACGATGCCGACGGATACGGAGACGGTACCTCTGCTCTCGACACCTGTCTGATCGACGCTCCGGCCGGTTACGCGCTGAATGCGCTCGATTGCAATGACAATGCTGTTTCCGCATATCCCGGCGCTCCGGAAATAATGGATGGCATCGACAACGACTGCAATGGTTTGATCGACGATATTGTAGGCATATTTTCTCCAAACGGGGTGAATACAAGGTTGATAGCCTATCCAAATCCCGCTTTCAATGCACTTACCTTAGTGCTTGATTATCAAGGCGATAAAACGTTTATGATTTCCAGTCTCGATGGTAAAACCTGGATCAATACATTGGTAACCTTCGTGAATGGTACTGCACGTATGGATATTTCCGGACTTGCCCCGGGTGTGTACATCCTTCACTGCGCCTGCGATGCCAACGAAAGAATTACGCCTTTGAAAATTGTAAAAATGTAATCTTTGCAGGAATTGTTGAGGTTGTTGAGAAGTTGAGATTGTTGAGGGTGCTTCGCCCACGGTATTCAAATAAGTCTGGCGAAGCACCCTCAACAATCTCAACCACTCAACAACCTCAACCTCCCTCAACCACTCAACACTCTCAACCACCCGTATGATCTCCTCCGTTCTTTTTGTGATAGTGGCGCTCGCCGCTTTCGGTCTGGCCTGGAAAGGTTTCAGTCGCGTCTGGCAAAACATCCGGTTGGGCAAAGCGGAACCGATCGGCGGCCATACTGCCGAACGCTGGCGCAACGTGGTCATGGTAGCGCTCGGGCAGCAAAAGATGTTTAAAAACTGGATTCCTGCCGTTCTGCACCTGTTTATTTATGTCGCTTTCATCATCACGCAGGTTGAACTGCTGGAGATATTTGTAGACGGCATTTTCGGCACGCACCGTTTTTTTGCACCGGCGCTGGGCGGGTTTTACACGTTTGTGATCAGTTTTATCGAAATCCTGTCGGTACTCGCTTTCGTAGCCACCATCGCGTTCCTGATGCGTCGCAATGTGCTGAACGTGCAGCGGTTTCAGAAACCCGAACTCAAAGGGTTCCCGGCACGCGATGCCAATACGATCCTGTTTCTTGAAATTTTGCTAATTGTCGGTATTTTCAGCATGAACGGCGCCGATAAAGTGTTGCAAACCAGAGGATTGGAGCATTTTTACCCAACGGGCGCGTTCGCGGTCAGCACATGGCTCGGCCCTGCATTGTTTGGGAATGTCGACACCGGTATGCTCATGGGGATCGAACGTTTCGGCTGGTGGCTGCACATCCTGACGGTATTCGGATTCCTGGTTTATTTGCCTTATTCCAAACACCTGCACATTATTTTGGCATTTCCCAATACCTGGTACGCCAAACTGAGTGCGAAAGGAAAAATGGACAACATGCCGGATGTCCAGAAAGAGGTGCGCATCATGATGGGACTGGAGCAACCCGAACCGGGGGCGGGCGGAGAATTGCCGGAATTCGGCGCCAACGACGTGTTTTCCCTTTCCTGGAAAAACGTTCTGGATTCCTATTCCTGCACCGAATGCGGACGCTGCACCGCTGCCTGTCCGGCCAATATTACGGGCAAAAAATTGTCGCCCCGAAAAGTGATGATGGACGTGCGGGACCGCGCAGAAGAAGTCGGCGCTGCCCTGGCCGTTTCCAAAGCCTCGAAAGCCGAGTATAACGACGGCAAAAGCCTGTTCGACCGCATTACACCCGAGGAACTGCATGCCTGCACCACCTGCAATGCCTGCGTGGAAGCGTGTCCGGTACTGATCAACCCGCTCGATATCATTTTGCAAATGCGCCGGTACGAGATACTGACCTTGTCGGCAGGTCCCGGCGAATGGCTGCCGATGTTCAACGCCATAGAAAACACAGGAGCCGCCTGGGCCATGAGCGCCGAGCGCGACGCCTGGAACGACTGATCGATTTTAGTTTTTAGTGTTTCGTGTTTGGTGTTTCGGGCATTTAACCCTAGGCTTCTACATTGACAAAGCCAGGAGTAATGCGCCCGAAACACCAAACACCAAAAACCAAACACCACAACATGTTAGCCAAAACCATCGCAGAATACCAGTCGGAAGGCCGCACCCCGGAAATACTTTTCTGGGTAGGATGCGCCGGGAGTTTCGATACCCGTGCCCAGCGTATTACCCGCACCTTGTGTGAAATCCTGAACCATGCCGGCGTCGAATTCGCCATTCTGGGGAATGAAGAGCGCTGCACCGGCGACCCGGCCCGCCGCGCAGGCAACGAGTTCCTGTTCCAGATGACCGCCGCCATGAATATCGAAACGCTGAATATGTACGGCGTTAAAAAGATCGTAACGGCCTGTCCGCACTGCTTCAATATTCTGAAAAACGAATATCCGGCGCTCGGCGGCAACTATGAACTGGTACACCACACGCAACTGCTGAATGAACTGATCGTGTCCGGCAAACTCAAAATGAAAGAAGCCGGCAGTTTTAAGGGGCAGCGCATTACTTACCACGATTCCTGTTACCTGGGCCGCGCCAACGACGTGTACGAAGCGCCCCGCGCCCTGCTCGAAGCCCTCGACGTAGACCTGGTGGAAATGAAACGCTCGCGCAAAAACGGCCTGTGCTGCGGCGCCGGCGGCGCGCAGATGTGGAAAGAGGACGAACCCGGCAACAAACGCATCAACATCGAACGCATCGAGGAAGCGCTGGAAACCAATCCCGCCGCCGTGGCCGCCAACTGTCCTTTCTGCATTACCATGCTACAGGACGGTCTGAAAGCCAAAGAAAAAAATGAACAAATTCCCGTTTTTGATCTTTCAGAGATGGTACTTAATAACCTTTTATAAGAATGATGAATGATGAGCGATGAATGATGAATTTTAGTACAGATTCCAGGCTCTTTCATTTATCAAGCCTGGAATCTGTACTAAAATTCATCATTCATCGCTCATCATTCATCATTCAAAACACATTTGCCATGCTTCCAAGCCTCGCCACCCATCCTTCCTTTTCCCCCGATTCCCGGGTCTGGGTATACACCTCCAGCCGCCGCCTGAACGATGCGGAAGTGCAACAGGTGCAGGCAGCCCTGGATTCCTTTACCAGCGAGTGGACCGCGCACAACCAGGCACTGAAAGCCACTGCTGAAGTGTTTGAAAATCAGTGTATTATATTGATGGTAGATGAAACGCAGGCCGGCGCCAGCGGCTGCTCCATCGATAAATCGGTTCATTTTCTGGAAGAACTGGGTGTGCAGGTCGGCGCCGACTTTTTTGAAAGAATGCGTTTCGGCTGGACCGACGAGCAGGGCCAACCACAATTTGCCGGTCGCACGGAACTATCCGAAGCCCGCCAAAGCGGCCAAATTACCGACCAGACGCCCATGCTGAATACGCTGGTGCAAAGCCGCCGGGAAATGCTGGAAAAGTGGTGGCTGCCTTTTAGCCAGAGCTGGCACCGCAGGGTGGTATAGGAGGTTTTGGGGATGTGGTGTTTGGTGTTTCGGAAGGAGTTTGTTATCAGCCACATCCTGCACACCAAACACAAATGACTAAATACCCTGGTTTATTCCTCTCCTGAAATATTTTTTTCAAAATACCTCCGTATCTTTTATTTATTGTTTCTTTGAATTGTGTAACACCGTCTACACAACTTACTTGCCCTCATCTTTTATTGTTTATTAAATTGCTCTTCAATATGAATTGGAGGGCCTGGTAATTATTTTTCATTCCCAAAGGACCAAAATCTGGATCTATTTTTTTTCCACTATACATTTTTGTCCTCTTGCGTATGAAAAATGCTACAAAATTGATTTTGCTTGTCTGGGTTGCGTGTTTTGCTAAACAAACACTTTCAGCACAATGTACCACTGCCACGAATGGTCAGTGGCCGTCTACAACTGTCGTGTTGAATAACAGCGCTACGCCAACGGTATTGGCTACCAACTGTTTCTGCAGCGAATATTCCGTCTGCTCCAACGTTCAAAATGGTAAAAGTTACACGGTAACCAGCAGTGTATCAACTGATTACATTACCATTACTACGACCACTAATGCCGTCATTGCCTTCGGCGTCCAGCCGCTCACTTTCACGGCCCCTTCTGCTGCCAACATTCGGGTATACCGGCATCTAAGCAGTGCCTGTGGCGCAGCGTCCGTTAACCGAACGATTACCGTAACTTGTACCAACTGTGTGGCAGTACCGCCGACGCCACCTGCCAATGACGCCTGTTCGGGCGCACTTGCCCTTACTCCCGACCCATCATGTATCCCCGTTGCAGGTAGTACCCTGAATGCTACCGACAATAACGAAACCCCGGATTGTACGATTGGTACTGAAAATGCCGTGTGGTATAAATTTGTCGCCACGGCCACTTCACATGTAGTAGGCGTGCAGGGAGGAACAGGATTCGATGCGGTTATCGGTGCCGTGGTAGGCTGCGGCTCCACTACCCGCCCGACAGGGGGCATTTGTACCGACGACGGCCTCGACGCAGAGATTGAAGTATTGAGTTTGTCCGGCCTGACGATCGGAAACACATACTATTTGCAGGTGTATGATTATGAGGGAGATGCCACATCTTCATCAGCATTTAATATATGTGTGGTAACACCTCCCGCCAATGACAATTGCGCTACCGCTACCAACCTCGGAACAGGCAATACCATCAGCACGACCGGGACGAATACGGGCTCTACCGGCAGCACGGCAGGAGATGTCAGCTGCGATGTAGGAGGCGGTGGTGTGCCGGATGTCTGGTATAAGTTTACAACGGATTCGAACGGGGGAGACGCGACGATTTCCGTAGGTGGCGCCGGTCTGGATCTCGTTATTGCTACATACGGAAGCTGTGGCGGAACCCAGACAGGATGTGCTGATGGTTTTGGAACAGGATCCAATGAATCGATCACCCTCACCAGCCTGGCTGCAAATTCAACGGTTTTTCTCCGGGTATATGAATTCAATGGACTGGAAGGCACCTTTAACATCAATATTGCCGGCACAGCGCTTCCCCTCGAACTCAAATCCTTTACCGGTAAAACCGAATCTTCCGCCAATCTGCTCCAGTGGGAAACTTTTACGGAAAAAAATGTGCAATGGCATATCGTGGAACGGTCAATAAACGGAACAACCTGGTCGGAAACTGGTCGTAAACCCGGTCAAACAGACTCCGGGAGCGTATTGAAATACGAACTCGAAGACCGTGCTCCGCTGGCAAAAGCCTACTACCGCCTGCGCTCCATCGATTTTGACGGCGCCGAAAACCGCTCGTTAAGTATTGCGCTGACACGTGCCGGCGATCATTTCGGTATTACTGCGGTTTATCCTTCACCAACCAAAGACCGGACAACTGTTCAGTTTACGTCTCCGACGGAAGAAAATCTGAACATTCGGCTGGTAGACGTAGCAGGCCGAATCGTGCTGGAGCAGCAGTTTTCGGCTGAAAAAGGTGTCAATGAAGTTCCCCTGGAACTCGCCGGGCTGCAAGCCGGTATATACCAGGTTTCGATTTCCAATGCTACTCAAAATGCAGCGCCCGGCCGCATTGTCAAGGAGTAACAGGTAGATATTTTTATAATTCGTTTCAAATGCCCGGATTGTCGCCCGACCTCCGGGCATTTGTATTTCAACCCAAATAAAATTTTTTCTTCATCCTGACTTAACATACGCACTATTTGCAGTTCCTTTGCCCTGTGTAACAATGGTTTACACTTTATTCGATTGCCCTCTTGCCCCGGATTTCAACGAAAACAATCTTCGGACGGTAAGACAACAGGCAAACGCTGTTTCGGATTTTTCCCGATACACAGGTTTCCTCTTCCTCTTTCTATCTCTACTGTAACCTGACGACCTGTTCAGGGTATGCCGCCTGCATGCCTGCCGGACTTTGTAATTTTGGAGGCTGCCTGTTTGTGATGCAGCCTGTTTGGTTTAATCCTTCTTCATTCACTTTTTTCTTCTTCTAACTGAAACTACTTTTTTTGCGTATGAGAAATGTTACACGAATAATGGGTTTGGCTTTGTTTCTATTTCAAGCCATAACTTTTAATGCTCAGACTACGATAATTAGCCCTACTGGGGATGGTGGATTTGAGACGGGTGCCACTTTTGCATTAAATGGTTGGACGGCTACTACCGGTACGGCTACACAAAATCAGTGGGTATGTAGTACTGGTGCTACGACTGGTTTTTCCGGCTCTAATTGTGCTTATGTTACAAATAATACTGCGGGAACGCCTCCTCCACATACATATACCATATCACCTAATGGAAGGGTTTCACACATTTATAGGAATATCACTATACCCTCTGGCGAAACAGTGATAATTCTTAATTTTAATTGGATTGGTGTTGGTGAAGGTACTACAACGGACAGAATGAGGATTTGGCTTGTTCCAACTTCTTTTACTCCAACTTATGGTACTCAAATTTCTGCGACTGGGTCAGCACCTACTGGAAATGTTCAGGTTGGTCTAACTAAGTTCTTTGACAATATTATTGTAACGTTTATTAATTTTGTGCCATGAGTGCACATAAAAGGTATATCAAGTTGTCTGAAGAACAGCGCAAAGCGTTAGAACATGGCTTCAAGTCAGGGAGCAAATCTATTTTTCGCCAG
>JAKQJD010000420.1 GCA_029561355.1 Bacteroidota bacterium | reverse complement strand
TTCATGTTCCCCAGGGAATCAAACATCATTCTTGTGACCGGCGTGATCAGAACCGGGTTGGCCTTTTTCGCCCTCGATTCATTGATAAAACGAATCAGATTGGTTTTGTAATCAGGTACCGGTGTATACCGCGCCTTGTAAATTTCCTCCCTGGCTTCGTCGTTGTGGCCGAACTGCATCAGCACGTAATCGCCTTCCTGCAGGCTGTCTGCAATAGGCTGCCAACGTTTTTCTTCCAGAAACGTGCGTGTGCTTCTGCCGCCCCGTGCGCGGTTGACCACCGTAACCGTGGAGTCGAAAAAGTATTTGAACGGCATGCCCCAGCCGGCCAGCGGCGTGCGGTTTACAGGGTATTCGCACATAGTGGAATCGCCGATCATGTAGATCCGGATGGGTTTCACCGGATCGCTGAAAGCGGATAAAATTACCACAGCGATGATTGCGGCAAGGACATGGTTTTTCATTGTTAATTGACTGATTTTCAATTATTTATTATCCGGTTTTTGAAGCAGGATTAACAGGCCTTCTGATTTGTTCGGCTACGCCCCTCGTAGGAATAATGGCTGCGCGGATGACGCTGACGACGCGGATTCACGCGGATTTTGGTGGCCTGCCGGCCACCTTCATTGGATTTTTGACTATGATTTTAGCATGATTTATAAGATGGCCATAATTGCGTTGGATGTTAATCATGGCCATCATATAAATCATAGTCCAACAAGTGGCCGGCAGGCCACTAAAAATCCGCGTCAATCCGCATAATCCGCGTCATCCGCGCAGCCATATATTCCTACGAGGGGCGTAGCCGAACAAAACCGCGGAAATCCATGACAAAAGAAACTGCCCCAAAAGGAAAATCCTTTTGAGACAGTAACTTTTAATTCAATATTCAAATAAACCCATTCTAATTCAATAATTCTGCTAAACTACCTCAAATGCCTGAGTATCAACACGAATAACCAATAACCAATAACCAATAACCACTCAATAATTCGGATTCTGCACCAAATTCGGGTTCGCTGCAATCTGCGCCGTCGGAATCGGCCAGATACCTCTCCACAGTGGCGTGGTGGTTGTGTTCGGGTACCAGGTTTCGGTAAAGAACGAGCCGAAACGAACCATATCGCGTTTGCGGTGGCCTTCCCACAGGAATTCGCGGGCACGCTCGTTTTCGAGGTCTTTCAGCGTGAGAGCGGCCAGCGGCGTGGCATTACTTCTTTCACGAATCTGGTTCACGAGCGTGAGCGCTTCTCCTGCGTTGCCGAGGCGGAACAGTGCTTCGGCTTTGATCAGCAGGATGTCGGCATAACGGATCAGCACCAGGTCGTTATCGGCATTAAAACCGGCCCATTTTACGCCGATCGGAGAGTATTTCAGCACGTGGTAACCTTCGTTCTGCTCGGCGGCGGTGATGTCCTGGATCGGAATCAGCACGAGTTGCTGACCGTTATCGTCCAGCAGCGGGTCGCCGTTCAGGTAAAACTGCGGACCATATTCGATGAGCCCTTTGCGTTCGTCGCCGTCTTCGTATTTGTTCAGGGCCACGTCGCCGGTGCTGTAACCGTCGGCCGGAGCGAACGGCAGGTTGTATTTTTTCTGATCCAGCGCGTGGTTGGTGTACAGGATGAACTGGTTGTTGCCTGCATTCTGCGACGGATCGATGGAAAACGAAGAGATCAGTTCGGTGGAGTTTTTCTCGTTCGTAGCCAGGAAACAATCGCCCACGCGGGCTTCCAGTGCATATTTATTGGTATTGATGATCTTGTTCGACATCTCCAGCGCGTCCGCCCAGCGGGCCGTTCCGGTGTACACTTCCGCGTTCAGGTAGAGCGTGGCCAGTGAAGCGTAAATCGCTTCTTTGGTAAAACGCGGGTAGTAACTTGCCTTGTTCACTTCCGTTATCGAAGGCATTTCTTCTACTGCTGCCAGCATTTCGGATTCAATGAATGCAAAAACCTCCTGACGCGAGTTCGTAGCAGGCAGATCTTGCGGATCTACCCGTGCTTTGGTGAAAATCGGCACGTTGCCCCAGAAATCCATGGCATAAAAGTAGCCGTAGGCGCGCAGTGCCCGCGTTTCAGCGATCAGCGATTTCAGGTTTTCGCTGTTGGGCGAACCTTCTAGGCTTTCCAGCACGGCATTCGCAGTACCTATTTCCTGGAAAATCTGGTTCCAGATGACCAGAATACGGCCGTTGTCGGCTTTTACCTGGTGGCGCATCAGGTCCATATTGTCCTGCAAAAACCAGCCGCCATTGGTACGGCCCGGGATGAAAAACTCATCCGTTTCCATTTCAGGGCAGCGGTAAGGGTCGCCGATGCTGACGACCTGCGACAAAGCGGAGTAAATGCCGACCACGGAGGACAGCGCTTCTTCCTCGGTTTTGTAGTAGTTATCGGGCGACAATTTGCCGAAAAGTTCTTCGTCCAGTTTAGTGCAACCGCCCAGAATAATTACCAGCACTAATATTTGAAGTTTTAAAATCCTATGTTTCATCTTCTTGTTTTTTTAAAGAAAAATGTAAGAAAATCAGAATGAAATGTTGGCGCCGAGCACCACCGATTTTGCTCTCGGGTATGCCAAGTAATCGATGCCAAGCGGTGCGATGCCGCTACCGGAAACATCCGAATTTACCTCGGGATCGATGCCGGAATAACCCGTAATGAGCAGCAGATTCTGGCCGGTCAGGTACAGGCGGGCGCTGGAAAACGCCGTGTTTTTCATATTGAAACGGTAGCCCAGCGTCACGTTGTCGAGCCGGAGGTACGAACCGTCTTCGATCCAGCGGGAAGAGTACACTTTAGGCTGGTCGCGGGCCACGCCGCTGCTGATGGCGATCTGCGACACGTTTCTGCCGGGCAGGTTGCTCAGGTAGCCAAGGTTGTTTTGCGTGAGGTTGTACACGTCGTTGCCTACCGAACCGCGGAGGTTGACAGCCAGGCTCCAGTTTTTGTAAGCCAGGTTGTTGCTGAAACCGAAGATGAAATCCGGTTGGGCGCTGCCGATCACTGCATTGGCCGCTTCGTATATTTCTTTTCCGTTGTCGTCGATGCCGGTAAATACTTTTCCGTAGAAAGTACCGATCGGAAGTCCCGGTTTGATAATCTGCGAGAACGTGCCGGAAAGACCCTGGCCCTGGGTGGGCGCCGTCAGGATAGCATCGCTGGCGAAGTTATCGTTGGAAAGGCTCAGTACCTCGTTTTTGTTGGCACTGTAGTTAAGATTTGCACTCCAGGTAAAGTTCTTGTTCCGGATGATCTCCGCGCCCAGTTCGAGTTCCACACCTTTGTTTTCCACGCTGCCCACGTTGGCGATTTGCGTGCTCACAACGGAAGGAGACGGAACGGCGATGCGCAACAGCAGGTCGGTCGTTTTCTTTTTGTACAGGTCGATGCTGCCGAAAATCCGCTGGTCGAGGAAACCGAAATTCAGACCGGCATCGAATTGCGCCGTTTGTTCCCAGCGCAGGTTCGGGTTGGCGTATTGCTGTGGAAGTACGATCGTAACGCGCTGTCCGCCAACCAGATAGCCCGCCGTGCTGGCCCCCAGGGTTGTGATAGAGTTCAGGTTGCCGATTTCCTGGTTACCCGTGATGCCGTAACTGACCCGCAGTTTGAGGTCGGATACCTTGGTGCTTTTGAAAAAATCTTCTTCCGAAATTCTCCATGCCACGGCAGCAGAGGGGAAAGTTCCCCATTTGTTGCCCGAACCGAAGCGGCTGGAACCGTCGCGGCGAATCGTTCCGGTGATGAAATAACGGTTGTCGTAGTTGTAATTCAGACGGCCGTAGGTAGAGATCAGCGTGTTGCTGCCTACAAAACTCGACACGCTGGAAATCGTTTTGGCGGCCTGCAGGCTGTACCATTTAAACTCGTCGGACAGGAAGCCGTTCGCGGTGGTGCGAACGCCTTCTTCCAGGAAATACTGGTAGGAATAACCGGCCACAGCGTCGAAGGCGTGTGCACCGAGACGCTTGGTGTAGGCCAGCGTGGTTTCAATCAGTTTGGAATAGTCGTCCAGTTTCTGAACGCTGGTGTAGCCGCCCGAACCGCTGCCCAGCGGACTGTTTTTGCTCACGAATGCATTGCGGTCGATGCCCTGGAAGGTGTAACCGACGTTCACTTTGGCCGTCAGCGACCCGATAATCCGGTACGAAGTAGAGAAGTCACCGAGCAATCTTCTGTTGGTGCGCTCGTCGATCACGTCGGTGGAAAAAGACACCGGATTGACGCGGAACGGCGGGATCTGTGCATATGTTCCGTTTGCGTTATACACCGGGTACGTCGGGTTGAACACATACGATTCGTAGTTCAGGCTGGTGCCGTATTCGCTGCCCAGTGTATTCGAAATAGGCGTCTGGTTGGATTTGTTCTGGCCGTAGTTCAGGCGCAGATCGAAATTCAGCCGGTCGTTCAATGCGGAGTGATTGATGTTCACCCGGGCATTCGCCTGATCCATGTTGGAGCTCAGCAAAACGCCTTCCTGCTGGCCGTAACCTACGGAAGCGCGGATTTTCGTTTGCCGCGTACCGCCCATGATCGACAGGTAGTGGTTGTGCTGGAAAGCCGTTCTGTAAATTTCGTCCTGCCAGTCGGTGTTCGAACCTTTGTCGTCGACCGTGAGGCCCAGTTTCGCATGAATTTCGCGGTACTCGCTGGCCGACAGCATATCGATCGAATTGGCCGCTTTGGAATAACCCGCCGATACGTCGTACGATACCTGCGCGCCGCCTTCCCGGCCTTTTTTGGTGGTGATCATGATGACGCCGTTGGCGCCCCGCGAACCGTAAATAGCCGTTGCGGAAGCGTCTTTCAGGACGATCACCGATTCGATGTCGTTCGGATTGAGCGTCATCAGCGGGTTGGTGGGCTCCTGGTCGAAAAAGTCGGTTTGGGTACCCGTACCGATGTTAGAAGTGCTCACGCCGGCGGTGGTGGAAATCGGCACGCCGTCGATCACGTACAAGGGATCGTTGGACGCCGTGATGGACGTGCCGCCGCGGATGCGCACGGTGTTTGCGCCGCCGGGTTTACCGCTGTTTTTGCTGATGTTGACGCCGGCGATTTTCCCCTGAATGAGTTGCTGGGGCGCCAGTTGCGGACCGGTGTTGAAATCCTCGCTGCCCACGGAAGAAACGGAACCGGTCAGGTCGCTTTTTCGAACGTTGCCATAACCGACTACCACCACTTCATCGAGGTTGTTGGAGGAAGATTTGAGGGTTGCTTTCAGGGATGATTGTCCGTTTACCGGAACTTCCTGTGCCGAGTAACCGATGTAGGAAAAAACCAGTACGGCGTCCTTGCCGACGGTGATCCTGAAATTTCCGGCGGCATCTGAAACACTGCCGTTGGTGGTGCCTTTTTCGACGATGGTGACGCCTATGAGTGCCAGCCCCTCATCGTCGGTTACGGTACCGGTCACGGCGGACTGGGCAAAAACACTGGTCAGCGACAGCAAAAAAAGCATCACAGACAGGAAAAGCCCCCGCGGTTTAAAACTAGATTTTGTGAGTAATAATGCGCTCATACGGTAGAGAAAGATTGGTTAAAATTCTTCTGACAAAGTTGGGGCGGATCATCAGCAACCAATATTCCTCGTTTAACAAATCATGCGCATGATTTAACATTCACTCGTTTTTCAAAGGATTCCATTCGCCGAATATGTTGTCGAGCGAATAATATTCTGAATCTGACGCTGAAATTGTATACGACCAGGATGTCCGTTTTTCAGGTGCGGCGCCGGGGCCTGTACTCCCGTATTCGGCAAAATAGGCCGTGCGCTCATTGTCGGCATTGCTCCAGTTGTCCCAGCCTGCCGGATGAATGACCGCATCGAGTTTGCAATTCAGGTAAACGACCTTCGCAAACGGCCGCCAGGGCCGTCCCAGGAAAACACTTCCCGCCGGTGCGGAACCGGAAATGCTGCAATTCCGGAAAACAAACCCGAACTTCGTTTGCTCTTCCGTAGAAGCGGCGGTTACAAAACCTTCCGCTTTGCAAAAGATCCGGCAACTGTCGAAAACAGCCGTCGACCAGCCGAAAATGAAATCTATCGTACCTTCGATGTAGCAGTTTTTGTAATACTGCCGGCTGTTTTTGCCATGCGGATACAGCGTGTCCTGAAAGCCGAGGAAACGGCAGTTTTCAAATTTTACACGGTCGCCGTCTACCCGCACCGCTACGGCCTGTCCCACCGGTCCTGCCGAATTTTCAAACGTGATGTTCTGCGCTTCGAAGCCGTCGCCGAAAATGAAAAACGTACTGGAGGAGGACGTTCCCATTTCTTCGCCGAAGATGTTTTTTCGACTGGCAAAGTCGTCGAACGTAATAATTGTTTGGTTTACATCCTGACCGATAAACGTTACATCGGTCGCCGTAGGCGGCAAGAGCAGTTTCTCTTTGTAAATGCCGTTTTCGATCATAATCCGCGTACGTTTTTTTCGCAGCGGTGGCACGGCGTTAATGGCTTCCTGAATGGTTTCAAAATCGCCGAGACCCGCCTGGGATACCACAAAGTCGATGTCGAGGTAATAGTGTCTGACTTTGGCCTTGGTCTGGGCAAAGGTTGTAGTGGCGCATAAAAGGCCGAGGAGACATAAGGTTCGCATGTAAAAAGGAAAATTTATTCCGTTTAATACTAAAACAATTCACTGCTGCATCGACGACTCGCGCACAAACAATTCCGTGCTCAACTGCACGGTTTGAAACACCGGATGTTTCGGCTTTTTCTCAATCAGATCGAGCAACAGTCCGGCTGCCGTCTGGCCCATCTGGAATGCGGGTTGTACCACGGCACTCATAGGCGGATTGAGCAGTTCTGCCACATTCAGGTTGGAAAAACCGACGAATGCGACCGTTTCCGGAATTTGAATGCCGCGTTTTTTCAAACCCGCAAAATACCCCAGCGCCAGGCGGTCGGCGCCGGTCAGAAAAGCGTCGGGTGGTACGGGCAAGGCAAAAAGACTGTCGAGGTTCACTTCCACTTCCTCCGCAGTATAACTACAGTATTTCACCAGGTTTTCATCAAACGGAACGCCATATTCTTCCAGTGCAGCGAGGTAACCGCTGAGCCTTTCCTTGGTGATGGAAAGTCCGGGCTGGCTGGTGATGTGCGCAATACGCCGCCGCCCGGTGGCGAGCAGGTGGGCCGTGGCCTGGTACGCGCCCTGGTGATTGTCTACCACGACTTTGTGGGTGTCAATTTCGGTAGGAATGCGGTCGAAAAAAACAAGCGGCATTCCCCTTTCCTGTAGCGATTTCAAGTGGCTGATATCGATGGTCTGGCTCGACAGCGACATCAGCAAACCATCCACACGCCGGGCCGTCAGGTATTCCACTTTTTCCAGTTCCCGTTCGTACGATTCCTGGCTCTGGAAAATGACGACGTGGTAGCCGCGTTCGTACGCTGCCGCTTCAATGCCGTTGATAGCCTGGGAAAAATAGAAATTGGCGATTTCAGGAACGATGACGCCGATCGACTGGCTCCTGTTCTCTTTCAGACTGAGCGCGATCGGGTTGGGGCGGTAGTTCACTTTTTCCGCATAATCCATCACCATGCGCTTCGTCTCGGGATTGATCTCGTAACTATCGCGCAGTGCACGCGATACCGTGGAGGTGGAAAGGTTCAGTGCCCGCGCAATGTCTTTGATGGTGATGGATTCCATGAATATTGTTTTCTCCCGCTTGTGTCGTCAAAGATAGGAAAATTACCGGGTAATCCGAAACCAGTCGAAATCTGCATAACCGCCTCGTTTTCCGGTATTTCTACTGCAAAAAAGGCCCACTTTGGCGCCCACCCAGGTGTCGGGCCTGGCCTGAAAAGGGGCGCCCACAGGGTTATAAGTGACGCCATCGGTGCTCATGCTGAACTGGCAAAGTGCACCCGGGCTGCTGATTTGTACCCGTAACAGAACAGTATTACCGGCAATACGTTGCACCGCGACGATTTCTTCTGCGGTTCCTTCTGCCGCTTTTTTGCAAATCACCAAGCTCACTTTATATCCGTTCGAATCGGTGGAAATGCCAAGGCAGGCATAATCATTGCCCATGACGATCAATCCGGCGCGTTTGCCGTCGCGGTTGGTGGAGTCGACATTCCATTCGACCTGCGTAGTGGCTGTGAAATCGGGGGCGGGAAATTTTTGCAGCAACAACTGCGGCGTCATCCACAGGTTGTTGCCGGGCTGGGGTAGTGCGAACAACCGCAAATACCCGGTGCCTGGCAGCATGGCACTCCAGGTGACCGACGGGTTGGCCTGCCATTGCCATTGAAGCCCCGGAGAAGTCGATTCGAATTCGTCGTTTTCCGCAGGCGTGCAAACCGTTGCGCCGGTCACCGGTTTACGATATTCCGAAACCGGTTCTCCGATGCCGTTACCATCGCGATCGATGCCGATCACCGGCCAGTCGTTTTTCCATTGCATGGGCTGCACGTGCAGGATGCGCCCGTAAGCGTCCTTGTCCTGAAAATGCAGGAACCACGATTCCCCGCTGCGGGTTTCCACCCAGGCGCCCTGGTGCGGGCCATTGACGTCGGATTTACCTTGCTCCAGCACGATCTTTTCGGCGTAAGGACCGTAAATGTTTTTTGAACGCAAAACCAGTTGCCAGCCGGTAGCCACGCCGCCTGCGGGGGCAAAAATGTAGTAATAACCGTTGCGTTTGTACAATTTCGGGCCTTCCACAGTCGGGTGCGCATCGTGGCCGTCGAACACATGCCGGCCTTCATCGAGCAGTTGGGTGCCGTCCGTGCTCATGCGATGCACAGTGAGCAAACCGTTCACGCCGGCGCGGCTACCCGCCCAGCCGTGTACCAGCCATGCGCGGCCGTCGGTGTCCCAGAACGGGCTCGGATCGATCAGTCCTTTACCCTCCATGACCAGCACGGGCGGCGTCCATGCACCTGCGGGATTTTTGGTTTTAACCATGTATATACCAAAATCGGGGTCGCCCCAGAAAATATAGAATGTGCTGTTGTGGTACCGTATACACGGCGCCCAGCATCCGTTGCCGTGTTGCGGAATGGCATAGTGGCCGACGGGGTATTGTTGTTGCAAGGCATGGCCGACAATGCTCCAGTTGATCAGGTCTTTCGAACGCAGAATCGGCAGTCCCGGCGTACAATGAAAACTGGAAGCCGTCATGTAAAAATAGTCGCCCACCCGGATCGCATCAGGATCGGAATAGTCGGCGTACAGCACGGGATTTTTGTACCTGCCGTTACCCAGGTCAGCCGACCAAACCACTGAAACGTATGGTTTTTCAGCGGTTTGCGCCTCGGCAGGCGCCTGAAAAAAAGCGAGTATTAATCCCGTGTAAAGTATTGATTTAGATAACATTATGGCAATTCTACTTTTTCCATTTTCGGAGCGAAAAAATGCATGATCACCCAGGCGAGCAGGTAAGCGAAACCGCAGATAACAAACAGGATATTGTACCCGGCCGTGATATCGCCCATGGCCTTGTAGGTATCGAGCAGGTTACCCACCAGCATCGGGAACAGGATGCCGCCCAGGGCGCCTGCCATGCCGCCGATGCCTACCACGGAACTCACGGCTTTTTTGGGAAACATATCGGAAGCCGTGGTGAAAATATTGGCGCTCCAGGCCTGGTGTGCCGCAGCCGCCAGGCTGATGAGGCCTACGGCCACCCACAGGTTGGTCGCATATTTGGCCAGCATGATCGGTACGACGCAAAAAGCGAAAATGAGCATGGCCGTTTTCCGGGCGCGAAATACGGGCCACCCGAGCCGGATAAAATACCCCGACAAATAACCGCCGCCGATGCTGCCGATGGTCGTGGCCGTGTATACAATCGCGAGTTCAAGGCTCGGCTTTTTCAGGTCGATCTGAAAGGTGGAAGAAAAATAGGAAGGCAACCAGAACAGGAAAAACCACCAGATAGGGTCGGTGAGTAATTTGCCGAAAAAGAAAGCCCAGGTCTGGCGTACGCTGAAGAGTTGGATCCATTTCACGGGCTGTTCGTTTTCTCCCACGGGTTCGTCGGTATCACTGTGAATGTATGCGTATTCGGCAGCGCCCAGGCGTGGCTGGCGTGACGGAATTTCATAAAAAATCCACCAGAAAATCAGCCAGATAAAGCCGATAGCGCCGGTGATGATGAAGGCTTCCTGCCATCCCCACATGCCCAGTATCCAGGGCACCATGATGGGTGCTACAACAGCGCCGATGTTGGCTCCGGAGTTAAAAACGCCGGTCGCGAAGGCGCGTTCTTTTTTGGGAAACCACTCTGCCACCGACTTGATGGCTGTCGGAAAATTACCCGATTCACCCAATCCCAGCGCCGCCCTGGCAATACCGAAGCCCATGGTGCTGCGCGCGAAAGCATGGGCAATGGCAGCCAGGCTCCAGGCAATGATCGAAACGATGTAGCCCATTTTGGTGCCGATCTTGTCGACGATTCGGCCGAAAAAGAGCAAACCGATGGCATAAGCGGCTGAAAAAGACATAACCACGTGCCCGTAATCGGTTTCTGTCCAGGAAAATGCCTGTTCCAGCGTAGGCTTGAGCAGACCGATCACCTGCCGGTCGAGGTAGTTGATGGTCGTGGCGAAAAAAAGCAGGGTGACTACTACCCAGCGGTATTTACCGATTTTCTCTTGCATGGTGTTGAGTTGGTTAGGTATGCACACGACTTTGTACGCCGTCCAGTAATGCCGCGATTCGCCGGGCAAGCGCCTGGTAATTGCCGGAGAAGTCGCCTTTAAATAATTGAGAACCAATGCCTACCGCATTTACACCTGCGTCGAGCCATTGCTTTACATTTTCGATTTCAGGTTCCACGCCGCCCGTCACCATCAACGGCACATCTGGCATGGGGCCGCGCAGGGCACGGATATAATCGGGCGATACCAGGTTGCCGGGAAAAACCTTGACGGCGGTGGCGCCCATCTGCCAGGCATTCCAGATCTCATTGAGCGTCATGGCGCCGGGAATCCAGGGGATTTGATGTTTTTGACAAACTTCCCCGACTTCTTGCGTCGTCACGGGCTGCACCACAAAACCTGCTCCCGCTGCGATAAACCGTTCCGCATCTTCGGCTGTATAAATGGTGCCGATGCCGATGGACAAATCCGGACAATTCGTTTTTGCAAATGCTGCCAGCGCCCCGAACACTTCCAGTGCTTCCTTGCCGCGATTCGTGAATTCGAAAAAACGCAGTCCGCCGGCATAGCAGGCAGCCAGTATCTCCTGCGCATATGCTGCATCCGCATGAAAAAACACGGGCACAATGGGTGATTTCTTTAGTTGTTCCAGCACGTCGTTTTTTTTGAATGATTCAGTCCATATTCCTGCAAAACCCGAGGGCAATATGTCATCCTGAGCGTAGCGAAGGATCTGATATTACTTGGAATTCAGGGCAATGTTAGATCCTTCGCTACGCTCAGGATGACACATTGCCCTTGGATTTTGCAGGAAATTATATGCGAATAAGTGATAACTTCTCACTCTCTCACTCTCTCACTCTCTCACTCTCTCACTCTCTCACTCTCTCACTCTCTCACTCTCTCACTCTCTCACTCTCTCACTCTCTCACTCTCTCACTCTCTCACTCTCTCAC
>JAKQJD010000396.1 GCA_029561355.1 Bacteroidota bacterium | reverse complement strand
GATTTGAGTATGGCAACGCTCCGAAGCACATCGCCTATTCATATTCAGTATTTGATCAATATGGGGGTGAGCGCTACGTTAACGATCTCGCTGGTTCATAAAAACCGGCTTTGGGGCCTGATTGCCTGCCATCATTATTCGCCCAAAAATATTTCCCCCGACATCCGGCTCGCGGCACAGTTGCAGGGACATTTTATTACCTCCCAAATTGAAATACGGGAAAACAACGAGCAATACGAAAATTCCGCCCACGCAAACAGCGCCTTGCAACAAATGCTGGCGCGACCTTTTGCACTCGTAGCGGAATCGTTTGCGGAAATCGTACAAATTCCTGAATTGCTTCAACTCTGCAATGCACACGGTGTAGCCATCCTCTTTCGCGGGGCAGTTTACCGGGGCGGCATTACGCCTTCCGTCGAGGCGATCGTGGAACTTGCCGCCTGGCTTGCGACGAGTTCGAATGGCAAACCATTACATTCTGCTTCCATACAAACCTTGTTTCCACAGTTTGAGACTGCATGCGAAACAACGGCCGGACTCCTTTATCATCCGCTTCATCACGACAGGGATTGTATCATCTGGTTCCGGCAGGAAACGATTACACAGGTGAACTGGGCAGGCAACCCTGCCAAATCGATTGAAAAAGACCAGAACGGTTTATCTCCCCGAAAATCATTCGCGCTCTGGCAGGAAACCGTGAAGTGTCACAGCAAAAAATGGTTGCCTTACGAACTGGAAACAGCGTCTATTTTTAGCCAGCACATGCAACGGCACCGCAGTGCCATCCTGTTGTCGGAAGAAGAACGCAAGTACCGCTTGCTCAGCGAAGTGTTGAACGAAACCAATCAGGAACTGGAAAATCTGAACTGGATCAGCACGCATGATTTGCAGGAACCGTTACGGAAAATCCAGATGTTCGCTTCCAGGATTTTGACCAAGCACAACCTCGACATCAAAGACGAGGTGCTTCAATCGGTGGAGCGGATCAATTCCTCGGCCGAAAAAATGCGGGCTCTTATCAAGGACATCCTGCTTTATAACAAACTAAGAAATTCGGAAACCTTTTTTGAACAGGTAAACCTTCAACAGATCGTACGTGGTGTGCTGGAAGATTATTCCGAAATGATCGTTGAAAAAAATGCGAAAATTCACCTCGGGGAATTGCCCGAACTGAAAGGTATTACATTCATGCTGAGGCAGTTATTTGTTAATCTGATCCACAACGCACTCAAGTTTTCCCTGTCTGACACCGCTCCTGAAATTGACATTTACGCGGAAGCCGACAGCAGACTTCCGGACCAGGAAGGGTTGTTCAAGGTAGTCGTGGTAAAAGACAATGGGATCGGTTTCGAGCAAAAATACGCCGAGTCTATCTTTGCCATTTTTAAACGCCTGCACGCCGCCAACGATTTTCCCGGTTCCGGCATCGGTTTGTCGTTGTCCCGCAAAGTCATGCAAATGCATGGCGGCGATATTATAGCGGAAGGAATGCCGGGGGAGGGCGCCGTGTTCCGGCTTTATTTCCGCTGAAATCGCTGATACCGGCATAAAAAACAAGCCCCGACGCTTTTGCCGGGGCTGTTCACCATACCAAACTTCTGTGAAGTTTAGCCGGGTTCACAGGAGGAAAACCTGGCTAACATCCCGGTCATTTTTTGACAACTGATCGTGAAATGGATTGGCCTGATGTGAAATTCAGGGTGAAGGAATAAATACCTGTGGGTAAAATTTCAGGCAGTTTTACCTCGAACGTATTGGGATTCAAGCACTTGACATCTGCATGTATGTCTTTCCCCTGTATATCCCGTAACTGGATTGTTTGAACCACCAGGTTCGTAGGTCCGATTTCAACCATAAATATTCCTGCGATCGGGTTGGGCGATATTTTCAGATCGGGCAAATTTTCGATCACATTCGTCACTGCTGAAACGGCCTCCGGTTGCTCTCCCTCCGTGATCCTGTAGAAACGGTCGGCGTTTTGCGCACCGAATCGCTGTACCAGACCCGATGGCCAGTAAATTTCAAGCGAATCGATAGTGGTAGCACCCTTGAGCCCGAAATGTTGCCGAAGATCGCTTTGGGTCTGGAAAGAATTATGAGCGAGTACTTCCCGAATCTGCCAGATAGATTGATTGTCTATATTCGCTTTCACCCGTATCCTTGCACCGATAGCAGACCGGTTGCTTGCAGTGCCGGTCAGGGTAAAGGCGATCCAGTGTAGCCCCGAAGCCAGTTCATCGTTCCGGAACAACGCCCGCCCGCCCAACGGACCGTTGGTTGCAAAATCCAGATCCCCGTCATTGTCAAAATCTGCCAAACCGATGCTGCAAGGCGTGCTGTCGGCACTCCCGGCCGGCTGTGCCGCCAAAAAACCGCCATTTCCGTTGTTCCTGTATAAAGTAACCTGTGGCGTACCGTCGATGGAAAGCAACACGTCCAGATCGCCGTCATTGTCGACGTCGCCCCAGACATTGGACAAATACGCATTCGAAGTCTGGGTAAATGGCATAGACGTCAGCGTCAGCACACCGTTTTCGTTCTTCCAGAATCGCGACGCTACGCCAATGTAATTTGTCAGAAAACCGTCCATATCGCCGTCGTTGTCGTAATCAATAAAATTG
>JAKQJD010000395.1 GCA_029561355.1 Bacteroidota bacterium | reverse complement strand
AGTACAGCCCAGCAGTGAATCGCATTTTCGATAGAAGCGGAGTCGGAAAACGGGATTTCAATGGCCGCCAGTTCGATCATTTGCCGGAAAGCGGCACGAATCTGAGTGAAACCATCGGCATTTGTTTGAATATCAATAATTTGTACGTCGGCAGGCGCTCCTTTTTTCGACCACGTAAACAGTTGCCGTTCGTCCTGCCGGTTTCGCCATTCCTGCGCGGCGGTCAGGATCGAAGGATTATCTGCCGATACCACGAGCAAACGAGCGGGGTCGAACAGGCGCATTTTTTCCCGGATCTTTTCTTCGTCGTTTTTGAAACCTTCCCGGTGGGCCGGACCGATATTGGTAAAAAGGCCGATTTCGGGTTGAATGATATTCCCCAGCCGCTCCATTTCACCGGGCTTGGAAATGCCCGCTTCGAACAGCGCCAGGGTATGTTCGGGCCGCATTTGCCACACGGAAAGCGGCACGCCGATCTGGGAATTGTAACTTTTCGGGCTGCGTACGATGTGGAAATCGGGACTGAGCAACTGCCAAAGCCACTCTTTTACCACCGTTTTGCCATTGCTGCCGGTGATGCCGACTACCGGAATGTCGAAGCGACTGCGATGATAACGGGCAAGTGCCTGCAAGGCCTCCAGTGTGTTTTTTACCTGAAGGACATTGGCATCCGGAAATGCTTTGTCATCAAAATTTTGGCTGACCACGAAATTGCGCACACCGGTTTTGTACAAATCGGCTACATAACGGTGCCCGTCGTGGCGTTCGCCGGGAAGTGCAAAAAACACTGATCGTTCGGGTGCGGCTACCTGCCGGCTGTCGAAAAGCAAATACTCCACCACGTCTTCGGGTGCATTTTTATGAAGCCAATGGGCCTGAATGATTTGCTGAATATCCTGAATTGAATAAAACATAGTTGTCGGGCAGAAAAGAGCTGCGAAATTCGGGTTTTGCAGGCGTACTTTTGCGGCGCTTTTACAATTCATCCGCAAGTCGGTCAAAAACACCTGTTTTATGCAAATAGATGTGCACCATCCTTCAGAACTGCCGGCAGCAATACCGGTCATTCTGGAAGGTTTGGCAGGACGGCGAAAAATAGCCTTGTACGGAGAAATGGGGGCTGGCAAAACCACCTTCGTCAAGGCATTCTGCGAATACCTCGGTGTGCAGGGGAATACCGCAAGTCCGACCTTTTCCCTCGTCAACCAGTACCGGTATACCTTACCCGAAGGAGAAACGGCCTATTTTCACCACCTCGATCTATACCGTTTGCGTGACGCTTCGGAGGCATTCGACATCGGCCTGGAAGATATGCTGTACGATCCGTGGTATTGCGTGATCGAGTGGCCGCAAATCGTGGAATCCATGCTGCCGCCCGACACTGCAAAAATTAACATCGGGATATTAACGGAAACCTCCCGCCGCATTCTAATTTTGTAATCCCTGCCTTTTTTCCACTCAGATAATATGGAAACCTTATCAGTATCCCGTACCCAACCCGAAATGCTGGACGTATCGCCCCGGCAGCAACGGCTTTTTATCGGCATTCCGAAGGAAACGACGCTACAGGAAAACCGTGTCGCGCTGGTGCCGCATTCCGTGGTATCGCTCGTTGCCCATGGCCATCGCGTCATCGTGGAAGCCGGCGCGGGTGAAAAAGCGAAATTCAGCGACCATGATTACTCGGAAGCGGGCGCTCAAATCACCAGCAGCACCGAAGAGGTTTTTAAAGCCGATATTTTGCTGAAAGTAGCGCCGCCTACGCTGCCGGAAATAGAGATGATGCGCCCCAATCAGGTGGTGATCTCTCCCATTCACCTGCCTTTGCTCGATGCGGAATACATCACGCGACTGCAAAAACGCCGTGTCATTGCGCTGGCCATGGAATACATCCGCGACGACGAAACGGGCGTTTTTCCCATTGTAAATGCCATGAGCGAAATTTCGGGTATCAGCGCCATTCTCATTGCCGCCGAACTGCTGGCAACAGCGCGTGGCGGCCAGGGGGTGCTGCTGGGCGGCATCGCCGGGGTGCCACCCGCAAAAGTGATCATTCTTGGCGCGGGGGTGGTTGCCGAATTCGCTACCCGCACGGCCCTCGGCCTGGGCGCGGAAGTGCGCATTTTCGACGACAACGTATACGAACTCATGAACCTGCAACGGCAGGTGGGCCGCCAGCTCCATACCTCGGTCATCAATCCGGTACATTTGAAGGAACAACTGCTCACAGCCGACGTGGCTATCGGGGCAGTGCACTCGGCGCATGCCAATACGCCCATGCTGGTTTCCTCCGACATCGTGCAGCAAATGAAACCGGGATCGGTCATCGTCGACGTGAGCATAGATCAGGGCGGATGTTTTGAAACCTCCCAAGCGTGCACCCACGACAAACCTACTTTTGAAAAGCACGGCGTCATCCACTACTGTGTGCCCAATATGCCTTCCCGGGTAGCCCGGACGGCTTCCAATGCCATCAGCAATATCCTCACTTCGCTGCTGCTCAAAGCGGAAGCGGGCGGCGTTATTCCGCTTATTATTGCACATTCCGGTCTGCGAAACGGTGTTTATACGTATAAAGGCTCCCTGACGAATGCTTACCTCGGCGAACGTTTTCAACTGCGCAGCACGAGTCTGGATTTGTTGATTACTTCTGATTTTTGAGTTTATGGTTTATGAGTTTATAGGTTTATCCACTACCACTCATAAACCTATAAACTCATAAACATATAAACTCATAAACCCATAAACCCATAAACCCATAAACTCTTAACCCACCTGTCCATATGCCCATCTATCTCCTTAGATTTCTAAAAATATCTGCCCTGGCAATGGGATGCATGTTGTTGTTTCAAACAGCATGCACGCCACCGGAATCGGCGGAAAAAGAACAAAAAAAGGGCGTGGTAAGGCTCGATCTGCGCAATGCACAGGTACAAAAACTGTACAACTTCAGCGACCAGCGGAATGTAGACAGCCTGAAATTTTACCTGAATAATAAAAACGCGACCCTTCGTTACCTGGCTGCGTTGTCGTTTTCGTCCATCCGCGATACCAATGTAATCGAATCGCTGATCCCGCTGCTCCGCGATGACGTGGAAGACGTGCGCATTGCCGCAGCCTTTTCACTGGGACAAATAGGGCATGTGCGCGCAGAAAAACCGCTGACACAAGCATTTGTAGCCACCGACTCCCTGTCGCAGCACCAGCGTCTGAACGCCGTCATCCTGGAAGCCATCGGAAAATGTGGCGGTCTGCAGAGTTTGAAGAACATTGCGTCCGTGCGTACCTACCAGCCCAGCGACACCTTGCTGCTCGAAGGACAATGCCGCGCGATTTACAGGTTCGGCCGCCGCGACATCACCGACCCCACCAGTACCGCACAAATGGTGGCCTACGTGGCCAACGAACGTATTCCGGCGCCCGCGCGCCTCATGGCCGCCCATTACCTGGCTCGTACCAAAGACGTGGCGCCCGACAGTTCGCAGGCCGTATTGATGGCCGCCGCCTTCGTCCGTGCCACCGACAACCCCGATATCCGGATGGCACTGGCTACTGGTCTTGGGAAATCCGTCACGCGCCCGGCATTCGCCATGCTTTCCAAGGTCATTCGCTCGGAGCAGGACTGGCGCGTTAAATGCAACATTATCAACGCCCTGGCCAAATTTGAATACGATACCGTGCGCAGCCTGGTTACGCCGTTTGTGGCAGACGCCAACCCGCACGTGAGCCGGACGGCTGCCAATTTCTTTGTGGCGAACGGGCAGATCAAGGACGGCGATTTTTACTGGCGTATTCCCAATAACGCGGGCAATGCCGGCATTCCGGTTTTGTCGCAGATTGCCTTGCTGCAGGCGTCCAACAAATTCCTTTCGGGCAAAACCGAACCGCAATCCAAGGATTACGTGAATTACCGCCTCAAGGAGATCTTTCAGCAAAGCAAAAACCCGTACGAACGCGCCGCCTGTATCAACGCGCTCGCGGAATTCGGGTGGAATTACCGGTGGATACACGACAAGGGCTTCAACGATGCGCACCTGGCAGTCAAATCCGGTGCTGCGGAAGCCCTGCAAACCATCATGAAAAAGCCGAATTTTTATGCTTTTTACGGAGAAGCGTCGAAAGGTGTGCGCCGCGAACTCTATTATTACCAGCGTGAAATTATCGCATCCGGCGACGCGGGTATGATCGCTGCCGGCGTAGGCGGCTTGAAGACGGAAGCGCTGAATTATAAAACCCTGCGCGATTCGGCCCGTATCGATGATTTCAGGGCTGCACAGGGCAAACTGAAAATGCCACGCGACGTGGAAGCGTATTCCGCTTTGGACGAAATTATCGCCTATTTTGAAGGCCGCCCTGCTCCACCGGCTTACAAGCCAAAGTGGAACCATCCGATCAACTGGGACCGCATGAAAGTGGTGACGCCGGAAACCAGTGTCACTATCGAAACGGCTAAAGGAAAAATCACGATCGAATTGTATCCGGAATCGGCGCCCGGTTCGGTAGCCAATTTTCTGGATCTGGCCGGTACCGGATTTTTTAATGGAAAAACCTACCACCGCGTCGTGCCCAACTTCGTAGTGCAGGGCGGTTGCCCGCGCGGTGATGGATACGGGGCACTCGATTATACGATTCGTTCGGAAATCGGCCTGGCGTGGTACGATAAAGAAGGTTACCTGGGTATGGCTTCGGCAGGGCCGGATACGGAAGGAACGCAGTTCTTTATTACCCATTCTCCTGCGCCGCATCTCGATGGCAATTACACCATCTTCGGGCGGGTAACATCCGGTATGGATGTAGTGAATCAATTGCAACCCGGCGATGTGATTGATCAGGTGAATATTCAGTATTGAGGGGTGTTGAGGGGTTGAGATTGTTGAGGGGTTGAGATTGTTGAGGGTACTTCGCTTAGGTATTTATATACGCTGGAGCGAAGCACCCTCAACAATCTCAACCCCTCAACAATCTCAACAATCACCTCAACAATTTATTCCCCCTTCACCCATTTCACTACCTGGCAAACGCCACTACGGCTGATCACTTTCAGGTAATAAAAACCGGCGGGCAGTTCGTTTACGGATATTTCGCCGTTCCATTCGCCGGGCTCCAGCGTACGTACGAGCCTGCCCTGGGCATTCAGGATATCCATACCGGAAGGCTCCAGGTTTGCCAGTTCCAGGCGGAATGCGTGTCCTGCCGGGTTGGGCCACAGTTTTATTTTTACGTCGGCAGCACCCGGATCATTTGTACCAACCAGATTGTCGATGGTAACGGGCGCCAGTTGGACGGTGCAACCGTTTACATCCGTTACAACCAGCGTGTAAATGCCTGCCGTCAGTCCGGTCAAGTCCTCTGTATTGGCAAACAGGGCCCCGTCTTTTCTCCATTCGAAGGTAAACGGTCCGGAATCGCTTACGACACCTACGTCGATACTGCCGACACCCGATCCGCCCGTGTCATCCACGATGCTGTTGATAACCACATCGGAAATAGGATATACCGTAACGGAAAATGAGCAGGTAGAAGTGTTTCCTGCAGCATCGGTGGCACTGAACACCTGAGTAGTAATGCCGTCAAGAAATGCCGAGCCGCTGGGCAAACCACTGACCAGGGTTGCCGTATTCGGGCTTACTGC
>JAKQJD010000377.1 GCA_029561355.1 Bacteroidota bacterium | reverse complement strand
CAAATCCATTGTGGATCAACACTTTGTAAAGCGCAGTCGCCACAACCGCCTGATCAGCGCCGTGCTCGAATATCCCAAACTGAAAGGTATCGGCATCGATGAATCCACGGCTATTCTGGTAAAAGGCAAAGACGCGGAAGTCGTGGGGAATTCGCAGGTACTGGTGTACAGCAACACCAAACGGTCCAAAAAATTTGTGAAATCGGGAAAATTGGGCGCGAGGAAGATGATGCTGGATATTTATTTGCCGGGCGATCATTTTTCGGTGGAGTGAGGTGTGGCTTCCGACAAAATTTTGACACAACCCGGCCAACGTCTGCGCCTTGCCGGTCCGTCTTGAGGATGATTCATTCCTGTAAATCATCCTTTTATGAAAATTAAATTTCTCTTTTTCCCGATTGCCCTGTTTCTGTTACCACTCGCTGCCCGGGCCCAGGCCTGGAAATGGGCCAAAAGCCTCGGCACACCCAATAACAGTACTTCCGTAAAAAAAATACGCCCGTACACCGGCACCAACGTACTCGTGAGCGGTTCTTTCGCGGCGCCTTCGCTGACGTTCGGCAGTCAGATACTTGCCAATGCCGGGCAGGACGACGGTTTTGTAGCCATTTCCAACGATGCCGGGCAGTATACCTGGGCCGCCCAGTTCGGTGGTTCGGCGCGCGATTTCGTTGTGGACGCCGCCGCTTCCCCCACCGGCGATTTAGTCGTAGCGGGCAATTTCAGCAGCATTTCCCTGACCATCGGCGCCACCAACCTGTTCAACAGCGGCGAAACGGATGCCTTCCTGGCAAAGTACAATCCGGATAAAACCCTTGCTTGGGCCGTTAAAATCGGTTCTGCCGAAATCGATGAAATAAGCGGGGTGGTGCTGGATGCCAACGGCAATACTTATGTTTCGGGGCAGGTAACGGATAAATTTTCCCAGAAGGTTCTGAATGTATTCCTGCGAAAATATGATGCGGCAGGCAGTCTCGTTTGGGAAACAATCGGCACCATTCAGGGCGGCATTTTGCAAACGACGGCCCTGACGCTCGACGACAACCAAAACATCTACCTCGCAGGTTCGGTCTCCGGAACGGTCGCATTCGATGGCATCAGTTTTTCTAGCGACGATGATTATTCGGCTTTTATCGTGAAATACAATGATTCCGGAGCGCTTCTCGATCACGTGGTCGTACACGGACTGGATAAATTCAATGGTTTGCAGGCGCATGGAAACCATATTTATGCTTGTGCCGAAAAGGTAAACTGGAGTTTTGGCTGGGGCTGGCCGCTTACCGATTCGAAGATCCATGTGCTGCAATTCGACCTGGATCTCAATACCGTCTGGGAAAAACTGGCGGGCGGAGAGACACCCGCTCAAAGTCTCGACATTGCCCGAGGTATCAGCGTGGACAGCAGCGGAAACGCCTACGTTACAGGTTATTTTTTCAGCGATACCCTCCATTTTGCCGGACAAGCCTTGCCCAACCTGTATAATGTGAACTATTACTACCCGCAAATTTTCGTGTTCAAATACGCACCTTCCGGTGACGAACTTTGGGGGAAATCTTTCGGTGGTATCCACTCGGATGAAGGCACCGGCATTTACGCTTTCGGCGACGATCAGTTCTATCTCGGCGGCAATTTCGAGTCGGAACCGGTGGCTTTCGGCGCCTACGGCCTGCACAATACCGGCACGCTGGATTCCATGTACGTACACCTGCGCCCGGCCCGCTATGTCCGCAAAACGTTGGGGTTCCTCGCCGTTTTTGACAAAAACCTGAGCGACACCAACCCGGAACCAGCCTTCCGCCACGTCGTCCTCTTCCCCAATCCCGCTGCCGACCACCTTACGCTGCGGCTGACATCGCCGACCCAATCGCCGCTCACCCTGTACATCAGTTCTTCGGACGGACGATTGCTGCGACAGTCCGAACACAGCGGTCAGTTCCTTGAAATTCGTGCGGATCTGAACGGGCTGGCGCCGGGGCTTTATTTCGTTACCCTGAAGTCGGCGGGCGGGGTGTTTAGCAGCAAATTTGTGAAAGGATTTTGACGGATGGGGAGTGGGATTTCGATGGATGGGGACGCGGATTTTGCGGATTGTGCGGATTAATATTGATTTTTTAGTGGCCTTGCGGCCACTTGTCAGACGATGATTTTATATGATTTTTATGATGGCCATGATTACTATCGAACGCAATCATGGCCATTATAAAAATCACATAAAATCACAGTCCGACAGCAGTCCGCCGAAGGCGGAAAATCCATATCCATCAAATCAAAGTGGCCGCAAGGCCACTAAAAAATCAATATTAATCCGCACAATCCGC
>JAKQJD010000375.1 GCA_029561355.1 Bacteroidota bacterium | reverse complement strand
TTTTCCATACCGATTTCCCATCACTTCCCTCAAAATATCCTCTTCCGTCAAAGGCACATTTTTAGGTGCCCGCTTGATAAAGCGCTTCAATACCTCTTCAGGCGTTTCAACTTTAACAAAGTCGAACATCTTAAGCATAGCAATAAGTGCTTTTTTCTTCGATTTATCGACAGTTAGAATGATGCGTTCGGTGGAGGAAGACATAACACTGAGTTCGTTTAGAAAGTAAAGTTACGGGATAATCTTTCAGAAGAACAAAACAGCCCGGCAGATTGCTCCGCCGGGCTGTTTTTTTATTTTTTCCACCGAACGGGGGTTCGGTGCTACAACATCCCCTTCACCATTTCCGCAAATGCCTCAATCGACAACGCGCCCTGGTCGCCCTCACCCTGCTTGCGCACGCTGATGGTACCGGCTTCCACTTCCTTTTCGCCCACGATGAGCAGGAACGGAATACGTTTCATTTCGTTGTCACGGATCTTGCGTCCGATGGTCTCGTTGCGGTCGTCCACGATGCCGCGCAGGTCGTCGGCTTCCAGTTGTTGTTTCACCTGGTAGGCATATTCGACGAATTTATCCGACACCGGCAGGATGGCAAACTGTTCGGGCGTGAGCCAGAGCGGGAATTTGCCGGCGCAGTGTTCGGTCAGAACGCCGATGAAGCGTTCCATGGAGCCGAATGGCGCGCGGTGAATCATCACCGGGCGGTGCGGCTGGTTGTCGGCGCCGATATACGTGAGGTCGAAACGCTCCGGCAGGTTGTAATCCACCTGGATGGTGCCGAGTTGCCAGGAGCGGCCCAGCGCATCTTTCACCATAAAGTCGAGTTTAGGGCCGTAAAAAGCCGCTTCGCCGAGTTCTGTGGTGGTGGTAAGGCCCGCTTCGGCGGCAGCCTCGATGATGGCGCGTTCGGATTTTTCCCAAACCTCGTCCGTTCCGATGTATTTGGATTTATTTTCCGGGTCGCGCAGACTGATCTGGGCAGTGAATTTATCGAAGCCCAGTTTGGCGAGTACGAAACGCGTCAGGTCCAGTGCGCCGAGGAACTCGTCCTTGAGTTGATCTTCGGTGCAGAACAGGTGCGCATCGTCCTGCGTAAAGCCGCGAACGCGTGTCAGGCCGTGCAGTTCGCCCGACATTTCGTA
>JAKQJD010000371.1 GCA_029561355.1 Bacteroidota bacterium | reverse complement strand
CTCCTGGTAGGCAGGTTTTTGATCTGGTCGGACGTAAGTGTCTGACCGCCGGATGTTTTATCCTGCTCGATCAGCGGCACTTTGTAGACGATTTCCACCGTAGCCAGCGTCAGGTTGTCCGACATGGTTTGGTTAAGGAAGTTGAGTTGGGCGGTGAGGACTTTCACACCCGAGATCTGTACGGAATTAAAACCCGTATAGGTGAATTCCACATTGTAAGTACCAGGGTCGATCGTGATCCTGAAGTTGCCTTCATAATCCGTCACGGCGCCCTTAATCATGTCGGTGCCTTTTGTCACCTTGACGGAAGCCCCGATCAGCCCCTCGCCTTTGTCGTCCGTCACCTTGCCCGTCAGTACAGTTGACTGGGCAATGGCAGCGCCGACGCAGCATAGCATGGCAATGGTTAAAAGTAAAGAACGTACCATAGAACAGTGATTGAAAAAATGGTGTAAAATCCTATCAATTAGGCTTATGCAATTGATAATCAGCAAGTTGAGTTTTTTTGGTGTTCAGGGCCGATAAAAAAGGCTGCAATGATAGTAAAACCCTGTGGTTAGCAGCTGCCTCTTCCGGTAGAATATGGCGGTTTGCTAAAAGAAGCAGCGGTTTTTCAGGATTATTTCACTCATCGATATCCGTTTCACTTCGCACTTCGGCCTGAAGGCTGCGCACTATCTTCTCCAACAGTACACTCGCGAGCAGGTTTTTCGATTCGTGCGTCCAGCCGGCGATGTGCGGGGTCAGCACGACTTGTTCCAGTTGGTGCAACCGCCCGTACAGCGCCTGTTCGGCTTCGGAGAACGTTTGCGGTTTTTCATTTTCAAACACATCCAGGCATGCACCGCCTATTTGTCCGGCCTCCAGCGCCTCTACCACATCGGCTGTGTGGATACAGGCGCCGCGGGCGGTATTCATCAGGATAAAGCCTTTGCGGCATTTTCCGATGAAGGCTGCGTCGGCCAGGTGCCGGGTTTCGGCGGTCAGCGGCAGGTGCAGACTGATAATATCTGCCTGTCGCTGTATCGCTTCGAGGTCCGTTTCCGTCACCCAGGGCATTTCGGCGGCATATCCGGCCTGTTTATACTTGTCAAAAGCCAGTACGGTCATTTCCATACCTGCGAGTTTTCGGGCAAACTGGCTTCCTGTGTGTCCGAAGCCGATGAGCCCGATGGTTTTGCCCCGCAATTCGTACCCCCGGTTGGCTTCGCGGCGCCATACGTTGCCGCGTACTTCCCGGTCGGCCCGGAGCAGGTTGTTCATCAGGGCGAGCAACATGCCCAGCGCCTGTTCGGCTACGGCATTGCGGTTGCCTTCCGGGCTGCTCAATACTGCCACGCCTCTTTCGGCGGCATATGCGCGATCCACGATTTCCATCCCGGAGCCGAGCCGGCCGACAAAGCGCAGGCGGGTGGCGTGGTCCAGGAATGCCCGGTTGACGAGGATTTTGCTGTTAATAATCAGTCCTTCGTACTCCGGAATCCGGTTGAAGGTGTCCTCCGGCGTAATATCGGGCAAAAAATCGCAGTGGTAACCCCATTGCTCCAATCCTTCTGTCAGCAAAGGATGGCAGTCATCCGTGATGAGCACTTTTTTCATCCTGATTATTTGTCGAATGTAGGCCTCCTTTTTGATATGGAAATGCCAGATTGTGTGAATGGTATGCGACAGCCGGCGAATGCCCACTTTAAATTCGTGGAAGAATCCGGCAGAAGTTGGTCGTCTGGCCGGGTTGCCGGAAATTTGCAACGCGCTTTCGCACATTTTCTTACCAACGCCTTCCGTTCACCGACTGGCGGCAAAGATATTTAGACGAATACATGAAACACATCTTTTTTTTATTTCTGACCACTTTAGCATTTTTGTCGTGCACGACGCCCGAGCCGCCTAGAAAGTATGTATTCGACTGTTACGCCCGCTTCGACGAGCAAGCCGGAAAAATGACGGCCGAGGCGTCGCTGAACGAAGGCGACCCTACGCCGAAACCGGTAGATCCGCCCGGCGGTATCCGCTACCAGAAAGTCAACATGACGCTAGTGCCGATGATGGGCATCAAATACCAGCACGAGTATCCCGCCGATTTTACGAAAGATCACCTGTTCGAATGGAAAACGCTGGATGGCAAACCCCATGAATTTACGCTGCAAATGACCTCTTTCGACAGCATTTCTTTTGATTCGAAGGTGCTTTCGCGCAGCAAACCGGCCAAATTCAGTTGGACCGGCTCTTCGCTGGAACGCGGCGAGGCGCTGGTTTTTATCTGGGAAAATACCGCCCTGGGCAAAACCGTTCCGGTCGAACTTTACAATATCGGCAGTTCCAAAACCATCGAATTCCCGGCCGTAAAAATGGCCGAAATTCCTGCGGGCAACTGGACGTACTACGTGGTTCGGAAAAAACTGCACAAAGCGACGGTGGACGGCGTGACGGTCAATGGCATTACGGAGTATTACTCCCGGCCGCAGGCTGTTAAGGTGACGGAATAAGGTGTGAATGCTCCATTAACTTTCCGACAACGTTTCTACACCGGGTAAAGGACTATTTTTGCACGTTTTTTGCGCAATACATTATTAAAACAGCCGGCAAATTGCTTCCGACTGCTTAAATCGACTCTTTCACATGAAAAAATGGTTTTTCCTGCTCATTTTGATGCCTTCCCTCCTTTGGGCTCAAAAGAATACCTCCACCAAGGCTCCGGCAAGCAAATCTGTCGTGAACCTCGTTTGTTATTTTTACGGCATGCCTCCCGGAGTAGACAGTATCACGCTGTACGAACTGGGTGGAATGGGCAGCCGCGCGATCCTGCGCGGCGGTCGTCGTATGCCCGACAGCGCTTTCGTTCTGACGGTGCCGGCTTCCAAATCCCGCTTCTATGGCGTGGGTATGAACGAACTGGAAGTAACCAAAGTGATTCTGGGCGAAGAACCTGAGTTGAAACTGTACGCGCAGGCTCAGTATATGCAACTGGGCCGCACCGTAGGGTCGCCGATCAACAAGGCCAATGAACAACTACAGAAACAGATTGCTCAACTCCGGGAAGAAAGCGGCCAACTTCGTGGCAAAATGACCGATAAAAGCGCTGAAAAGCAGATATCGGCACTTTCCGCCCGCAAAACCCGCCTGCTCGATTCGCTGAAAACCGCCAATCCGCTGCTCTGGCGTATGACCTCGCTCCTGCTGTTCCCCGATTATTCCACCGAAGTGAAAGGTTACGCGGGGCCTTCGGAGTTTTATGGTAAAGAGTTTTTTCGTTATGCCAACCTCTCCGACCCGGCTTATGAAGGTTTCCCGTTCGTGTTCGACGCTTTCCAGCAATACGCGGAAATGATGACCAACCTGCGCGCCTCCAAACAGGAATTCAACCTGTGGGCCGACCAGCAGTTGCTGAAAATCCCGCAGAATACCAAAACATACCGCCTGGCACTCGGCGGTATCGTTACCGGCCTGAAAGCCAGCAGCAACCCGCTGTATCCGGAATATGCCAAAAAATACATGGATCGCTACAAGAACGACAGCAACGGCGAAATTGCTCAGATGGACTACGAAATGAAGCGCTCCGGCACTTCTACGCCCGGTTTCGAAGCACCCGACCTGGTAGGTATGACGCCCGACAGCCAGTCGTACGCGCTGAGCAAAATGCGCGGCAAAGTGGTGCTGATCGACTTCTGGGCCAGCTGGTGCGGCCCCTGCCGCCGGGAAAACCCGAACGTGGTAAAAAACTACAATAAATACAAAGACAAGGGTTTCGATATCCTCGGCGTAAGCCTCGACCGCGAGCCCGGCGCCTGGAAAAAAGCCATCAAGGACGACGCGCTGCCGTGGCACCATATCAGCGACCTGAAAGGCTGGCAGAGTTCGCACGCCGCGCTGTATTCCGTTACCTCTATCCCGCAAACGGTACTGGTGGACAAAGATGGAAAAATCATTGCGCGCAATATCCGGGGCGAACAACTGGGCGATAAGTTGAAGGAGATCCTGGGGGAATAATATTGAAGTAGGATTTTAAGGATAAAAAAAGGATTAGAAGGATTTGATTTTAAAGATTTTAAGGATTCATCATCCTGCCAATCCCTAAAATCAAATCCTTCTAATCCTTTTTTTATCCTTAAAATCCTACTTCAACACCCCCTCGCTACCACCACATACGTTTCAAACGCATAACTCGGCCGGTCAATGCATTGCAGCACCTCAAAACCGGCCAGTTGGAGGTACAGGAATATTTCATCGCGGGTAAAAGAGCGTATGGTGGAACGGTCTTCCCCGATCAGGTGAGAAACGCCATCCTTTTCTTCAAAATACGTTGATTTCCAGTCGAAACCCCAGCCGTATTCCAGGTTGGGATTCCAGAAACTCTCGCGAAAAAAATGTCGTCCATCGTGTGCTGCACGGTGGACGATTTTTTGTTCCGGCTGCATACGTGGCAGGAAACGGGCCGCATCGATAAAATCGAAACAGAAAAGCCCGTCCGGTGTCAGGTTGCGCCGCACCGACGCGAAACAGTCGTACACGTCGCGGTTGTGCAGCAGGTAACTGATCGTTCTGCCCGTCATGATGGCGCCGCTCACCGGCCCGGGAAGGTCGAAATGGCGCATGTCGGCTTCCAGAAAAGCGCTTTCCGGCGATTTCTTCTGTGCAATGGCCAGCATGTCGGCGCTGAGATCCAGGCCGGTATAAGCAAAACCCTCCTGCTCAAACCGGGACGCCAGGTGGCCCGATCCGCAACCAATTTCCACCATAGAATGGCCCGGGGCGCCCTCCAGCAAGCGGCTGTAGAAAAGGAATTCTTCTTCGTAATTGATAAACGTCTGGTACATCGCCTCGTATACTTCGGCGAGGCCGGCGTAGAGATTGTTCATTTGAATGATGAATGATGAATGATGAATGATGAATGATGAATGATGAATGATGAATGATGAATGATGAATGATGAATGATGAATGATGAATGATGAATGATGAATGATGAATGATGAATG
>JAKQJD010000349.1 GCA_029561355.1 Bacteroidota bacterium | reverse complement strand
TATGAGTTATGAGTTATGAGTTATGAGTTATGAGTTTTTGGTGGCAACCCTTTGCCTTTTCAATACGTAAGCCAAGGATTACCACCAAAAACTCATAACTCATAACTCATAACTCATAACTCTGAGGAATTCAATCGTTTGTTGAATATCATCACTCAGCACCCGGTCTTCGGCCAGGCGTGGCACGACGGAACGATAAGTCGATGACGCTTTTTCGATGGTTTCGGAAGAACGCAGCGGGCGCCGGAAATCCAGGGCCTGCATGGTTACCATCCATTCGATGGCGAGCAGGCGTTCGAGGTTCAGCACTACACGGCGGGCTTTGGTAGCGGCGTTCGCGGCCATACTCACGTGGTCTTCCTGACCATTGCAACTCACAATACTGTCAACGGATGCCGGTGAACACAACGTTTTATTCTGACTGACAATGGCCGCAGCGGTGTATTGCGCGATCATCATACCCGAATGCAGACCCGGGTTGTCGGTAAGAAAAGGTGGCAAATCTCGTTGACCGCCAATGAGTTGATACACGCGGCGTTCGGAAATACTGCCCAGTTCGGCGAGGGCGATAGCCAGATAATCGAGCGGCAGAGCAAGCGGTTGCGCATGGAAATTGCCACCTGAAACGATCAGGTCATCTTCCGGAAAAATATTCGGGTTGTCGGTCACGGAATTGATTTCCGTCGTCAGCATGGCTTCCACGTGTGCGATGGCGTCGCGGCTGGCGCCGTGTACCTGCGGCACGCAACGAAATGCGTATGGATCCTGCACACTTGTTTTTTCAGCGGCGGCAATCTGGCTGCCTTCCAGCAGTTCGCGGAGTTTTCGGGCGGTGCCGATTTGTCCGGCATGTGGGCGCACCTGGTGAATATGCGCATCCAGCGGCGAAAGCCGACAGTTGAACGCATCGTAGCCGGTAGCGGCATTGAGATCGGCGATATGCGCCAGTCGGCGACTTTCCAGCAGGCACCAGACGGCATAAGAAGCCGAAAACTGGGTGCCGTTCAACAACGCCAGCGCTTCTTTTGCCTGAAAACGCAGGGGCTCCCAGCCTTTCAATTTCAGGACTACATCAGCGCGTTGCCGGCGGCCTTCGTACCATACTTCGCCCAATCCGATAAGCGGCAGACTCAGGTGTGCCAGCGGGGCCAGGTCGCCGGAAGCCCCTAAAGAACCCAGTTCGAAAATGACCGGAAAAACGCCTTCGTTGTAAAAATCGATCAGTTGTTGCACCAATTCCACCCGCACGGCGCTGTGACCGTAAGAGAGGCTCTGGATTTTCAGCACCAGCATGATGCGCACGATTTCGGGCGGTACCAGATCGCCGGTACCACAGGCGTGGCTCACGACGAGGTTGTGCTGCAATTGTTCGATGTCGTCGTCGGAAATACGGATGTTGCACAACGAACCGAAGCCGGTATTGATACCGTAAAACAGGTCGTCGGAATCCGCGATTTTGCGGTCTAGATATTCACGGCAGGTCCGGATCCTTAGAGTGGATTCTTCCGAAAGTTGCAGCGGGACATGACGGGACAGGATTTCGCCGATTTTTTCGAGCGAAAGACGGGCAGGGCTGATCAGGTGCACGGTCAGATAAATTTGGTTAGGCTTCAATTAAGGGCTGCGAAGGTACAGTTTTCACGATTATAATAGCCGCACATGGTCCTTTCGGGCGAACAAACCGATTTTTCAAGCCGTTAAAATTGATTAAAAGCAGGTTAAACAGCGGTTAATGTCTTGTTGATTTCTGAGCGAAATTTGGATGTAAACAATTGAATATCAACTATTTGAAAACAATCTATCGAAATACTTCATTTTCCGCATGCAACTTCCTACCCTGAACTTACGTCAGAAGGCGGCGTTGAACATCCGAAAATCCTACTTTTGGCCCACAAAGCGTGTAGGCGGAGTTTTCGGCTCCGGCGCACTAAACCATTACACAAATCAATTTACAAAGCCAT
>JAKQJD010000325.1 GCA_029561355.1 Bacteroidota bacterium | reverse complement strand
ATAGACACACATTTGTTCCACCAAAAAAAAATTAATCCTATGCTTATACTCGCATTTCTCCTGATTCTTGTGCTGGTTTTCGGCAGCAATATGATTAAAGAAACTCAGGTTCAACGCAGACAACACTGATTCCGGAGGCTTTTAGCGCTCCGATATTTTTTTACCGTCCCGGATTTTTTCATGCACGAAAAAATCCGGGATTTTTTTTGATCATACTGAAAGGCGGGATAACTTGCTCACTTAAACAGGGGCCATCCTCTATGTTTCTCATATAATCTTATCCGTTCACCCAAACCAGGCATGCTTCATTATTTTGTTTAGAAAGTATACGAGTGGTGGAGTGTGTATTTATGAATGACAAATGAAACCCAGTCACCAATTACCCGTTATCCGGCTTTTATTTTCAGGTCTCTTTTTTAGTTTATCAATTCAGTTTATTCATTCGCAATCTATTCACAGCCAATCAGATACCACCAACTTGCACGACCGGTCCGAATGGCTGAAAGGACTTTCCACTTTCGACCTGGTACTGATCGCTCAGCATATTGTTCAGGTCAGGCTACTGGACTCTCCCTACCGGCTTATTGCGGCCGATGTGAACTATTCCAATGGAGTGAATGCTCTGGACATCGTTTTACTGCGGCATCTGATTCTGGATCGGCCGAAGCCTTTTTTCGGGGAATACAATGCATGGCGGTACATTCGGGCAGACTACGTTTTTAAAAATCCAGCCAGCCCTTTTCAGGAGTTATTTCCGGAAAAGGGTATAAACGACACTTCCTTGCTCCAGTTCATCGCCGTCAAAATCGGCGACGTCAACAACTCCCATACCAACGACGATCCTCCCGGCATGATGCGCCAGGCCACCCTTCCCGTCGGTATCGGCCAACCTTCGCACCGGGCAGGCGAGTTCTTCACCTTTCCGGTCAGTTACGAAGGCGCCGAAGCGCTGGCAGCTATACAACTCGGGCTGCAATTCGATGCCGACAACTGGGAACTGCTGGAACCTTCCACCGCCGGTCTGCCCGATTTCGAGCCGGGCTGTTTCAACCTGCGGGAGGCGGAAAAAGGCCGCATCAAATTCGTCTGGTACACGCCCTGGGAGAAAGAACAACTGCAAATGGGCCGAACGCTGTTTTACCTGACCTTCCGCCGGAAAACCGCCTCGGAAGTTGCTTTGATGCTGCGCACCGATGACGGCATTCTGGAAAACACGGGCTTCTCCGACCCGGGTCAGGCATACGCACTTGTCGCTACGGAAGCGTTCGAACCACGCTCCGAAGTAGCCGGAGCAGCCGCCCCGCTTGCCTGGACGGCACGTTGCGCACCCAACCCGGTGACGGACGTTGCCCGGTTCCAGGTTGAAAGCCCCTCCGCAAAAGCCGTATCCGTCTGGGTATTCAATGCCCTGGGCATACGAACGTACTACAGGGAACTGAGCATTCCGGCCGGCACGACCGAAGTGGCCATCCCGGAGGTGGCGCAGTGGCCCGCCGGCATCTACACCTGGAAAGTGAAAGCGGGTAAGGAAAAGCGGCAGGGACAGTTTGTAAAACGATAAATGCGACAAATGGAGCGGCGGACAAGGCCGGGAACCTGTTCGCCGCTCCCCATCCATTCCATTATTCCTGATTTTCCACGATTCAATCTTATGAAAAAACACATACTCTTCCTGATTTTTCTGCTGCCGGCTTCCGTCCTCTCCGCCCAGCAGCGCATCTACGTGCACCCTGCCGCCACCGGCGCTGCCGACGGCACGAGTTGGGCCGACGCTTTCACCGACCTGCAACCCGCCCTGCAGGCCGCCGCTTACGGCGACACCATGTGGGTTGCCGAAGGCACCTACCTGCCTACTGCGGACGGTAACCGCGACTCCAGTTTCAACGTACCCAACGGACTGCGCATGTACGGCGGATTCTCGGGAACGGAAACCGACCTGGCACAGCGCGACTGGGCGGCACACCCCGTCATCCTCAGCGGCAACATCGGCAACCCCAACGATACTACCGACAACTCCCTGAATATTATGTTCCTGGCGTATCCCGACAGTTTTACCATCGTCGACGGCTTCACTTTCCGGTTCGGATATGCCGAATCGGTGCCTTTATCCTTCGAGACCGGTTACGAACCATCGATCAACGGCGCTGCCATGTACATCGATGGCTTCGAAGGTGCGGCCTACCCCGACATCCGGAATTGCACCTTCGAGTACAACTACGCCTGGGGGTCGGGCGGAGCGGTGTATGTATACGGCGGGGGCGAAGACGCCTCGGTGGCCCCGCGGTTTCTGAACTGCACGTTCCGGCACAACCGGGCATTAAACTATGGCGGCGCCCTGTATCGCTACGGCGGCAGTTGGGCGGAGCGCTACCCGGATTTCGGGGATTGCCTGTTCGAAAAAAATTTTGCCGGGCAGTGGGGCGGCGGACTGGGCTACTTCGACACAGAACGGACCGATACCCTGCACTTCAGCGGCTGCCGCTTCGTGGAAAATGAAGGGGAACAGGATGCCGGAGCAATGGCGTTGAACATTGGAAGGATTGCGGGGGCAGCCATGATTATCCGGGAGTGTGCGTTTGATAAAAATACGACCAAATTCGGAGGAATAGCGGGAATCAGAACGAATGGAATTCCCCTTGCCCTTAATACTTTTATCGTAAGCAATACCACTTTTACGAATCAAAACAAATTAACAATCCAAATATTAGGAGGAAGAGACGAAGCATATTCCTTACAAAGCTTGGATCATTGCGCATTTGACAACGTAAAAGAAGGCTTTATCATGGAATCACAAACAGTCATCCTTATCAATAACATCATCAATTCATGTGACCATTTTCAATTAGGCGCCTATGGTATAAATGCTCCGCAAGAGTATCGCATCATAAGAAACAACGTTGTAAAAAACTCAAATTTTCACTTTTACATCAGTGTAAGAAATGCCCCGCTCGACATATCCAATAATATGTTTATTAACAATACTTCGGACTTAACAGCAGGTTTCTTTCTGTTTTCGTCATCACCCCAACTTCCTCCGGCCGTTATCCGCAATTCTACTTTTATCAATACGGGAGGTATCATCCAGAACTTTCAACCTTCAACAGGCAATTCCTATGATGTAACCTACCAAAACTGCCTTTTTTACGGAATAAAAATAGACACCTTGCTGCTTCCTCCTTTTCCCCAGTATGAAAACCATATTGCTTTCAACCACTGTTATTTCGACGCTTTCGGCTGTACCGACCAGTTGTACTATACCACCTGCGATGCCGGCACCATCATCGGCGGCGATCCCGGCTTCGTAGACACCGCTTCGGGCGATTACCGCCTTTCCGCCTGCTCCATGCTTCGCGATGCGGGCAGTAACCTGGGCATTTCAGGTGTATCCACCGACCTGGACGGCAACCCGCGTGTCCAGGACGGCACGGTCGACATCGGCGTGTACGAAGTTCCGGGGTTTGCCCTCGCATCGCCTTCCACCGCAGCGCCTATCTGCACCGACACTACTTCGGGCAGCATTGCCTTGCAGGCCTCCAACGGCTGCGAGCCCTACACCGTCACCTGGCAAAACGGCTCTCAAAGCGGCAGCGGGCCGACGGGCTTGTCGGCCGGAACCTATTTTTTAAACATTACCGACCAGGCAGGGCGTTTGCTGCACGATACGGTATCCGTCGTCCAGGGCGGTGTGCCGCAGGTAAGCCGCGACATAACGCCGGTGGTGTGCGGCGACACCCTGGGCGGTAGCGTTACCCTGTCGGCCGCCGCAGGTTTGTCGCCCTACACCTTCCTCTGGCAGGACGGGCAGCAATCGGCTATGCGTACCGGCCTCACCACCGGGGTGTACAAGGCTACCGTGAGCGATGCGGCCGGCTGCACCGCCGTAACCGAAGTGGTCATGGGTTCTGTGGGAGCACTGGACCTGGATGCGCAGGTAGGGGAAATCAGTTGCTACGGCGCGATGGACGGGACACTGTCCGTCATGCCGCTGGACGGACGTCCGCCTTACGGGTACTCCTGGTCGGAAGGTCCGCACAGCCCGCACCTGAACGGCCTCGGGCCGGGGCTGTACTACGCCACCGTAACGGATGCATTGGGATGCAATGCCGTGTACCTGTTCAACCTGTCGCAACCGCCCCTGCTCACCGCTCTGGTAGACAGCACCGCAGCCGGCGGGCCCACACAGGCAGACGGCTCCCTCACCGCTCAGGCTGCGGGCGGAACGGCGCCTTACCAGTACGCCTGGAGCAACAACGACCAGACGCCCGTGGCGGATATGCTCCTGCCGGGTCCTTACCAGTTGACCGTCACGGATCAGCGCGGATGTACCTTCACCGGGACGTATTCGGTGCCTTATACCATTGCTTCGCAGGAAGCAGGAAACATCAGACCCGCCGCATTTTTGTATCCCAACCCGGCACAATCGGGCACGACGGTCTATCTGCACGACTGGCCCGCAGGCACCGTCGCGATCGACTGCCGAGATGCGGCAGGCCGCCGGGTGCTGTTGCAGCAGGCAGAAACCCCGGGCGGTACAGTCGCCGCAGGCATCGATACGGCAGCCTGGCCTTCCGGAACGTACCGGGTGGTTCTCACTTCGGAACACAGCCTGCGGCCGGTGGTGTTGACGCTGGTGGTTAAAAGGTAAAACAGTGTGGAAAGGACTCATGATTCGCATTCCTACATATCAAATGTAACCGAAAGCGGTTTGTGGTCGCTGTATTTCGTCCAGTCACTGTAGCCTCCCACTTCTACGTTCACTAATTTGCTAATGAAATCTGCCGATGCGAAGCAGTAGTCGATATGATATGGCTTATTTTCATGCCTGTACATAAACAAGGTAGGGTGCGCTTCTTTTCCCTGTATTTGCCCGTGGAATGTGTGATAGACGCTATAAATTTTCTTTTCTTCCAGTTTTTGCACAAGCGCCGAGTGATTCCCTTCGCGGCGGGGTTTATCCCAAATCGTATTGCTGTTAAAGTCGCCGATCAGAATGGTTTTGTTGTTTGAAAGCAATGCGTCGTAATAATGAATGGCTTTCCACACCTGTGTTACATATGGGCCGTCCTTATCCTGCGGGTTGTTGGCCCATACTGCAAACAGGACAAAATCG
>JAKQJD010000317.1 GCA_029561355.1 Bacteroidota bacterium | reverse complement strand
TAAAAGAACTGACACGCGGCCGGTCCTTGATTACCCGCGAACACCTTCATGAATTCATTGATTCACTGGAAATTAGCGAGGAAGTACAAGAAGAACTAAAGGCCTTGACGCCGCATAATTACGTTGGTGGACTGTAGTGATGAGATATGAGATATAAGTGATGAGTGATGAACGATGAGTGATGAACGATGAGTGCGCTAAATATTTGATATTTAGCATTGGACATTCTCACATTCTCACATCTCTCACCCTCTCACTTCTCTATTTGAAGGCATACACCAGATTAACCTCCCCCCCCGCCCCGAAAGTCGTTGCCAGCGATTGTGTCACCGGCAGATCGAAACCAAAACCCACCTTCAACTGGCTGTTCAGCATTTGCACCTGTTCGCCGAAGAACAGGCCGGCCTCGAAATGGAGGGCCGCACTGAACTGATCGCCCAGTCCCGCATTCAGGCCCGTCCCTGCCCATAATAATTCGTTGATCTGGCAGCGCAGGTTGGCGTCTACGTTCAGCGGACTGTTCGGCGCATATTTGATCCAGACTGACGGTTCGATGAAAGATGTTTCGTTGCCCAGCCAGGGCGCACTCCAGTAGCCGCCCGCGACCGCATACACGTGCGGGATGCGGCGAATGGTAAAATCTTCCTTGCCCGCATCGAAATCCGTGTTCAGACCAAATGTCTGCGGAACCGACAAACCGGCATAATAGCGATTGGAATACTGGTAAAAAATGCCCACTCCGATGTCGGGCCGGATCGCACGGTCGTCGCCCAGCGGCTGCGTCGACGGGTCGGGAAAACGGATCTCGCTCAAACGGGCGCGGTATTGCACGGCGCCGGCCGACAGTCCGATGGTGAATGACTGCACCACCCTTTTACCCGATTTGATGCGATAGGCAAAACGCCCGTACACGCCCGTCTGGCCGATTTTGCCCGTCTGGTCGTTGAGTACGTGCGCGCCGAACACGCTGTTTTTTTCATCGGCCACATATTCCCAGTTGAGCAATTGGGTGCGAGGCGACTCCGGCAGGCCCCACCATTGGGTATGCCAGGTGCCGCTCAGGGTCATGCTGCGGTTGTTCAACAGAAAATTATTGGAAATGGCCGCCGGGTTCAGGATGCTCCACTGATCGCGGTACACGGAGAACAATGGCGTTTGCTGCGCCTGCAGAAGTTGGACGGCGCAGAAGCAGAAGAGAAAGATTGTTTTTTTCATACGGCTGTTTTTTTGGGTGTTTCGTGTGTGGTGTTTTGTGTTTGGGGCGCATTGCCCTCGGCATTAGTATAAAAAGCCAAGAGCAACGCGCCCCAAACACAAAACACCACACACGAAACACGAAATACTATTCCTGGGAGAAGAGGTGTATCACGCCGGTCTGGGCGCCGCCGACCAGCGTATTGCCCTCCCATGCTTTTAAAGAGTAATAATAAGCGCCCTGCGGCAGGGCTTTTCCGTTGAAATGACCAAGCCAGGGTGTGTCGTTGCGGTAGTCGTTTTCCTGAAAAACCAGGCTGCCCCAACGGTTGAAAACAGCTATTTCCACCCGGCTGTAACCGCTGATGCCTTTGATGATCAGGCGGCCGTTCAGTCCCGGGTCGTCGACCACCAGGCCTTCCGGCACGGACGGCAGGTTTTGTACGTCGATGGTCACGAGCGCGGTATCGCAGGGCAAATTGCAGGTGGAAGCGGGGCTGCACACGACGTACTGAAACTGAACGGTCCCCCGAAAATCTTCTTCTACAAAGTACCGGAATCGTTTTCCCTCTTCCAGGTATTCCAGTGTGCCGACGGACGGCGCACCCAATTGCGTCACCACCGTATCCGGCAAGCCGGCCAGGGCGTCGTTGAGCAAAACTTCCATCACGGCGATATCCTGGGCATGTTGCAGGGTGAACCGGTCGTCGTTGAGCAGCGGCCTTTTTTCGAGAAAATACACCACCGTATCGGAAGCGGCGGCCGTGCAATTTCCCAGGCTCACCTGCCACACAAATGCATTCCCACCGGTTTGAAGGTTGCGGGCGGCAGTCATAACGCTGGCAGGATTGTCAATGGTCGCGCTGCCCAGCGACACCCAGGAGCCTGTGCCCTGCGGCGGCGGGATGGCTTTCAGCACCACTACTCCGGCGGCACACAACAACGTATCCGTACCCGCAAAAACCTGGGCAGGATCGAGGCTCAATACCGTAACCGGCGCTCCACCCACCGCAATAGAACGGCAACCGGCCGAATCGCGTACCACAAAATATTCACCCGAAAAATTGGTGGACGTGACCAGCAGATCGAGCATGGGCAACAGCGTTTCGGTAGAATCGCCATTCGGGAAATACCATACGTAACGAACGGAAGGATTGGGGAACAGATCGTCCACTTCCAGCGACAAAACGCTGTTGCCGCACACTTGCGACGGACCAAGCACGGCGTACACCGGCAAGGCTGAACACGGGCCTCCACCCGGGCCTGCGGCGATGGTTGCAGTAGCCGTTTTGGCACAAAGGTTTGAATCTGTGATAGTTACGGCATACGTCCCGGGCAGGAGGCCGTTGATGAAAGCGCTCGTTCCGCCATTGCTCCATAGATAAGTGTAGCCGGGTGTGCCGCCAATCCCAGTGGCCGTTGCCGTTCCGTCATGTGCCCCTGCGGCGCTTTCATTCGTGGCACTCGCACTGGCAACCAGCAGGACCGGTTGGGTCAGTTGAGTATTCCGGACGATGGTACAGGCTCTGGCATCCGTAATCGTTACCGTATAAATGCCCGCTGTCAGGGTGCTGATGGAAGCCCCCATTCCGGTATTGCTCCACAAGTAGGTAAATGGCGCGGTTCCTCCGGCAGGCACAGCCGTCAGCGCCCCGTCGTTTCCACCGAAACACTTTACGTTTTGAGCCGTGAATGTATTGGAGAGCATCGCAGGTTCAACGATATTCACCGTTTCCGTTGCGGTACATCCTGCTGCATCGGTGACCGTAACGATGAATATTCCGGGTACCAGGTTGCTGATGGTTGGAGTAGTCTCACCATTGCTCCATACAAACGTGGGAGCGGCAGCAGGGGAAAATCCGGTAGCCGAGGCAGTGGCAGATCCGTTGTCCGCGTCGAAACAGGTTATGTCCGTTTTATTGATGATGGCATCCAGTGCGGAACAGTCGGCCACGATAAAGCAGCCCGTAAATTTGGAGGTGTTATTCCCGTTAACGGTACTGGTAGCAACAATTTCATCGCCGGGTGACAATACGCCCGGTGCAACATTGAGTTGCCACATGCCTGTTGCGGAAGCCGTTGTGCTTCCGACAAACGTTTTACCCTGGCAAAGCGGCACGGAAGGGCAGGTGCTGCGGTCGTTTATAAAAACCTCTACAACGGAATTGGCCGTGGCCGTTCCTTTTACCTGCTGGGTGTTGGCAACAATATTGTTCGGAATAGCGGGGCCGGAACCGCGCGTTATACCTTCCAGCGTATTACAAAAAATGCTGTTCTGGGTAATGAGCACCGTCGAAGGTGTGCCGATTACGGAAATACCGGTTCGATTGTTATTCAGCGTATTACCCGTAATGTTCACGTTTACAGCGTTTTCCACCCGAATGCCCTGTCCTTGAACCGTTGAGGTAAAGTTTTGAAAGGTCAGGCCCTGAATCGTAACACCGTCGCCGGTCACGAGGATTCCCTGCGGCGAAGGACCTGCGGCAGCGCCGCCATCGATGATGATGCCGATCTGCGAATTGCCGTCAACCAGTACGTCGTTGTTGGTAATGGTCAGTTGTGAGGTGGGAACCGCCGTAGGCTGTATGATCGTAGGGCCGCTGATGTTGAACGCAATGGTTTTGATGTTCGTCCCCGACACATTGACGCATTGACACGCCCGGGCAAATGAGCCGTCTACATTGTTGCCGGAATTGTTCGTCACCGTATAGGTGAGTACGCCGGTGGGACATTGGGCGCCTGCGGATAAACAGGCCAGGAGGCAACAAAGGATGAGTTGATTTCTTTTCTGGAACATGAAGAGGGAGTTGGGTGTATGGTGTTTCGTGTGTGGTGTTTGGGGCGCGTTGCCCTTGGTATTTTGTTAAATAAACTCCTGAATATCAACGAGTAAGAACCAAGGGCAACGCGCCCCAAACACCACACACGAAACACCATACACTATTTTCATTTTTGGCCGATAAAATACAGCGGCAGGTTCTTGTCCAACTGGCTTTCGGGCATAAAAGGGGTCTGGCTGGTCGGCGCGTTGGGAACGCCTGATTTTACGAGTTCGGGCACCCGGCGGCGCAGGAAATCATACAATTCGCCAAGCCGAACGATGTGATCGCCGTCGGTGTCGGCCACGAAAGCGCCGCCGCTGTCGGTGCAGGATTTGCCGGAGAATGCGTCGAGCAGGGCTTCCGTGAACGCGCCGTTGCCCCAGGTTTTGTCTTCGTACGATTTTTCGGTGCTGCCGCAGGAAGTCAGGGTACTGAAACCCGGTTGCGCTTTGGCCAGGTCGACCACGGCTTTACTCACGCCGCCGAACCCTTCCTTGGCGCCGCCGCTGTGGCAGGCATCGAGGAACACCAGTTTTTTGCAATTGACGTTGTTCAGCACTTCCAGAATGTCGGTTTTATAATCGACAGCCAGGCGCTCGTATTTGGGATTGTAGCCCGTTTGCAGGATCTTGAAGCGGTTGTCGGCAATTTTTCCGTGGGAGGAAATGAACACGATCACCATGTCGCTTTGCTTGATCTGCTTGTCGTCCCACTGGTAAGCCAGGTCGTACATGGCTTGTTTGATGCCCGTCAGGTCGGTTTTGTCGGGCGCGGTCAGTTCCGTCACAAACACCTCGTTGAAGAGTTTGCCTTCGCCGCCCTGGTTTTTAAATGCTTCCGCAAAATCGATGGCATCGCGGGTAGTGTATTGCAGGTCTTCGTGCGTGGGACCGATGCTGACCACGTACAGGTTGGCGCGTTCGGGCGCAAATTCCACTTCCAGCGCGTCGGAAGTCACGTCGTCTACGACAACTTCCATATGGTTATTCCCCTGCTGGAGCGGAATCTTGTTTTTGTAGGTGTAAATGTATTTCGTGTCTTCCTGGCGTGGCAGCGAGAGTTCTTCCTCGTTGAATTTGGAGCCGTCCATTTCCACGCCGTTCACTTTCACCTTGATGTTTTTGGTATTGACGGGTTTGGGCGACACGACGGTCATTTTCACTTCGATGTGGTCGTCGGTTTTCCGCACTTTATTGGTGCCGGTTTCATGCGGCGCCGGGTCGCTCCAGATGAGGATGGGGCCGTTGGACACCAGCGAGGTTTTGCCCGAGCCGGCCTGCCATTCCAGCGTTTTGCGCACTTTTTCGCGGCCCGCTTCTTTCACGACGCATACGATACGGGCGGTGGCGCCTGTGAACTGTGCCGTTTTTACAAATACCAGGCGCGCATCGCGGCGACTGTGCGCAGCGATCAGGCCCATCGGCGCATTGCCCGAACCCTGCACGGTAATACCTGCCGGGCAAATAAAATTCACCTCGGCAGCCCGGGAGGTAGAGTCGCCGCTGTTTTCGATTTGTACTTTCAACGTCACTTCGTCGGAGCGGCCGCTGGCGGAAAACTGGTGGTCGGCAATAAGCAACGTAGCCGATTTTGGTTTCCGCAGGGTGATGGTTTTGTCAAATGTCTGCAGCGATTTGGCGCCGGAAGAAACGGTGACCGAAAGCGACTGCTCGCCGGGCGTCAGGTCGGCAGCGCCTTTCACCGGAATACGGATTTCTGCATTTCCAGACTTTGAAATAGCGCCGTAATAATTTGTATTCCAATAGGTTATATCACTTCCACCGTCGCGATTATCGACCGTTACGCGCACGTCGGAAAGGTCGACGTCCGTCGTATTGGTAATTTTAAACGACAAAAAGGATTGTTCGCCCGGCGTGAGCGTGCCGTCGGCCGTGTGCAGCGCTGCCTCGGATACTTTTACCGCCACAGCGTCCCGTACGCCGGCGAGCGCATTTCTCGTATTGTACGGATCGGAGCAGCGCAGCAGCCAGGCCGTGTTTTCATTGTGCAAGCCTGCCAGCGAAATGCTGCCATCATGCAGGGGAATGGCATGGGTAAATACATCGTCTTTGTCGCCGCCCAGCATTTGCTCCCATTCGAGGTCGCCGCCGGGGGTTGTTTGCAAAATCCAGGCATCAGAAGAGCGGGCGCCGCTGCGTTGCGACTGCGTGGAACCGGCGAGCAGGAAACCGCCGTCGGCTGTCTGCACAAGCGCGTTGGCGAGGTCGGGATTTTTACCGCCGAATGATTTGTCCCACTGCCGCGTGCCGTCGCGGTTGGCCTTGAGCAGCCACGCGTCGGGGTCGCCGGCGCCTTTGGGGTTGTTGAGCCCGGCGATGGCGAAACCACCGTCGCGGGTAGTGATCAGTCCCAGCGCTTCTTCCCAGCCTTTTTCACCGAAAAATTTCTTCCAGGCGACGTTGCCTTTCGCATCGGCTTTGGCGAGGTAAATGTTTCCGTCGCCGTTTTCGGCTTTTTTGCCTGTATTTCCGCAAAAAACGAAGCCGCCGTCGGAAGTGGCCACAAAGCCGCTCATGGTTTCAAATTCGGAATTGCCCAGGTTTTTTTCCCAGCGCAGGCTGTCGTTTTGCATTTTGGAAAGCCAGACGTCGCCGGAACCGCCGTCGTTGCTGCGGCCGGCCAATATAACGGAGCCATCCGGTTGAAGCAGCACCATCCGGTATTCATCGCGGCCGGGTGTGCCTTGTACCGTTTCATGGAGTAGTTCGCCGCGGTCGCTGACGAGCAGCAGCCAACCGTCGGATTTTCCTTTTCCCAACGATGATGTAGCGCCGGCCAGCAGGAAATTGCCTTCAAATGTTTGTACTACGCTGTACAATACGTCGTCTTTTTTGCCGCCGAATCGTTTTTCAAAAAGGATCTGGCCGGTGCTGTGGTCGGTGATCAGCAGCCAGCCGTCGGAGCCGCCCTGGGTGGATGCGCTCGTTTGGCCCACGGCCACGAGGTAGCCGTTGGTGGCTTCGATCACCTGGTGAACGACATTGTCGCCACCGTGGCCGAACATTTTCTGCCAGTCGGTTTGCATATTTTGTGCAAAACAAACGGCCGGAAATAACAGGATGAAAAGCAGGAAACGCATGATATGTGATTGAAAGAGTGGAATTAGTCCGAAGTGCGAAGTCGTCAGTGCGAAGTCGTTTTAGTGTGAAGTGCGAAGTCGTCAGTGCGAAGTCGAAACACGAAACACAAAAAACCAAACACCCTTTTTAGCGGGCCTGCACTTCCAGGATAAGCGGTACGATAAACCCTTCGCTTCGGGTGGCGGCGCTGAACGCGATTTTGTCGGGCGCATAGGTGATATCCGACGGTGGAACAGCGTGTTTCCCAAGGGTTTGGAGCAGATTCTGAGCGAAATCTCCTTCCTTTTTCGTTGCAATAATAGCCAGTTTTTGGATGGTTTCGATCTTGCGTTTGGAAAAAAGCAGCACAAGCCGGTCGGTTCCCGGCGCGGCGAGTTTCAACACTTTGTTTACGCCCGGAATGGCAATTTCGGCTCCGCCGGCCAGGAGCAGGCCACTTTCGTTGGAGCCATCGAATTTTTCGTTGAGCCCGGCTTGCCGCGGCCAGTGAAAGTGGATTTGTTTGTTGGCATCGACGCTGAACACGTACAGGTATTCGTCTTCTTTCAGGGTGGCGGCGAGCAACTGGAATGTTTGACCGACTTCCCAGTCTTTCTTTTGCAACTGATAAACAGGGGATTTGTACGTGGCCTCCGCATTTTCAAACATCGGCTGAGCGCCTGAAGCCTGCCAGCCGGTGAAAGCACGGAACTGAAAATTGCCGGCGAGTTCGAGCAGCGGCTTTTCGGGAGCGGCGGTGGTGTCGGCAGCGGTGGTTTCCATTTTGGCGGGCGCAACGAAATACATCACGTAGGCGTACTTGCAGAAATTGCCGAAGTCGCTGTATTTCACCCAGATGTAGCCGCCGTCACCCCAGTTTTTTCCCCAGGAATTCATGAGTCGAAAGGCTTCTTTGCGGTCGTCGTAACCAACGATTACCATGGCGTGGCCACCGGCGGGTGTGGTGTTTCCGATTTCGGGGTGCCAGTAGAGGGCGTTTTTCAGGTCGTAAAAATTGCGCAGGACGTTCATACCCACCACCACGGGTTTGTTGCGGGCGAGCACACGTTTCACGCGCAGCACTTTCACGTCGGCGGTTTCCTGCACGCCGAACAGGGTGATAAAATCCTGAATGGCATAGCGGCTGGCCTGCCGGGCCACGAGGCTGTCGGGCTGTTGCGCGCAGTTATTTACGTCGAAATCGAACTGTCGGGCCAGGCAGTCGCCTTTTTCGGTGAGGAATTGCAGGGCTTCGGAAATGCGCGAGCCCTTGTTGCAGTCTTCTTTTTTGATCTGATTGTAGAGAAAAAGCGCCGAATGCGCGTTGCGGGTAATGACGGCTTTGTCGGTGCACTTGTTCATCACCGCCCGCTGGATCGACATAGCGCCGTAGCCGGTGGCCCAGCCCACGCAGGAATAGATGTAGCCCTGGTGGCGAACTTCCGGGCAATATGGCGTGAGGTCGATTTGCGCCGGCAGATCCGCTTTGCTGCCGTCTTCGGGGCTCTGGCGTGGCAGGGATTCGTAGGTTTCGTCTTCGAAGATCAGACCTGCGGAAAAATCCTGGCTATAGATGGACGCACTGCAAAGCAGCAGCGCGAGGAGGAGGAGCACTTTCATCGGATCGTTTTTGGAGATGTGTTCCGATTTGGAAAAATGTGCCCGGATTTTTTTATTTATTTAACCACAAGGGACACAAAGGGCTTTCACAAGGAGCACAAAAGATTGATTGTGAACCACTTGATCAACTCTAACTCCATAGAGTCTTTATTAACCACGGAGTCACGGAGGACACAACGCGTTGTGTCCTCCGTGACTCCGTGGTTAATAAAATTATGAAGTAAGAGTTGAACCCCTGCTTTTTTTCCAACTTGTGGTAAAAACAATCAGTCGCAATTACCCTCCGGCGTACAAACCGCTCCCTGCTCCACCTCCAGTGTCGTCACGGGATTCACTTCCCGCCACTCACCGAACGACTTTTCCAGCGCCTGCAAAAACGCAGCGGGCGGCTGTGCGCCTGAAATAGCGTATTTGCGGTCGAACACGAAGAACGGGACGCCGTTGACGCCCAGGCTTTGCGCTTCCTGAATGTCGCGTTTTACGGCGGCAGCATAGGTATCATTGGCAAGCGCTTCGTGCACGTCGGCTTCTGTGAGGCCGATTTCCTTGCCCAGTTCTACCAGCACTTCCGGGCTACCGAAGTTTTTGCCTTCGGTGAAATAGGCGGAGAACAGGCGCTCTTCGGCAGCGTCGCCCAATCCTTTGGTTTTGGCCAACTGGATCATGCGGTGCGCATTGAAGGAATTGGCGACAACGGCTTTATCGAAATTGTAGGTCAGTCCGGCGTTTTTGGCGGTGCGGACGACATTTTCGTGCATTTGTACGGATTGTTCGTAAGAAAATCCTTTGCGCTGAGCCAGGTACTGGTACACGTTTTCCGGGCCATCCATTTTTTCGGGAATGGACGGATCGAGTTGGAAACTTTTCCAGACGATCTCGACGTCGTTGTGGCCGGAGAACTGCTGTAAGGCGGATTCGTAATTACGTTTTCCGATATAGCAGAAGGGGCACATGATGTCGCTCCAGACTTCTACTTTCATTTTGTTGGACATAGTGGAATGTGGTTTGAACAGGATTGGAAGGATTTATAAGGATTAGAAGGATGAAATTTACAGGATTTGTAAAAATCGGCTCTTTTCAATTTTCTTAAACCTGGTCCTTTCATTCTTTAAAAAACCTTTCAATCCTGCTTCTTATTTTTTGCTAGAACAGCCTCCAATCAATTTAGTTTTTACCCTGCTGCTAACCAAAATGTAACTACTAAGGCAGGGGCAGCACTCCGGATCCAAGTGGCAGGGTTGTTTTGAGCCTTGTTCCGGTTGTTTTGAGCATTGTTCAAGTTGCGCACCTAAATGACGGAGTTGTTTTGAGCGTCGTTTGGGTTCGAGACCTAAATTGTGGGCAAATGTGAACAAGCATGGCTGAAGCGAAGCGGTGGAATCGAAGTCGGCTCTCACCGTCTCACTTTCTCACCTCTCACTTCTCTAAAAAAGAGCGGCCACCCCTCACAGGGCAGCCGCAGTTCCATTTGGTAAAAAAACGATCAGAAAAGATATGGGCAAATATGGGCAGGCAAGGATCCAATGGAGCGAAGCGGCGACATCTCCGGTCTCTCACGCTCTCACTTCTCACCCTCTCACCTCTCTAAAAGAGATTGTGTGCCGGCCAGTCACTAATTGCCCCGCGGATATCCCACATGAGTTTGTCCAATTTGCCGGCGTACTGGTCGTCGGAGGGGCGGGTATTGATCAGGATGCTCCAGCAGAAACCGTCGTTGGTACGTACCATAAGGCCGATGGTTCCGGGCAAAGCGCCATTGTGCCAGTAGTTGTGGCTGGCGTTCACGCTCCAGCCTTTGGCATAACCGTTGTTCGACTGTGAAGTAGCGTCGGTCATGACGTCGATAGAGGCATTGGACAGGATATCGGGCACGGTATTAAAACGGTCGACACGGTTGAGGAAGCGTACGAGATCGATGGGGGTTGCGATCCAGCCGCCGTGGGCGTCCATACGTGTCACGTTCATGCCGTACGGGTTGCCGGGTGCGTAGTATTTTACTTCGCTGGACTTGCGTTCGGCCAGGGTGTTGCCGCCGATTTCCATGCGGGTTACGTCGCAAGGCGCGAGGATGTTCTGTTGCACGTAATCTTCGTAGGTTTTACCGGTTTTCTTTTCAATGATGCGGCCGAGCAGGCAGTATCCGAAGTTGGAGTAATCGTAATTGGAACCCGGCTCGTTCACCAGCGGCATATTGTCGAGCGTTTTGCTGATGAGCGTGCTCATACTCCATGTTTTGTCCTGAAACATCGGGTCGTTGCTGGAATTTCCCCAACCGCCGCAGGTGTGGGTGAGCAGGTGTTCGAGCGTGATTTTTTTCACTTTATCGCTGTAAGGCTGGGAACCGTAGGTGGTACCGAGCAGGGCGCCGGAGCCGAATACTTTATCCGTCAGGTGCAGTTTACCTTCCTGAATCAGGCGCATGATCGTGGCCGAAGTAATGGGTTTGGACACGCTGGCGATGCGGAAACGGTGGCGCGGCGCTACTTTTTCGTTACCCTCCTGGTCGGCCATGCCGTAGGTTTTGGCGAGTACGAGTTTACCATTGCGCGATATAGCGAAGGAAACGCCGGGCACATCATTCGATTGCATGTAGGCTTTCACGAGGTTGTCGACAGCCTGCATATCGGCGGCTTTAAACGGATCGGCGGAAGTAAAAATGCAGGCGTATTGATCGCCATTGTTCACCGTGGAACCGTTGACCCACACCGGGCGGTAACCCTGGTAGTACAGGCGGTCGAATTCGTCCTGGTAATTCTGGGAACCTGCGATGCCGTGGCGGGCCTGAAATGCCGGGCCGCTTGTTTTCTGCCAGATAGCAGCGTAGCGCGCCGAGTTGCCGCTGGAATAACCCGACACTTTAAACAGGCGGTAGCCCTGGTCGTTCATCTGTTCGAACTCGGTCTGGTACTGCGCGGCGGTCATGCCGTGGCGGGCTTTCCACTGCGGTGCGCCGGCCTTCTTTTCAAAAATAGCGGCGTAGTAATCGGTGCCGCCCACGGTATACCCGCTGATGTCGGCAAGGTAGTAGCCCTGCCCTGTGCGGAGGTTGAATTCCGTCTGGTATTGGGCGCTGGTCATGCCGTGACGGGCGGTCCATTGCGGGGCGTTGTTTTCCTTGACAAAAATGGCGGCGTATTTGGCCTGGTTGCCGGAAGGAAAGCCGCTTACCAGAACCGGGCGGTAACCCTGCGCGGTGAGGGTGTTGAATTCGGTTTGGTACTGTGCGCCGGTGAGGCCGTGTTTGGCGGTCCAGGTAGGACCGGCTTCTTTTTCAAAAATGGCCGCGTAGCGATCCTGACCGTTGTCGCTGTAGCCGCTCACCTGGGAAAGGCGGTAGCCCTGGCCGGTCCATTTGTTAAATTCTGTTTGGTACTGTGCGCTGCTGAGGTTGTGGCGCGCTACCCAGGGTTGTGCCCATGAAATGTTGGCCGTTAATAGCAGGAGCAGGAGCGAGAGGACTTTGAATGTGTTTTTCATTGTTATTTAATTTTTGGAAAGTTAAAATCAGTGCGAAGTCACGCAAGTGCGAAGTCGTCAGTGCGAAGTCGTCAGTCGGAAGTCAGTAGAGATCCCGAATGACTTCGGACTGACGACTTCGCACTTCGCACTTGCATGACTTCGCACTTCGTACTTAAAAGAGATCGTGGTTCGGCCACTTGGTAATGGTACTTTTAATATCGCCCAGCAACTGGCCCATGCCGACGCCGTTTTTGTCCTTGCCTTCGCCGGGGCGGGTATTCATCAGGATGGCAAAAGCGAAGCCGTCGGTGGTGCGTTTCATTTCGGAAAGTGTGCTGGGCAGAGCGCCGTTGTGCCACATGGAATTCGAACTGGTTTTCATCCAGCCTTTGCAGTAGGAATTATTAGTGGCGCTTGGGGTGTCCATGAGGGTTTGGGTCGACAGGCTGAGAATATCGGGGACAGTCAGCGAGTGATCCACGTGTACCAGGAAGCGAACCAGGTCAATGGAACTGGCGATCCAGCCGCCGTGCGCATCCATCCGTGGGATGTTGTACGTGTAGGCATTGCCGCCGTAGTATTTTACTTCGTTCGGTTTGCGTTGGGCGAGGGTGCTGCCGCCGATCTGCATGCCGGTGATACCGCAGGGTTCGAGTACATTGTCCTGAACGTACTGTTCGTAGGTCTGACCGGTTTTCTTTTCAATCACGCGGCCCAGCAGGGCATAGCCGAAGTTGGAGTAGTCGTACACGTCGCCGGGGGCGTTGTCGAGTGGGTAGTTGTTCAGGGTGGTATTGATGTAGGTGGTCATATTCCAGTCCTGGTTCTGGCTGATCGGGTCGCCATCCTGATCCCAGCCGCCGGCGTGGTGTGTGAGCAGGTGGTCGACGGTAATTTTTTTCAGGTTGGCGGTATAGGCGCCTGCACCGCCGTACGTGTTGCCGAGGATGCTGCCCGGTCCGAAGATCTTGTCGCCGAGTTCAATTTTATTGCCCTGCTGGAGTTTCATGATGGCCGTGGCGGTAAAGGGTTTGGACACGCTGGCGATACGGAATTTGTGGCGCGGGGCTACTTTTTCGCCGGCTTCCTGATCGGCCATGCCGTAGGTTTTTACCAGTACCAGTTTGCCATTGCGGGCGATGGCGATGGAAATGCCGGGCACGCCGTTCTGCTGCATGTACGTTTGTACGAGGTTGTCGACGGCCGCCAGTTCGTTGGCTTTAAAAGGGTCGGCGCAGGTGAAAATGCCGGCGTAAACGTCCTGGTTGTTCACAGTATAGCCGTTGACCCATACCGGGCGGTAACCCTGGTAGTACAGACGGTCGAATTCGTCCTGGTAGTTTTGTGCGCCGACCAAAGCGTGGCGGGCAGCAAGCGCCGGGCCGCTGGTTTTTACCCAAATGGCGGCGAAACGCGCCGAATTGCCGATGGAATAACCGGAAACTTTGGTGAGGCGGTATCCCTGCGAGGCTTTTTCATTGACTTCGTCCTGGTATTCGCTGCTCGTCATACGGTGGCGGGCAAAAACCTGGGGTGCGCCGGCCTTTTTCTCCCAGATGGCGGCGTAGTAATCGGTGCCGCCGACGGTGTAACCGCTCACATCGGAGAGGTAGTAGCCCTGGCCGACGTATTCGTTGAACTCCTCCTGGTACTGTGCGGAGGTCATGTTGTGGCGGGCGTGCCATTGCGGGCCGTTGTTTTCCTTGATGAAAATGGCGGCGAATTTGGCCTGGTTGCCGGAAGGGAAACCGCTGACCTGAATTGGGCGGTAACCTTGTCCGGTGAGGCTGTTGAACTGGGCCTGGTACTGGGCGCTGGTGAGGTCGTGTTTGGCGGTCCAGGAAGGGCCGCTTTCCTGTTCAAAAATGGCTGCGTAACGATCCTGGCCGTTGTCGCTGTAACCGCTCACCTGAGTGATCCGGTAGCCCTGGTTAACCCATTTATTCACTTCGGTTTGGTATTGGGCGCTGCTCAGGTTGTGGCGCGCGATCCAGTTTTGAGAAAATAACGCGCTGCTCAGGAGCAGAAATAAGAAGAGGGGCAGTGCAAAAATTGACTTTTTCATTGTTCGAAAAGATGACAGGGAATGAGTGATGTTGAGTGCGTGAATGGTTTTGTTTCGGTGGTTTGAATGAATGTGTTTCGAGGTGGGGAGGTGTACCCAGG
>JAKQJD010000309.1 GCA_029561355.1 Bacteroidota bacterium | reverse complement strand
GCCATCAAAGACCGGGAAGTGCCCGCTACGATGGAGTATTTCGAGCCGGGCACAGGCGAACGGGCCTTCTTTACCGGGGTCGGCTTGCGGGTGTTCGGCACCTCCATTTACAACCTGCCGCAACGCCCGCTTTCCGTGCGGCTGAAGGAAAAATACGGTGATGAAATCCTGAAATATCCGCTCTTCGAAAGTAAAACCATACCCCGTTACACGGCTTTTTTGCTGCGCAATGGCGGCAACGACTACAACACCGCTTACTTCCGCGACGGCCTGGGCGTTCACCTTGTGAAAGGTAAAATGGACATCGATTACCAGGACTACAAACCCTGCGCCGTGTTCATCAACGGCGCATACAACGGTATATATGAACTCCGCGAACGCCTCGACGAACAATACATCGGCAGCAACCACGAAATCAACGCCGACAACCTCGACTACCTGGAAGACAGCCTGAACGTGGTGGCGGGCGACGCGTACGGCTTTGTCGAATTGATGGATTACGTTCGGCAAAACGACCTGGCCGATTCGGCCGCTTTTGCAAAAATTGCTGTGCAAATCGACCTCAACGAATTCACCAACTACCTGATTCTCAGGGCTTTCATCGGCTATCAAATCGCCGACCTGAACAACCGATACTGGCGCAGCCGCGACGCCAACGGCAAGTGGCGCTGGATCGCGGCCGACCTGGAACACGCTTTCGGGCAACTCGGCGGCGACCCCGTATCGGAAAACACCATCGCCAAACTTGCCGGGCTTTCCGGTGACCTGCCCGAATGGGCCACCCTGCTTTTCAACCGGCTGCTGCAAAACCCCGGTTTCCGCGACGGATTTATACAACGCTCTGCAGCGTACCTGAACACCATTTTTCAGCCTGCCGTCACCGTCGGCACCGTCGACAGCCTGCAAAACCTGCTGCAAACCCAGATGCCACGCCACATCGGCCGCTGGCACTCGCCGCCCTCCATGCAGGCCTGGCAGGGCAACATCGACCTCGTCAGAAATTTTCTGGAAAACAGGCCTGCCTACTACCGCCAACACCTGACCGATCTGTTTGGCAAACAGGACAGTGCGCTGGTGTCCATGCAGATCGTCGGGCAGGGCAAGGTGCTGCTGAGCGGCGTGGCTTTTTCACAAAACATGCAGGGGTATTTTTTCAAAAACGCCGATATCGTGTTGCAAGCGGTGCCCGCCCCCGGCCACCGCTTCGTGGCCTGGCAGGGCATAGGCGGCGCAGGCGAAAACGCGGGCCTGACGCCGACGGGCGACACCGCTTTCACAGCGATATTCACGCCGGTGGCGGGTATCAGCATCATTCCGCCCGTCATTTCTTCCGACACAACGTTGTCGGCAGCAGCCTCGCCGTGGTACGGGTTCGAAGACGTAAAGGTACTGCCCGGTGCCCGCCTCACCGTAGAAGCCGGAGCGACGCTGCTGCTGAGCGACGGCGTTTGTATCGACGTGCAAGGCGGTCTGTATCTCGACGGCTCGCCCGAACAACGTATCAGCATACGGCCTGACCCCTCTCCTTCCGCCAGGCGCTCGTACTACGGGCAATCGGGCTACTGGGGCAGTATTATGGCGGACGCGCCCACAGACAGTCTGGTCATCCGCTACACCGACCTGCGGGGCGGTAGTTTCGGGCGCGACCGGAACCGGCATTTTTCTACCGTTTCCACGTACAACTGCCCGTTGCGGGTGGAGCATTCGACCATCAGCGAAGGCAAAGCGCCGCTCATTGCCAGGGGCGGCAACGCTTACATCGGGCATTCGGAGTTCCACACGTTCGTCAGTTGCAACGGTTTCGTTAGCCTCTACGACATGGACGCTCCGCTGATCGAGCACAGTGTTTTCAGGGGAAACCGCGCCATCAACACCGACGGTATCGACATCAAGGGCGTCACCAACGGCGTCGTTCGGCACAACGAGGTGTACGGCTTCCTCGGCTCCAATTGCGACGGCATCGACCTCGGCATTTACACGTTGAACTGCCTTCTGGAGCATAACGTCATCCACGATTGTTCGGACAAGGGTATTTCCATCGGTTCGCAGTCCAGTGCGCTTGTTCGCCGCAACGTGGTGTACGACTGCGACCTCGGCATAGCATTGAAAGACAGTCTTGCCGTGGCACATATCGACCAGAACACCTTCTACGGCAACCGCCAGGCTGTGGCCTGTTATGAAAAAAGCGCGCTGCGGGGCGGCGGCACTGCCTTTGTGAAAAACACGATTTTGTCGGCCTCCTCCGAAGCGAGTATCTTTTTCGATACAAAATCACAGATTCAGGTGCTTTATTCGCTGTCGGACCGCGAACCGCTGCCCGGAACCGGCAACCTGCACACCGATCCCGCGCTGGTGCACCCTTCTACGGGCAATTTCGAACTTTCGCCCGGCTCGCCCTG
>JAKQJD010000308.1 GCA_029561355.1 Bacteroidota bacterium | reverse complement strand
ATGAGGAATCGGTTCGTTTCTATCATTTGGAGGTGCGAGCGTTTGAGGTTTATTGTTTCGTAATAGTTGGATGCAGGTTTCTTATTTCAAAACCAGTATTTGGACCGGAGCGCGTCGAGGCTGTCTTTTTTATGCTGTCTCGTGACGTCGAAGATCAGTTTTTCAAACTCATGTATCTTCTCTTCGCTGTGTGTGATACGACTGATGGTATCGCCATGAAATTCAAAGGAGTTGGCTATTTTGACCGATCTGAATACTATGTCGTGTTGGGTAGTGTCCACGGGAATCGTTTTCGTTTCGAAATCGATGGTAATTCTTTTCAATTGATGTCTTAAATGGTGTTGCGGAATCAGTTCGCGGACAATTAGCCCGGCCATTTGCGTAGTCAGCGTATCCAGCAGGGCTTTATCGTACGTTTGTTCTTTCAAATCCAGAAAAACCGAGAATTCATCCGTACCGGCGTACATTTCCTCCGAGGTGCCATAACAGGAAACGGTAAACGGATAATCGGGATGCTGCTGCTCATATTGTTGGAAAAGCCGGTCTTCCGCAGCACTAGACGGATTGCGGTGGCGCTTGCACCCACCGATCGGGAACAACAGACTTAAGATAATAATGGACAGAAAGCGCATGTAGATATTGTGAAGTCTCAAATGTAATTGTAATTAACGCTCTTCCGCCACCTGTTTCAGGAACCGGAGCACCGGATTTTCCTCGCCTTGCTCCGGTTCCTGCACGGCATTCGGCCGGTTATCTTCCTGAATAATGCGCAGGTTCGTTTTTCCGCCGGTTTCCGATAATTCGTACTGCATTTCAAAATAATTTTCCGGCATGTCTTCCAGCCCCGGACGGGGAGCGAAGAGGGAATACCGGATTCTTTCAGTCGGGGTGAATTCCAGTACTTTACCCCATTGCTCGAATATTTTGTCTTCCCAGGCGGTAACAAAACGGATGTCCGAACCGGGCTCCCAGGTCGTGCGCAAATCACTTCCGTATTGCCAGCGTTTTACCTTTTCAGGTTGGGTAAGGGCCTCCCATACTTTCCGGATGGGCGCGTCGATGGTAATGCTGGAGATGTTGGTGGCCATGGTTGATTTGATTTGGCGAAGGATGAATCATTTCGTAATGGCAAATGTAAACGGAAACGGCTTTAGAGCGTGTTCGTGATTTTTCTAGAGGTATTCTTTTACCGGCACATTCATTCCGGGCAACAGGAAAATGTTTGAGGTTATTAGTTCAGCCCGGCACGGCATAATTCCGGAGTAAATTTTTACTAAAACGCCCGACACGCAGTAAAAGCCCTATCCTGTCCCACAATTTCTTGCATGATCGCTGCCCCGGAGGGGCAGAATCTTTGTAGCAACTAATCCAAGCCAGATGTACCCGGCCCAGAGGGCCGGTATCTGGGAAGGATTGGTGCGGGTGCCAGAGGATCAGGCTGATTTATCAAACAAGATACCGGCCCGCTGGGCCGGGAAACGTCATATGCATACATTTCTACAAAGATTCTGCCCCTCCGGGGCAGCGATCACGCACGGAATTGTGGGACAGGATAAACGTAAAAAGCAGATGCTGGCAATGAAGTCTCCCTCCCTTCCGATACCAGATCAATCATCTCACGTTTCCCCTACCGCTTCCGATCCGTCCCCTGCCTTTCGATCATCCATCCCGGATATTCCTTCGGCAGTTGACTCACCGCATCCAGTTGCGCCAGTTCTTCGGCCGTAAAAGTCACCGACACCGCTTTCAGGTTGTCGTCGAGTTGTTCGGGTTTGTTGGCGCCAATGATCACGCTGGTCACCACGGGCTGGTGCAGCAGCCAGGCCAGGGCCAGTTGAGCCACCGTAGCGCCTTTTTGTTGCGCCATGGGTTCCAGCACGTCGATGACGTCGAACGCGCGGTCCTTGTTCACAGGCGGGAAATCGAAATTGGCGCGACGGGCGCCTTCCTCGTTTTCGCCGCTGCGTTTGTATTTGCCGCTAAGGAAGCCGCCGGCCAGCGGGCTCCACACGAGCAAGCCCATTTTCTGGTCTTCGAGCACAGGCGCCAGTTCGCGTTCGAGGTCGCGCCCGGCAATGGTGTAGTAAGCCTGCAATGACACGAATTTAGCCAGTCGATTGTAGGTGGAATAGCCGGTCGCTTTCATGATCTGCCAGGCCGCCAGGTTACTGCATCCGATGTACCGCACTTTGCCGCTTTTCACAAGGATGTCGAGCGTATCGATGATGTCTTCCATGGGTGTGAGCGCGTCGAAGCCGTGGATTTGGTACAGGTCGATGTAATCCGTCTGGAGGCGTTGGAGGCTGGCGTCTATTTCGTGCAGGATGTGTTTGCGGCTGAGGCCCGAGCCGTTGGGGCCTTCGCTCATGCGGCCGCGCACTTTGGTGGCGAGCACGAGGTCTTCCCGTTTCAGGCCGAGGTTGCGGATGGATTTGCCGGTCAGTTCTTCCGACAGACCTTCCGAGTACACGTTGGCGGTATCGATAAAATTGATACCGGCGTCGAAGGAGGTGCGAACGAGTTGATCGACCGCCTGCTGGTCGAGGGTGCCGATGTTTGTCCAGAAACCCTTGCCGCCGAAAGTCATGGTGCCGAGGCAGAGTTCGGACACGTAGAGACCTGTGTTGCCGAGGAGTTTGTATTTCATGCGTTTGATAGTTTATTGTTTATTGGTTTATAGTTTATGGGTTGGGAGGTATGCACAAAGGTACCGGCACCGTTTCGGGCGCACCTAACTGTATTCAAAGTAAAAAGTATAAAAATCAAAGAATCACTTGCGCAGGGAAAGCGGTGTGGCGCCGGTGTTCTTTTTGAAGAAGTTGTTGAAATAGGTAGGATACTCGAAGCCGAGGCTGTAGGCGATATCGGTCACGCTCCAGTCGGTGTTTTTGAGCAGGGCGCGCGCTTCGTGCAGAATGCGCTCGGAAATATGCGCGGAGGTGGGCTTGCCGGTGATTTCGCGTACGGCGTGGTTGAGATGGTTGACGTGCACGGACAAGTGGCGGGCGTAGTCGGTAGGTTTTTTCAGTTTCAGCGTGCGGTCGGGTGCGTCGATAGGGAACTGCCGTTCGAGCAGTTCGATAAACAGGTTGGCGATGCGCGTAGTGGCATTGTGGTGCCGGAAAGCCGACAAGGCCGGTTGCATTTTCATGGCTTCATGAATAAGCAGGTTGCCGTAGTTTTTGATCACGTCGTATTTATACACGTAATCGCCGGCAAACTCTTCCAGCATTTTATCGTAAATGGCTGATAATGAACGCAACTGTTCATCATTCAAAAAGAACACCGAATTATGCCCGATCTGGAAAAGCGGCGATTGCAGCACACTTTCCTGCCGGTTGCTTTCTTTGAAAAAATCGTCGGTAAAAATGAAAATATACCCCGACATGGTTTCCGAAAGCCGTTCGAATGAATACGGCACCAGCGGATTGGAAAATATCAGCGCGGGTTGGGTAATGTGAATACTCTTGCTGGCGTAATGCAACACGCTTTCTCCGTCGACGATCCAGATTTTGAAATAATCACGCCGGCTGTACGGAAGGATGGCCTTGTTTTCGGATGTGGCATAACGCTGCACGTTGCAGCGGGGCTGGTTGATGTGGAGCGATGCGGCCGGATCGAAGTTCATGCGCTTTCGGATATGGTGACGTGAAGAAGCGCAAATTTAAGAAAATCAAATGGATGTAAAAAGGCAAACGGCCGGGCCGGCTATAAAAAAACAGGGGCCATTGTTATGGCCCCTGTTAATATCAGGATTAAGATATGACAGGATTACTTCCCGCTCCACCCGATCGGGACTGCCAGCACGGGAATATGTGAATGGTTAACCGTGTCTTCGGTGATGCTGCCAAACAGGATGTGGGACAATCCGTGGCGTTGATGCGTTCCCATGACGATCATATCGGCTTTGAACTGATCGGCGGTGGAGAGGATCGCATTGTCTTCGAAGAACGTTTCGTGTGTAAGAATGACGTCGGTATGTTTGAGCCCGCTGGCTTCGGCCAGCCGGTTTTTCTGTGCTTCGGCCGAACCGTCGGTAGGCAGGTTGCGTACATTATTGAGATACAGCACCCTCGTATGGAATTTGAAAAGTTTTTCCCAGCCGGCAACGTATTTGAATACGTTCAGTTGGTCGTCTTTCAACGTAGATGGCAACAGGGCGATTTTGGGCGCAAAAGTCTGTGTGCCTTCTGGCACGGCCAGTACCGGACAAGGGGAAGTGCGGATCACTTTTTCCGTATTGGAGCCTACCAGGAATTCATTCATACCGGAAGTCCCTTTCGTACCCATCACCACGAGGTCCACCGCATCATCCTGCGCAACGTTGCGCACTGCGCTGTGGAGGTAACCTTCTTCCACCCGGATCTGGATATTCAGATTGGCATAAGCCGGGTCGGCCAGTAATTCCATTTTCAGTTTTTCCAGTTTGGAAACAGCCGTATCGTCGTACTGCTGGTCGTCGCCTTCAAATTTGCTGACAACAACATATTCGGAAAGTGGTGTGGAATAAATGGCCGCTATGTTAACATGCAGCATTTCGAGTACTGCGCCGCTTTTGTGCGCGATCTCCGCTGCTACATGCAGGGCATTCATGGAATTTGGAGAGAAATCGACCGGTACAAGTATCTTTTTCATAATGTTAGGAACGCTGATTGGTTTATGTGTCACAAAATTGCCGTGAATGCCGGGGGGCGGAAATGATTTGGGTCACTGGCCCGGGTGATATTCGGACAAGCCTGCTTTATTTTTTACGGTGTGTTATACAGGAAAAACTTGATCACATCGGTGGTGGAAACGATACCGACCACGCGCGTACCTTCCATGACCGGAACGGCATGAAAGTCGTTTTCAGTGAATATTTCTGCCACTTGTTCCAGGGTATCGTCTACCTGCACGGTCACGGGGTCGTGCGACATCAGTTCGGATGCCACAATTTTTCCGTTGGAAGTCATCATTCCGTCGCCATCCGAAACCGGCAGCCGCTTCAGATCGATCCAGCTCAGCATACCCACCAGTTTTCCCCGTTGTGTGACCGGTGCGTGGCGGATGCCGTGGTTATTAAAAGTACTGACTATATCGCGTAGTTCGTCGCCTGCTTCAATGACAATGACGTCTTCCGTCATGATGTTGCCAACCGGGGTATCGAGTATCATAATCTCAAATTTTGCTGATGATTTATCTCATTTTCAAAGCGAAATTGGCCCCAAACAGGGAAAATCAGGAATGATAACGATCAGGGTATAAAAGGATAAAAATCAGCACACGGAAACGGCGGCTACAGATCGTCCTCACGTGGCAAAAGCGCCCCGAACAAAGAGCCCGGGATTTCCAATTGGGTAATTCCGGTCCTTTTTTTCAGATGGAATGATTTTTTAATACATGCGTGGCCAAGCACTTGCCACTTACATCTGTAACTATTGAATCCTCTACAATTTTAATTCAATCAGATGTACATGAAACAACTACTAATCTCCCTGCTTTTTTTTGCTTTTTTGCTTTCGTTCCGCACTGTTTCGCAGGCACAGAACGAACCATTCGAAATGCGCCAACTGGCCTGCGGCCTCAGCCAGCCCTGGGAAATCAAATTCGGCCCCGACGGATTTTTGTGGGTGACCGAAGCGCACAATTACCAGATCACCCGCGTAGATCCGGTAACCGGCGACGCCGAAATGCTCATCGACCTGAGCAATAAAAAGAATTTCCCCAACTTCAATGAAGCCGAAACCTGGCCCCAGGGTGGCCTTCAGGGCTTCGCGTTCCACCCCGACTTTGAAAACAACCCATACTTCTACCTCTCCTACGTGTACTATTTCGACGAATGCCGGCCCGATACGCAGGGTTGCTATTTTAAAACCAAAATCGTGCGGTACAATTACGATATGCAGAATCGTGTGCTGTCCAATGAAATGGTGATCGTAGATACCATTCCCGGCAGCACCGACCACAACGGGGGCCGCCTCGTGGTGGGCCCGCCGGGAGCCGACACCCAGTTCCTGTTTTACGGCGTAGGGGAAATGGGCGCCGGACAACTTTCCAATGCCGCCCGCCCGCACCACGGCCAGTTCGTGGATTATTACGAAGGGAAAATACTACGATTCAACCTGGGGCCGGACAGCGACACATCCGCATATGCTCGCTGGATTCCGGACGATAACCCGTTCAATACCAATTTCGAACAAAACGCCGTCTGGTCGCTCGGGCACCGCAACCCGCAGGGACTTGTGTTCGGCACCGATGGCAAACTCTACGAAGCGGAGCACGGCCCCTATTCGGATGACGAGATCAACCTCATCAAACCGGGCTACAACTACGGCTTCCCGCTCGTGATGGGCTACACCGACGGCAACTACGACGGCAGCCGCGCCGGCGACGGCTCCACGATGCCCGACGTACCCAGTGAAGCCGCTAACCGGGCGGAAATAGAAGCCTCCTTCCCGTACAGCGAGCCGCTCATCAGTTTGTTCCCGGCTACACAAAGCGAGGTGTCGACTTTTTACACCAACGACCTGAACAACACGCCGCCCTACGACCATTATTACCTGCAATATGCCACCAGCGCGCCCTCGGGCATGGATTATTACAGTTCGGACGCTATTCCGGGCTGGAAAAACTCCCTGCTGGTTGCCAACCTGAAACTGGCCAATGTGTACCGGTTCAAACTTTCCGATAATGGGAATGTCCTCGTAAGCGACACCATTGCGTACTTCCAGGGACTGGGGCGTTTCCGCGACATCGCTATTTCACCCGACGGCACCAAAATTTATGTGTCGGCCGACACCGTAGGCGCTATCAAGGGCGCACCAGGCCAGGCCGTACAGCCGCCGAACAAAGGTTGTATTCTTGAATTCTCGTACGTCACTTCGTCCACCAGCCAGCCGACGTCCGCTGTGGATGTAAAAGTTTTTCCGAATCCTGCGAGCGCCGGAATTACCAAATTGCTGATCGATCTGGATGATTATTCAGATGTGTCCATCGATTTGTACAACGGCTTAGGCCTGAAACTCAGCACGCTGATGCCGTTGCAACAAACCAGAAACCTGAACCAGACGATCGACCTGCGCCAATACCCGCCGGGCAATTATTTCCTGAAAATCCGGGTGAACGGGGAGGAGATTGTGAAAAAGGTGATGGTTTTTTGAGGGGTTGAGACGTTGAGATGTTGAGGGGTTGAGATGAAAAGGGGTGTTGTGTCTCAACACCTCAACATCTCAACCCTTCAACACCTCCCGAACCACCTTCATCGCTTTGTCGCGCATATCGATCCAGGCAAGTTCCGTAGGTTCATTCCAGTTTTTAGAATCGTTTTTCCTGGCCAGTCCGATAAAAACGTCGAGGAACCGCTCGTAAGCCGGTGCATCGAAATGCTGGTGTTTTCCGTTTGCCAGTATTTGCCGGAACAGCGGTTCCTTTTTATCGATGTCGATCAGCACGTCCATGGCCATTTGCAGCATGGTGTGTTGCCGTTCGCGGTTGGTAAAATGATCGCGATCGCCTTGCGGCATATCGTTCAGAAAAAGGGTGTAAAATTCGTTGATAAACTCTTTGTTGACAGCCAGGCAACGCCGGTAACTGTTGCGCAAAAAACTGGTATTATCGTCCCTTTTCATGCTCAGGTGCCGGAATTTCACCAGCACGTCGTACAAATCGCTAAAGCGGTCTTCCGGTTTTTCCTCCAGCATTCGTTCTATCATTTCCGCCAGATCATTGTCTTCGATCACGGAAAGTGTGCGTTTGCGATATCGTTTGTCTTTAAAAAAATGCTCCCGGCTGGTGATGATATCCATCACGGATTCGCCTGTAAACAGGTCCTGCCCGGTCAGCATTTTATAGGCTACCAGTCCGATGGAAAACTGGTCGGAGTACCGCATCGACTGAAAACTGGCGGGTTCGCCGTCGCCGCGCAGGTATTCCGGGCTCAGGTACTGGCAGTCCTCGCGGAATTTGCCCAGTGTCCGTTCATTCATGCCCGCTTTGATGATATCGAACGGCGAAATCATCATATGCTGCTCCTCATCGATATAAATTTTGGAAGGGCGAATATTAGAATGCAGGATTTTTTTCTGGCGCAGGTAACTCAATGCGTCGGCCAGTTGGAACAGCCAGTCCACTGCCTGGGAAGCGGGGCGCGGACCCGTTTTTTCGAGCACGATGGGCAAGGTCGGGCCGTTTACATATTCACAAATGATGTAAAAAGGAAAACGGTCGAGCGATTCGCCCAGGAGTTTGATGATGTTGCGGTGTTTCAACTGCGAAACGGCGCGGATCTCGTTTTTGATCGCTTCCGACAGCACCGGCACTTTCAGTACTTTGGTCACCACACGGCGCTGGGTAAAAACGTCTTTCAGCAAAAAAATGAGCGCAGAATTGCCATCTCCCAACGACCTTTCAATGTCGTAATAACCGCGCAGGCGTTGTCCCAGCACTTCCAGCACAATTTCCATCTGATCGGAAACACCGCGCAGCAGCATTTCCGGCTGGGTGGTATTCAGGTATTGCGGCAGGGCGGATTTAAACAATTCCAGTTCGGACAGGAATGCATGCCGGATGCGGTTCATTTCCAGGTTTTTGTCGTCCGAGCCCAGCGTTCCCATGTTGTCTTCGTATTTCAGGTTACTCAGTTGCCCCTGTAACTGCTTGATACTCAGTTCCATTTTATCAAACAACTGGACCATCTGACTGAAACGTTCGAAGGCCGTTTCCAGCCCGTCTTTTCCAATAACCGTTTCAATACGGAAGTCTGAAAGTTTATGTTCTGCCATGCGTAATTGGGTATTTCAATTTAAAAAATTATCCCTTAAAAACCGGGCCAAAAGGCATTTTTCATTTCAACTGCTCCAAAAGTGCTGCGAATGCGTTTGTTTTGCACCACTTTTAAATAAAATAATTTTAACTGCGCGGCTTCGGGAACCCTATAAGTCATCCGATGACTTTGAGTCATCGGATGACTTATAGGGTTCCCGAAGCCGCGCAGTTAAAATTATTTTATTACCTGAATATCAAGCATTTCGAACCGCCTCCTTCAATCACAAACGACCATGGCAGTACAAGTATTTTTGAAACCCGGCAAGGAAGTTCCCGTTCTGCGTTTTCACCCCTGGATTTTTTCCGGCGCCATCGCGCGCGTCGACGGCAAACCCGAAGACGGCGACATCGCGGAAGTATACGACCGCAGCCGCAACTTGCTCGGCGTCGGGCATTTTCACCACGGCAGCATTGCGGTGCGGCTGCTGAGTTTCGGGCCTGCCGAAGTGACGGAACGCGCATTCTGGACTCAAAAAATCTTGCAGGCCCGCGCCGTTCGGAAAACGGCCCTGCACGCCGGCATGAGCACCGAATGTTACCGCCTGGTGCATGGCGAAGGCGATGGACTGTCGGGCCTCGTGGTGGATATTTACGGCCCTGTGGCGGTCATGCAATGTCACAGCATCGGGATGCACCGGCAACGTGCGCTGATCGCCGAAGCGCTGCGCGAGGCATTCGGCGCCGATCTCCAGGCCATTTATGATAAAAGTTATGAAGCCCTGCCGCCCAAATACGCTGAAAGCCAGCAAAACGGTTTTTTGTGGACTGCTACCGACACGCCGCCCGAGGACCTGGTGGTGCATGAAAACGAAGTCGCTTTTCGCGTCAACTGGGTGACCGGACAAAAAACCGGTTTTTTCCTCGATCAGCGCGACAACCGGCAGTTGCTGTCGCGTTTTGTGGCCGGCAAAACGGTGCTCAATACGTTTTGCTACACTGGCGGCTTTTCCTGTTACGCGCTGCGCGCCGGTGCTACACTGGTGCATTCTGTCGACGTTTCCGCCAAAGCGATGGAACTAACCGCCCAAAACGTGGAACTGAACCGTCCTTTCACAGGTGAGCATGAGGGTTTTACGGAAGACGTTTTGCGTTTTTTAAAAAACGACGACCGATCGTACGAAGTGATGATCGTCGACCCGCCCGCCTATGCTAAGAGCATTGAAAAACGCCACAACGCCGTACAGGGCTACAAACGCCTCAATGAAGCGGCGCTACGCCGGGTTGCGCCGGGCGGCATTCTGTTTACCTTTTCGTGTTCGCAGGTGATCGACCGCGAACTATTCTACCATACCATTGCGGCCGCGGCCATGGAAGTCGGCCGGAGTGTACGGGTACTCCACCACCTTACCCAGGGCGCCGACCACCCGGTGAGTTTGTTTCACCCGGAAGGCTCGTATTTGAAAGGGTTGGTGTTGTTTGTGGAATGAATGATGAATGATGAATGATGAATGATGAATGATGAATGATGAATGATGAATGATGAATGATGAATGATGAATGATGAATGATGAATGATGAATGATGAATTTATTCATCCTGAAGAAAAGTGTCTGAACCTTTTCTAATTTATATGCTTATCCTTCAATTGGCCATTACGGCATATTCATCATTCATCATTCATCATTCATCATTATTCATCATTCATCATTCATCATTCATCATTCCTACCTCTTTCCATGAAACAATTCTTCTTTTTCGCTTTTCTCCTCGCGCTTTCCGCATGCCGGCAGGCAAATCCGGTTTCTGAAACCGGCAAGGCCGTCATGTGCAGCGGCCACGACGACGCGGTAGCGCAGTTTGCTTCTTTTGCGGACAATGCGGAATTCCGCGGTATGCACCCCGATCCTTTGCATGTGGAAGTGACTAAAAAAGGTAAAATGATCGATTTCCCGGTAGCGGGTGGCGCCAACGGCCACGCTTTTCTGGTGAAATCGCGCCGTAAAACCGACAAATACCTCCTGCTTTTTCACGAGTGGTGGGGCCTGAACGACTACATCAAAAACGAAGCGGCGATGTGGAGCAAGGAACTGGGCGTCCATGTGCTGGCCATCGATTTGTACGACGGAAAAGTAGCCGCCAATGCTGAAGAAGCCGGAAAAATGATGCAGGCCAACGATCCGGCGCGTTCCCTGGCCATCATCGACGGCGCCGCGAAGTTTGCCGGCGACAAAGCCGATTTCCGCACCATGGGCTGGTGCTTCGGCGGCGGCTGGTCGCTCCAGGCGGCCCTGCGGCTGAATGGAAAGGTAAAAGCCTGTGTGGTGTACTACGGTATGCCCGAGCAGGACGTAGCCAAACTCAAAACGCTTTCCACGGACGTTGTTTTTATCCATCCTGAACAGGATAAATGGCTGACCGCAGAGGTGGTCGGCGATTTTGAAAAAAACATGAAATCTGCCGGAAAAGCCGTGATGGTGTACCACTACCCTGCCGATCACGCTTTTGCAAATCCCAGCAGCCCGCGTTACAATGAAAAATCGGCCCGGGAAGCCAGGGCCGTGGTAACCAGTTATCTGAAAGGAAAATAATATTCGTGTTTGGTGTGTGGTGCTTGGTGTTTGGGACTGGAGAAGTAAATTTGCCTGATTTCCGAAACCAAATACCACACACCAGGAGTGTGTTTAGTCCTTGTGACTGGTTTTCGGCTTTGAGTGGGTAGAGCAAAATTTTAGGTCCGAGATACCCATGAATACGTCCTTTTGACCGGCTAATACGTGGCCGATATATCCTGATAGGTTGTGCCACCCATTCTAATAGGTGTTTTACCTATCCGGATACGTGTCGGATGTATCTGGATAGGTAAAACATCTATCCGGATAGGTGGGCGAGCGGTTTGGATAGGTGCTGGACGTATTAGACGGTCAAACGGACGTATCTGACGGTCAAACACACCTATCTGACGGGGTAAATTACGTATTGGAGGGTGTGGAAAACGTATTTGACGGGCGCGACGACGTATTCCACCCTTGTTGGCGTATATATCACCCTTTTAATAATCGCGATACACAAAAAACGAAACCCCTTCCTTACCAACACCAAACGCTCAACCATGGCAACAGAACAACCTGATGGCGCATACACACCTCCAGGAGGTGGTGGCGGCGGCTCGATTCTCGGCAAACAACTTTTCCTGCTCGTGCTGGTATGTATTGCCGGTGTGGTCGTGTACCGCCTTTTTTCTTCTGACGGCGGGATCACCGGATTTTTCCAGGATCCCAAACAGGTGCGTTTGACGTACGTGCAGTCGGATTTTCAGCCAAATCTCGATGAGGAAGCCACCCTGCGCATCCTGTCCCAGCCCGAGCAGTACCACAAGGAATTCGACCAGATGGTGTATGATTTCAACGTGGCGCTCCTTTACCACATTGCCAACCGAATGGCTTTGCCCGACAGCCTGAAACGCCGCCTGGAGCCCGAATACCAGAAGCAGCACGATTACCTGAAATCCATGTACTACAATGATTTTGTGGCGCTGAAGGACACTACGGCTACGATGTACGAAAACTGGTACAACGACAATGCCAACCAGGCTGTCCAGATTTTTAACGAAGTCGCCGGCAAATACACCTGCTTTTTCGTCACCCAGATCATGGCCACGCTCATCAAATCGAACAACGGCGCTATCATGGCCAAAGGGAAAAGTGTGGACACACCCTGCGGCATAGCCCTTTCC
>JAKQJD010000294.1 GCA_029561355.1 Bacteroidota bacterium | reverse complement strand
ATCGGGCACAAAGGGCGGATTTTTATTTAAGATTTAAGATTACATGATTTAAGATTTTAGATTGGGTGCGTTGCTCTGTGCCGCGTTATCATCTTGGTCATGAGCAACGCACCCAATCTAAAATCATGTAATCATGTAATCTTAAATCTTAAACCTAATGCACAATCCTGATCTCCACCCGCCGATTCAAAGCCTTATGCTCCTCCGTATCATTCAACACCGCAGGTTTTGTTTCGCCCAGACCTTTCGCCGTAATGCGGCCGGGCTCCACACCCTGTCCCGACAGCCAAAGTTTCACGGCTTCGGCGCGTTTGGCGGACAATTGCAGGTTGAAAGCATCCTTTCCATCGGAATCCGTGTGGCCGGTTACTTCTACAGAGTATGTAGGGAAATCGTGTAGCAGGGACAGCAGTTTACCCATTTGCGGGTCGTTTACTTCGGTGATAGCCGTACTACCGGAATTGAAGGTAATATCGCGGACGGTCAGCAGGGCCGCATTCGGATCGAGCGCCTGCGTGACCGAAAAATCGTCGTAGTAATAATGGTACAGACAATGTAGCCCCACTTCCGGCGAAAAAGTCTCCGTGCTGCTGGTGTCGAAGCCGATTTCCACGGCGTTGGCGCCCGGGAAATTGCCCAGCCACAAAAAACGTTCTCCGCCTTTGGCCTGGTAGTAAGTAAATACCTCCGTCCACTCGAATTGGTTGATGAGCCGTTTCTGTCCCGGTTTGCCGGGCATTTTCAACATTTCCCAGCAGGCCGTTTTTTCGTAGCCGTACCACAGGTTCGATTTCGGCATGGTATCCGATACAACTACTGCAATACCGTAAACAGCACGGTTGCAGTCGGCGGCGGGGCGGCGCACTTTCCCGCCGATCTTGTACCAGTTGTCTTTCACCATCGGTTTGGAGAGGCGGCCGGTGAGCACTTCCGTGGCGTCGTCGAACGCGCGGATACCCACATAGTTTTTTCCCGACGCGGCCGGAGGGAAAGCAGGCGTGCTTCCTTCCACAGTGGTTTTGGTCAGTTTCCCGTCCTGGTAATAATCGACGCTGCCGAGCGGCGTCCACGATTTCGGGTTGCGGTAGGCAGCCTCTTCCATACCGGGATTGAGCAGGAGATTTTCCTGTGCGGAGAGGCGGGCGCTGTACGGCAGTGTTATAAAAATCAGCAGGGAAAGCAGGTTGGATCTTGTCATGTACGGTGGTGTTTGTACCAATGCATCTGGTGCACAACTTTGGCCGGTTGCTGCATGGAGTTGTCTGGATGCACACGTTTCTTTTCAACGCTGCGGGCAA
>JAKQJD010000289.1 GCA_029561355.1 Bacteroidota bacterium | reverse complement strand
TAGCCGCCACCGCCGCCGCGATTGCCGCCGCCGCCGTAGCCGCCACCGCCGCCGCGATTGCCGCCGCCGCCGTAGCCGCCGCCACGGTTGCCGCCGCCGCCGCCGTAACCACCACCGCCGCCACGATTGTCACGTGGTGGACGGCTTTCGCGAGGCTCGGCTTTTTTAACAACGATCGTCCGACCGTCAAAGTCGGTTTCGTTGAGTGCGTCGATCGCGCTTTGCGCCTCGTCATCGTTCGGCATTTCGACAAATGCAAAACCCTTGGAACGGTTTGTAAACTTATCTGTGATAACGGAGCAGGAAGAAACTTCACCGAACTGCTCAAACGCGGAGCGCAGATCGTCTTCCTGGGTATCAAAATTTAACTTTGCTACAAAAAGATTCATATTAACTGAAAAAAGTGAAAATTAATGACAGTATGAGGTGCAATTATCATTCTGGAAGGTAAAGGTGGGCTATTTCCCGCACTTTTTCAAAAATGGCTTAATTTCCTGTCCCGAAGTTTGGCATCCGATCGAAAAAAAATCCTGTAAAAGTCATTAAAATACGAAACTTCAAGCCATTCGGGTTGAAAAATTCTGCGCGATATTTATGAAATTTTAAAAGGTGGTTTGGTGTCTAATTCGCTTTTAATACATTTGAAGCCAATATTTGCAGGGCAAGCATAGAAATAAAAGATTCAAACCGGGCAGGATCCATTGCATGCAGTACGCTCCGAACCTTCAAAAAAAATATAACGATGCACGAGGCAGCCAAAACATTTCTCGTTGATCTTTTGCTCCAAAACGAAGAGATTAAAAAATTTCCGCAGGATTTTTTGACCAATACGACGAACTGGGTCCGTTCGTGGCTGGCAGCCGAAGACGATGTGCTTACCAAAGCCGTTCTTGATTCTCCTGGCAACGAACCTTTAAAAGCAGCGCTGATCGAGCAGAAACTCCCGGCCCTGCTACAGAACGAACTTTTTACCCAGCAACTGCAAAACATGCTTGGTCAGTATTCCATACAAAAGGCAAGGGTGAAAAATATGGTGGACAACGCTACCGTGGAAGTACAGGGAAACGTAAAAATTGGCGACAAAAATCCTTTGTCCGGCGATGTGTACGACCAGAAAAATACGCTCAAAGGCAGCACCTTAAAAGCCGGCGGCGATGTCCATATCGGTGACGAAATCCTGCACGCAGGTGGAAACATACACTTTGGCGATATTCATTACCACGCTCCCGTAACAACCGGCAAGCCGGATACACCCGCTTCCGCGCCCATTGCGAAAGAACTCCGTGCGCTCATCGCAGCTGCGCGTACGGGCGAAGCCATTACCAAATTTGTGCAATACGCCGAGCAGCATACACCGGAACTGACGAATGAAATTCTCCTCATCTCTACGCGCTGGGAAAGCCTCAAGCGCAGGGAGCGTATGGGCGTGGTGTCTTATTCGGATGTAAATATCGAGCGCAACCAGGTGAATAATGCGTTGCTGGGACTGATAGGAGAACTGCCGGCAGGTTAAAATAAGAAGGCCTCCGGAACAAAGAAAAAGGAGTTACAAACTTTCGTTCGTAACTCCTTGATAATCAATGTGGGCACAGAGAGATTCGAACTCCCGACATCCTGCTTGTAAGGCAGGCGCTCTGAACCAGCTGAGCTATGCGCCCCTGTAGAATTTGAATTTTTCTGTTGAGCGGCTGCAAAGATATTTGCAGGGCTGGATGAAAACCAAATATTCGGCGTAAAAAATAAAAAAATATTTTCCATCAGCCTTTAAGTATCACAGTATCAGATTTTTACAATGACCGGCTGGAAAGAATTGCCATGGCCGCGCCTTCGCTAAGGGCGCCGCGGTCGAGTAATTCCTTGGCATATGCCTGCATTTGTATCGTAGCGCCCTG
>JAKQJD010000288.1 GCA_029561355.1 Bacteroidota bacterium | reverse complement strand
ATCGGGCACCTTTATGCGCCGGAAATTCAGCCTTTCCGGCGGATCTGTCGGGCTTTTTGAAGGCAAAAAAATCGGCCGGAAAAAGAACCTGGAAATCCTGGAAGCGGATATCAAAAAACTGGAAGCCACTGAAAATCAACTCAATACGCAACTGGCTACCCTGCGTGCGCACCTGCTAAGTCTGAAAAATGCCGACCAATCAGCCAGCCTCCAGCGCGAACGTGAAGCCCACAACCGCCTGAGCCAGGAAAAAGCGGGTATGCAGGCCAAACTGGATAATATCGCCGCTTTTGTAGCCAACTTCGATGCGCAGGCCGGCGATGCCAACCAGCGCATCACGGCACTCACGGCCAGCAACAAAACCATCGACGCCGACCTGAGTACCAAGCAAAAAGCCGCCGATGCCGTACGCGAACGCCTGTCCAACGCCGACGGCTCGTTCCGCGACGTGGCCGACCAACTCAGCCAGGCCAGCGCTGATTTTAACCAGAAAAATATCGAATTCATTCGCCAGCAGAACAAGGTAACTACCTTCCGGCAGGAACTGACTTTCCGTGAAAAGCGCCGCGACGAACTCCGCCAGACGCTTTCTACAGCCCAGACCAACCTTGCCCGAAATGCCGACGAAGTGGGGCTCATTCAGGCCGATATGCAGCGCATCGACGAAGAACTGACGCTGGCCTATGCCGACAAAAAAGCCAAGGAGGCCACCTTGAGCGGGGTAGAACAATCGTATTTCAAAGCCCGCAACGAAATACACGAACTGGAAAACAAACAGCGCGAAAATTTCCGCAAACAACAGGACGTCCAGGGACTCGTCAACCGCCTGAAAGAGAAGTTTTCCGATGTAAAATTCGAGATCACCTCCATTGGCGAACGCCTGCGTGCCGAATTCGGGTTGTCCGTCAACGACGTCATCAACCAGGAACCCAATCCGCTGTTCCAGCGCGATGCCCTCGAAAAAGATGTAAACGCCATGAAACGCCGACTCGATACCTATGGCGAGATCAACCCCATGGCCATCGAAGCGTACAACGAGATCAAGGAACGCTACGACACCATTGCGGCGCAACGCAACGACATTCTTGCGGCCAAGGAAAACCTGGTGCAAACGATGAAAGAGATAGAAGAAACGGCTACGGCGCGTTTTCTGGAATCTTTCGCGCAGGTGCGGGAAAATTTCATCAAGGTGTTCCGCACGCTGTTCACCGAAGACGACTCCGCCGATCTGCTGCTGACCAATCCGGACAATCCGCTCGATTCGGACATCAACATCATCGCCAAGCCGAAAGGCAAACGCCCGCAAACCATCGCGCAATTGTCGGGCGGTGAAAAAACCCTGACGGCCACGGCATTGTTGTTTGCCTTGTACCTGCTCAAGCCCGCGCCCTTCTGTATATTCGACGAAGTGGACGCGCCGCTGGACGACGCCAACATCGAAAAATTCAACCGCATCATCCGGCAGTTCTCCGTCGATTCACAATTCATCGTTGTGACCCACAACAAAGCCACTATGGCGGCTGTGGATACCATTTACGGGGTGTATATGCCGGAGCAGGGGATATCGGCGGTTACGCCGGTGGATTTCAGGAAGTTGGGGCACGAGGCGATGGTGTTTGAGGCGGGGTAGGGAAGTGTCACAAAGCGTCCGTGCGTATCCGCCGGGTCGCTTGAAGCGACCCGGCGGATATACTTCGGGCTCCCGTAGAATTGCACAAATCAGTTATCTGTATATCTTTGTAAAAAATTGATTCTCAATGGCAAAGGACAGGCTTATCGTAAAAAACTTCGGCCCGATTAAAGAGGTTGACATTAATTTGTCGAAGGTGACTGTGTTTATTGGGGAGCAGGCGAGCGGGAAAAGTGTGCTGGCGAAGTTGGCGACGTTGTTGAGTAATCCAACTGTATATGAAACTCAATACGTTCGTGATTGGATTATCCCATTATTAGAAGGTTTCAATATTAAAACATTTCTTGTAGATGATTCTTATGCGTCTTTTGAAAATGAAAAATTCACCTTCGGAATTGATAAAAAACGAGGTTTTAAAACCTTTAAAGATGAAAGGCTAAAGGCCCTAAATCAAGAATTAAATGATATTTTGAAAAATGAAGAGCAAAATGAGTACTACCCATTTTTGGAAGATCCTTCAGAACAACAAACTAGGGACTATTTTGCCACCAAAGACTATTTATCAGCAGCATTGACCATAGTCAATGTTAAATTTAAAACACTTTTTTCTCAGTCGGTTTACGTTCCTACCGAAAGAAATCTAATCTCTATACTTTCTAAATCGCTTTTTAACTTACTAAAAAACGATGTAGAATTGCCATCGTTTGTTAAGGCTTTTGGAAGTCTATTTGAATCCGCAAGAAAAATTATTAAGGAAACTGATATTCATATATTAAATTTAAAATATTCATTTTCTGAAAATAGTGATAGAATAACATTAGCGAATGGTAATCAGATTGATTTGATTGAATCGTCAAGTGGAATTCAATCAATCATACCGTTAGTAGTTGTAATTGATGCTGTACCTAAAAGGGGAAGCCACCTCTTCATCGTCGAAGAACCTGAACTCAATCTTTACCCAACTACCCAAAAAGCCCTCATCGAATACCTTATCGAAAAATGTACTCATGGCGATAACCGCTTGATCATCACTACGCATAGCCCGTATATCCTCACGGCACTGAACAATTGTATCCAGGCGAAGAATGTGGTGAATATGCACCCGGAATCTGCTGGAGAAGTAGAAAAACTGGTGCCATCCAAGTATCAACTGGATTATCAGGATGTCGCTGCTTTCTACGTAGGTGGAGGAACTGCAGAGCCAATTATGAATGAAGAGTCTCAGATGATAGATGCTAATGCAATCGATGATGTTTCTGAGCAGTTAGGCTCTATTTTTGATCAATTGCTTGACCTCAAGTACCAAAACCAGGATTGAAACCAATGTGTTGTGACGAAATCCGTACTGCATTTGATGCATCAGAAGAATGTATAAAAAGCAATGTGCTTCAGGCTAGGGAAAATGGCGTAAAATTTAGAATCCAACCTAAAAAGGGGGCAGATGATGTCTTTTGCCGCATTCAAGTAGATGGATGTTTAATCCGCGATAAAAGCAGGCAAAAATGCGACTACTGGTTTCGGCATTGCCAACAAGAAGCCACTCAAAATTACTTTATCGAACTAAAGGGGGGCAAAGTGAAAAAGGGGTTTGAACAAATTATTGGAACCATTAAACAAGCCCGTGAAAAAGGGATCACTTTGCAGAAAAAGAACATTTATGGTATTATAGTGTCGAGTAATCTTCCCAAAGCAACAAACGTGCAAAATCTGAAAGATCAATTCAAAAAAGATCATGGAGTGAATCTCATTGTAAACTCGGGTGACGAATATACACTCGTTATCAAATAACAACTCCCACCCATGCCCACTATCGCCATCATCTCCTCCAGCGTCCGCACCGGCCGTGCCAGCCACCGCGTCGCTTTGTACCTCCAAAAAAGAATCGAAGAACGTCAGTTGGCAACGGCTGAAATACTCGACTTGAAAGAATACCAGTTTCCCGTTTTCGAGGAACGTCTGCGCCTTCAACCCGAGCCGTCCGAAAAATTACTCGATTTTGCAGCACGCATCAAAGCGGCCGACGGCGTCATCATCGTGACGCCGGAATACAACGGCGGTTATCCCGCTTCCCTGAAAAATGTAGTGGATGTGCTGTACGACGAATGGCGCCGCAAGCCGCTCGCCATTTCCACCGTTTCCGATGGCATATTCGGCGGCACGCAAGTAATTACCTCGCTCACTTTTTCCCTGTGGAAAATCCGCGCCTGGGTAGTGCCGGCCATGTTCCCTAATCCGAAAGTAAAGGAAGCCTACGACGAACAGGGCAACCCTGCCGACAAAGCCGGTGTGGATAAACGCGCCGACGGGTTTCTCGATGAGTTGATGTGGTGTATGGAAGCTGCAACGCGGATGAAGTAAGTGCGAAAACAGTGCGAAGTCTTCAGTGCGAAGTGCGAAGTCCGTAGAGGCCACCGCGAAGTAAGTGCGAAGTCTTCAGTGCGAAGTGCGAAGTCCGTAGAGGCCACCGCGAAGTAAGTGCGAAGTCTTCAGTGCGAAGTGCGAAGTCCGTAGAGGCCACCGCTAAGTAAGTGCGAAGTCTTCAGCGCGAAGTGCGAAGTCCGTAGAGGCCACCGCTTCGCTCTTAGGCCAAGCAAGAAAGGTGGTCTCTACGGACTTCGCACTTCGTACTGAAGACTTCGTACTGACTTCACTCTTCTTCCTCGATAAATTGTACGCCGTATTCTGCTAACTCCTGCATCACCGGCTCATATACTTCCGGCATCGTCGGGATATTTACACCCGTCGTGCTGATCTTGCCGAGCAGCAGCAGTTTGACAAAAATACCCAGCGGCAGGCCCACCAATTTGGACATGGCAGTGTCGCTGCCATTGTTGCCTTTCATGATGAGCGTGGAAGTAAGTTTCTTTTTCTTGCGGTTCAGTTCGTATTCGAACACATGCTGCATGATCACCATGTCTTTTTCCTGCGGGCCCAGCGCCCATTTTTCGAGCAGCAGGTTTTCCAGGATCAGCGATGGCGTGGCATTTTTCAGTTTGATACGGCGTTTGCTGAACAGTCCGAGCCATTCCAGTTTTTTCATAATCTCGCCGTCCGGTTCCGTTTCGATCATTTTCGCTACGCGGTCTTTTACCGAACCGGTATGCTGACTGATACCGAGGAAAGCCTCCATCAGGTCGTGGTAAGTAAGCTGGTCGGAATCGACGATTGGGAAAGTCGCGTCCGTCAGGCCGATACGTACGAGTGCATTCCAGGCATCGCAGAAACCGCGGTGGCGGATGGTGCCGCGGAACAGCGTTTTGATGTCAGTAAGTCCGTATGCGTCGCGGTACAGCAGCGAGTCGCGGTTGGCGTACACCTCGAACTCTCCCATATTGGGAATATTGACGATGCGGTATTGCCGGAAGAGGCGGCGGTACGGAATGTATTTGAGTTTGTTGTCTTCCAGAAATTGCGCGGTACCCTGGCCGGCCAGCACCACATTGCGCGGATTCCAGCTGAATTTATAGTGCCATGGGTTGTCGTCGCTTTCGGGGGCAACGAGGCCACCGGTGTAGGAATAGAACGCCGTGATCTTTCCGCCTTTGGCCTTGATCTGGTGAATGCGCTGCATGGCGCTCATGTGGTCGATACCGGGGTCGAGGCCGAGTTCGTTCATAAAAACGAGCGCCCTTTGACGTGCTTCGTCGCCCAGGCGGAATACCTGTTTGCTCACATAGGAAGCCGTTACCATGTGCTTGCCGAGTACGATACAATCCTGCGCCACGTCGAGGTGCATTTGTGGCGGCAACAGCGATACGATTACGTCGTGCCGGTTGATGATGTCTTTCCGGTCGGTCGGTTTGGAAGCATCGAGCCAGATCGCACGGCCGTTCGCGTGGCCATGCACTTTTTGTTGAGCCAGGCTCAGGTCGGCGTCGGCGACTGTCACAAAGAAATTATATTGTCTGGCTTGCTCCAGAATGTAATTGATCAGAACAGTGGCGGAGCGGCCTGCTCCTATAATGAGAAGGTTTTGCATTTTAAAATATCAGTTTTCCAAGGCGTGAAGATAGGAAAGAATAGTGAGTTGTGAATATTGGCTGTGCGTTGTGGAAGATGAATAGCCCCAAAATAACACCGGGGAGTCGTTTGTGCCGGCGATTCGTGTGAGCGGAAATCCTGGTTTTTGAAATTGAACGACATTGTTGGAAAAGATTATGGAAAAAATATTTCACAAAATCAAACAAATGGCTCAAGGTAGTTTTTGAAATAACCTCCTGTGAAATATAAAATGGTCTGTTATTGCTGCGTAATTCTAATCATATTCCCCACAAAACTTTCCGGATCAGGATTTGGTAAATCTTTCAATATTTCACAAAGTTGAAAAAATGTAGTTTTTTGTAACCGGCGCAGGGCCCACTTTTGTAGCATATAAAAGACACGGAATTCCGTTTCAAAAGTGAGGCGGGCAAGTGTTTTGGATATGTTCATGGGATTTCAACTTCGAGGCGCATTAACGGCGGGGAATTGTTCCAAAGAATGGCTCCCCGCCGCGCCAAGATGTTATTGTGGCAGCAAGGCCGTTTGTAAAAGCGCCAATCCGCGAACATTGGATCGACAAAAAAAGAGTGAATAAATACGGTGTTGCCGTGTTCATTTTGAAAAATTGTTCAGAATGAATCGGAAATTTAAAAAACACCCGATATTGCGCCCAGTTTCTGCAATTCATAATAATACTTTCACACACACATCCTCTTTTCTTTGCTTATGCCAAAACCTGTTACAATTAAAATCAAAAACGGCACCGTACGCGTTTCACGCTGAACACACCGCCGGGCTCCATTGAACAGGCCACAAGGAAAACCATAATTCGATTACACATCCTGTAGGATAATATGTACAGAAAGTCCTGGCTTAAGCGCCAGGACTTTCTGCATTTTTACACGTTACCTTCTGCGAGGGAGCATCATTTTTTGTGTCGGGCGTTTCGGATTTGCTTGACTGCCAATCCTTTACGAAACAGCGAAACACAAAAAACGAAACACGCTCCAAGTATGTATCTTTGCGGCAGTTCTCCGGGCCTCTCCCGGAAAATCGGAGCGTATATCTTTTTTTGTGATGGGTGTTTCCAATTTGCCTGACTGCAAACCTTTTACGAAACACGAAACACCAAAAACGAAACACCTTCAAACCCACCATTCACCCATTCTACTTCGCACTGAACTGCTTCGCCCGCAACGGGCTTCTAAAAAAACATGAGACCGGTCGTTTGTTTTGTTTTTGCTCTCTTCTCCCTCGCCACCTCGTTTGCCCAGGGTACTGCCGTAGTGGACACCACCATTTATGAAATAACGGATGTTGCCGCGTATCCGCTGATGGCCAGTTGTGATCCGGCCCGGCATCCTTCCTGGCCTGTCGACAGTATCCGTCGGTGCGCCGAGGGACAATTGCTGAGTATTCTTTCCAACAATATCCGGTATCCGGCAGATGCTACGGATGCCAACATTCAGGGAACGGTAGTGACGTCTTTCGTAGTGGAAACCAACGGGAGAATGAGCAATTTTACCCTGTTGAAAGATATCGGCGGCGGCTGCGGCCCCGAAGCCTTGCGGGTGCTGAAAGCGTTCGATGAAGCCGGCCTGCGCTGGCAACCTGCTCAAATCAGCGGAAAACCCGTACGTATGCGCCAGTCGCTGCCGTTGCGGTTCCGTTTGCAGGAAGCCCTGCCTTACTATATCAGCGAAAAAAACGACACGGTTTATACCGCACTGGACGTGGCGCCGGCATTCCGCTGGGGCATGGATTCGCTGGCCGCGTTTACCCTCAATCGCCTGGATTACCCGGCGCGTTACCTCGACAGTTGCAAAACCGGCATCATTGAAATGAGCCTGCTTATTCGCGCAGACGGTTCTTTGATGGTTGATAACCAACTGGATTTCAATAGTTTGGGCTACGATTTTCAGTGGGAGGCCATACGCCTCGCCAACAAGACGGCAGGTTTGTGGACGCCCGCTCAATACAAGAACAAACCTGTAACAACCTCCCAGACATTGCGCGTGCTGTTTAAGTCGGATAAACGCGGTTGCCTTGCAGCCAACAAACGTTTCGATCAGACCATGATACTGGCCGATGAGGGCGCTACCTTGCTGGAAAAGGAGCAGCCGGATGCCGCAATTGCAAAATGGACCGAAGCGCTCAAATTGCAACCCGATAATACCGAAATTCTCTATTACCGGGGCACGGCCTACCTCAACCAGAACAAAAAAGACGAGGCCTGCAAGGATTATAACCGCATACGGGAACTGCTCGGCACTACCTGGTTCGAGCCGGTAAGACGTTTGTTTTGCGGCTGGTAACGCCAAAAACTTTACAATTACTTAAACCGTGCTTCAAATCATGCTGCACTGCACCGGCTCTACCTTTGCACCATATGAAAAACACCTTGAGGGAATCCGCTGCCAAAAAAATTCTCATCGTCGATGACGAACCTGATATCATTGAGTTCCTGCAATACAACCTTCGCAAGGAGGGGTATGACGTGGTAACCGCCAATGATGGCAGGCAAGCCATAGAAGTGGCGGAAAAAACCAAACCGCACCTTATTATCCTCGATATCATGATGCCGGAACTCGACGGTGTGGAAACCTGCCGCATCCTACGCAGCCGGAAGGAATTCGCCCAGACGCCCGTCGCTTTCCTCACTGCCCGCGATGAGGACTTTTCCCAGATCACGGCGCTCGACGTGGGTGGCGACGATTACATCACCAAGCCTATCAAACCGCGCGTACTGATCAGCCGCATCCAGGCATTGCTGCGCCGCGCCAACCGCGATTCAGACAACGACGAGGAGCCGATTTACGTGCATGATCTGGTGATCGACAAACATAAAGTGCTGGTTTTCAGAGGTGAACAAGCCATCGAACTGCCGCGAAAGGAATTCGAAATCCTCTGGCTGCTGGCCTCCAAACCGGGCCGCGTATTTACGCGGGAAGAGATTTTTGACAAAATATGGGGCGCGGACGTCATCGTCGGAAACCGCACCATCGACGTACATATCCGCAAACTGCGCGAACGGCTCGGCGAGGAATACATCAAAACGATGAAAGGCATCGGCTACAAGTTTGAATTTTAATGTTTAAGAACCAGACACCCCGGCAACTCTCTTTTTATATCGCGCTCACTTCCGCTTCCGTCGTGGTGGTGCTGTTTTTTCTGCTGGAAATCACGGGTTTGTTCCGGATTTCCTGGGCACAGATCGTGGCCGTTTTCCTGCTCGTTTTTATTGTGTCGTTTGTCGCCAATTTCTACCTGATCCGGTATTACATTTTTCGGCGTATTAAATTGATTTACAAGATCATACACCGACAAAAACTGCCCTCGGACTTTAAGGCCGGCAAGATCGCCATGAGCAAAAACATCCTCGACGAGGTGGAACGCGAGGTGGACGAATGGGCGGAACAGCACAACGAGGATTTCGAAGAACTGGAACGACTGGCCTCATACCGCCGGCAGTTTATCGGCGACGTGTCGCACGAACTGAAAACACCTATTTTTAATATTCAGGGTTTTATTCATACCCTGCTCGACGGCGCTATAAACGACCCGAAAGTCAACCTGCAGTTTCTACAGCGCGCCGCTAAAAATGCCGACCGCCTGCAGGCCATCGTGGAAGATCTCGAAACGATCAACAAACTCGAAGCAGGACAGATGGTGCTGGATCTGCGCGAATTTGATATCCACGACCTTGCCGAAGAGGTGTTTTCCGACCTTGAAATGCGCGCCGGAGAACGCAACGTGCGCCTCGTTTTTAAAGAAGGCGCCAACCAGCATTTCCGTGTGCGGGCCGACAAGGAAAATATCCGCCAGGTGCTGATGAACCTCGTTCACAACTCCATCAAATATGGCAGGGAAGGCGGCATCACCAAGGTGAGTTTTTATGATATGGAAACGTTCATTCTGGTCGAGATCAGCGACAACGGCATCGGCATCGATCCGGAACACCTGGATCATCTGTTCGATCGCTTTTACCGCGCCGACAAAAGCCGCTCCCGCGATGCAGGCGGTACCGGGCTCGGTCTGTCCATCGTGAAACACATCATCGAAGCGCACAAACAAACGGTCAACGTGCGCAGCACCCAAACCCAGGGTTCCACATTCGGTTTTACGCTGGAAAAAGCGTGATTTCATTCATTTTCCCTGTACGGACTCCTCGATCCATTGTTCGTAGGCTGCATTTGCCCGCGTTTCGAAACGCATGATGCACGGCACTTCATACGGGTGCAGGCGTTCGATTTCGGCTTCCAGCGCATGTTCGAGCGCAAGGCTGGTCTTGAGAACACTTACCCATTCGGCATCGTTCTGAACGGCGCCATTCCACCAGTACGCACTGTGTATGGGAAAAATATTGGCACAGGCGGCCCAGCGCTCCTGCACCAGTTCGCCGGCGAT
>JAKQJD010000287.1 GCA_029561355.1 Bacteroidota bacterium | reverse complement strand
ATCGGGCACCTTTATGCGCCGGAAATTCAGCCTTTCCGGCGGATCTGTCGGGCTTTTTGAAGGCAAAAAAATCGGCCGGAAAAAGAACCTGGAAATCCTGGAAGCGGATATCAAAAAACTGGAAGCCACTGAAAATCAACTTAATACGCAACTGGCTACCCTGCGCGCGCACCTGCTAAGTCTGAAAAATGCTGACCAGTCACAGAGCCTCCAGCGCGAACGTGAAGCCCACAACCGCCTGAGCCAGGAAAAAGCGGGTATGCAGGCCAAACTGGACAACATCGCGGCCTTCGTGGCCAATTTCGATGCCCAGGCCGGCGATGCCAACCAGCGTATCACGGCGCTCACAGCCAGCAACAAAACCATCGACGCCGACCTGAGTACCAAGCAAAAGGCTGCCGACGCCGTACGCGAACGCCTGTCCAACGCCGACGGCTCTTTCCGCGATGTGGCCGACCAACTCAGCCAGGCCAGCGCGGATTTTAACCAGAAAAACATCGAATTCATTCGCCAGCAGAATAAGGTAACTACCTTCCGGCAGGAACTGACCTTCCGTGAAAAACGCCGCGACGAACTCCGCCAGACGCTTTCCACGGCTCAGACCAATCTTGCCCGAAATGCCGATGAAGTGGGCCTCATTCAGGCCGACATGCAGCGCATCGACGAAGAACTGACGCTGGCATATGCCGATAAAAAAGCCAAGGAAGCCACCTTGAGCGGGGTAGAACAATCGTATTTCAAAGCCCGCAACGAAATACACGAACTGGAAAATAAACAGCGCGAAAATTTCCGCAAGCAACAGGACGTCCAAGGCCTGGTCAACCGCCTGAAAGAGAAGTTTTCCGATGTGAAATTCGAAATCACCTCCATCGGTGAACGCCTGCGCGCCGAATTCGGCTTGTCCGTCAACGACGTCATCAATCAGGAACCCAATCCGCTCTTTCAGCGCGACGCCCTCGAAAAAGACGTAAACGCCATGAAACGCCGCCTGGATACCTATGGCGAGATCAACCCCATGGCCATCGAAGCGTACAACGAAATCAAGGAACGTTACGATACCATTGCGGCGCAGCGCAACGACATTCTGGCGGCCAAGGAGAATCTGGTGCAAACGATGAAAGAGATCGAAGAAACGGCTACGGCGCGTTTCCTGGAATCTTTCGCGCAGGTGCGGGAAAATTTCATCAAGGTATTCCGCACCCTTTTTACCGAAGACGACTCCGCCGACCTGCTGCTGACCAATCCGGACAATCCGCTCGATTCGGACATCAACATCATTGCCAAGCCGAAAGGCAAACGCCCGCAAACCATCGCACAATTATCGGGCGGCGAAAAAACACTTACAGCCACGGCGCTGTTATTTGCCCTATACCTGCTCAAGCCCGCGCCTTTCTGCATCTTCGACGAGGTGGACGCGCCGCTGGACGATGCCAACATCGAAAAATTCAACCGCATTATACGGCAGTTTTCCGTCGACTCACAGTTTATCGTGGTGACGCACAACAAAGCCACTATGGCGGCCGTGGATACGATTTACGGGGTGTATATGCCGGAGCAGGGTGTGTCGGCTGTGACGCCGGTGGATTTTCGGAAGTTGGGGCACGAGGCGATGGTTTTTGAGGCGGGGTAGGGGAAGCAACCATATCATAATCGCATCATATACTATGGCATACTATAATCTGATGGCTCGTCTGAAGGGTCAAAGGTGCCCGGAAATGCCGTCTAACACGTCCGTTTGAGTATCAGATGCGTATTGTATCTATATAAACAGGTGGCCCAGGGATTCTGATACGTCGGCTATCTATCCTATCCGGCCGAAAACACCGCCTAATACGTCCGTTTGACCGTCAAATACGTCTTTTATCTATCCAGACAGGTTGTGCTACCGGTCTGGATACGTCGGCCACCTATTCTAACACGTCCGTTTGACCGTCAGATAGGTCTTTTACCCATCTGCATAGGTCGGCAACGTATCTGGATAGATAAAAGACCTATCTGACGGTCAAACGGACGTATTAGAC
>JAKQJD010000283.1 GCA_029561355.1 Bacteroidota bacterium | reverse complement strand
GCGAGTGCGGAAGTTTCCACGCCGTCTACTTCATTGCCGAGCACAAAGGCGTACTTTTCTCCGTTCAACGGTTCGAAATCCTGTAGCCAGGTTTTGTCGGTGGTTTGTTCTACGGCAAAAACCCGGTATCCTTCGTTTTTCAGTGCCCGTATAGCGTCCATTGTGTTTTCAAAATAATTCCAGTCAACCGACTCCGTGCTGCCCAAAGCCGTTTTGAGGATTTCGCGGTGCGGTGGCTGGGCCGTTATACCGCAGAGCACTACTTTTTCGAGTAAAAATGCGTCTGCCGTGCGAAAAACGGAGCCCGTATTCAGTCCCGACCGCACATTATCCAGCACCAGCACGACAGGCATTTTACCCTGCCGGCGGAAGTCTTCTACGGAAAGTCGTTGCAACGCATCCATGCTTAATTTTTCCATGCCGCGAAAATACGGTTCCTTTTACCTTTGCAGTATGGAAGCATCCTTGCAAAATACCAAACTGGGCCTGAAACTGCCCACCGATCCCCGCTGGGTCAACCTGGCGGAAATGGATCTGACAGAAATCCTCACCGATCACGCCTATTGCGAGCAAAAGGCCGCTACGTCGGGCATCTCGCTTATACAGGCTTACCCCGACAAAGTGGAAATGGTGGAAGCGCTGGCACCCGTTGTCACGGAAGAATGGGGCCATTTCAGAATGGTACTCGCTGAACTCAAAAAGCGAAACCTGCAACTGGGCAAACAGCGCAAGGATCTATACGTCAATGAGTTGCTGACATTCCAGAAACGCGGCGGCTCGCGGGAAGAAGCCCTGTTCGAACGCCTGCTAACCTTCGCACTGATCGAAGCCCGCAGTTGCGAACGGTTTCGCCTGCTTTCCCTGTATTGCTCCGATACGGATTTACAAGCCTGGTACCATAAATTTATGGTGGCTGAAGCCAGTCATTACCGCATGTTTCTCGATCTCTGCGAACTGTATTTCGGTAAAGAAAGAACCTGGGCACGCTGGCAGGAATACCTGCAATTCGAGGCGGGCATCATGCAGCGGCTAACGCCGAGAGGCGACAGAATGCATTAGGGAACGATGAATGATGAACGATGAATTTGGTGGTAATCATTGGCATTTATTATTTCAAAGGGTTACCACCTAATTCATCATTCATCATTCATTTCACTTTATTCAGTTTCCCATCCTCTCCATACATCTCCTTCGACATTTTGTTGTAGGCCATAGCGGCTTCTTCCGCAGTGTCGAACATGCCGAGATGCACCGGTTTTCCATGAACGGAAATGACGGCACGGTAGCGGTTGTGTTCCTGATAAACGCCGGTAAAACCCGTTTTACTACTTGTTTTCCGTTGACGGCTTGCTACCGCTCTGGATCTGTAAATCAGGTTTTCCACACGGCAATCCAGTTTATCGCCATTTTTGGCTCCAACGAGTGATTTGCCGTTGCCTTTCTGTTCACCCAGAAATTTCTCAGCGATCAATTTATGCAGGTAAATGGTTTCAGTTTTATAGTCACCATCGGCCTTTCGCCACGTCTTCTGAAATACGGCACATCCGCTGGAATGCTTGCGCAGGTTATGAATAAAGTCGATTTTCGACAAATAGGGGTCGGCGATGATCCACTCGTATGTAGGGCTATCTAACAATACAGTGTCATCCGCATTTTTTAATTTTACTTTGTAGACCACGGGAGTTTGTTTTTCAAGTTTTTGGTTGAGCAAACAATACCTTTGGTATGTATTTTTGCCAATGATTTCGAATTGGATTATAAAGTAGTAGGCACAGAATTAAGTGTCCCGGAAAAAATACCGGAGATGGTTTGCGTATGAAAAACAACTGTTTTTTTTGATCCGGCCTGGCAGCCGTACAGGACAAAACGAGTCCATATAGACGGTCGGAGCGACTGTCGTTTTCATATGCAATGAGGATTTTCGGAGCGAATTTCGATCATCCTTCATATATTTCAAAATGTTCACCATCTTGAAATTCAATATTTTAACACCAACATTTTAATTCTCTGCCAAAACCCGCCTTTTCATACGTGAAACAAAATACATACGAAGGTTTTTCCCACTTATTAAAATTTATGCCGGAAGACGCAGTTAACCTGCCGATTGAAGAAATCCTGGGATATCTCGAATCTCTTTATGGTCCGGACTTGTACAATGCTTTTGAACCGGACTACCATACCCCCGGACCAATTTCCGGCTTTTCCAATACCCACTGGCTTCGTTCAGCCAACACGGCAGGCATCAATGTTCGTACGATCAGGCATTTCTGGAACATCATTCCCTATGCACTTACACTTCCCCACGCTTTCAATGCCATTCATATACTTCCGGTTTGGGAACCTGGAGTGGTAGCCAGTCTTTACGGCCCTTCCAGTTGGAACATAAATCCAGAATTTTTCAGCCCATCCTTGTATAACTGCTTCCCGCATCTGGACACTGTTGAAAAACAATTGAAGGTTGTTATTAACCTGTTACACCTGATGGGAAAAAGTGTAGGAATGGACGTAGTTCCTCATACCGACCGATATTCGGAAATGGCACTCGCCAACCCAATCTGCTTTGAATGGTTGCAACGCGATGAATTACAAATCGTGCAAAATGGGGACAGCCTCTATGAAGATGCAGAGGGTATCATATATAACTACGTAAAAAACACCTCAAAGGGCGGAACGTTGCCCGATCAGGAAACTTTTTTTTATAAATTACCAGAATATGACCGTTTAAACCTGTTATTTGGGGAAAAACACGACTATTCCGGCCGCCTTCAACGCAGAAAAGAACTGGTAAAACTGCTGTATGAACAAGGCTATGAAACCGTACCGGCCACCATGGGGCCGCCTTACCGGGGTATTGAAGTAGACCCCGACCCGGAAGCCAAAATAACGGATGAAGACGGTCTGGTCTGGCGCGATTACCGCATTACCCATCCACAAACTTTTTCCAGGGTATTCGGGCCGCTCGCCCGTTACCGGCTCTATTGGTCGAAAGACGACAACCAGAACTGGGAACTCGATTTCGACCGGCCCAATACCATCGCCTGGGACTATGTAAAACGCCATTACAGGGAAATAAAAGAAGAATTCGGGTTCGATTTCATGCGTGGAGACATGTCGCACGTGCAAATGAGGCCCGACGGTGTGCCTGCACATCCCGACGATTTTTACGACGTGCTGGGTGCTGTAAAAATGGAGGTTTGTAAAACGCACCCGTCTTTCGGCTACTTTGCGGAGAGTTTCCTGGCGCCTCCCGGCGAAATGGCCTACGGCGACGAGTGCGACCATCTGGAGGCTTCTCTGGCAGATTCCACGCTCGGGGATCTGCAATCGGAACCGGTAGGAACACAAAAGTTTGTCAGCGACTTCGCTCAATACCGCAACTGGCTGGAAACCAGGAAGTTCGCTCCAAACTTTACGCTTATTACAGCCGACAAGGACGACCCGCGTTTCGACAAATTTTACATCGATGGAAACGAGATCCGCTTTTTTATGGCCTTGTTTCTCACCGATATGCCGTCCTACATGGGTATGGGTTTTGAATGCCGCGACCCGCACCCTACCCCGGCGCCCAACGAGCATTACAGCAAATTATACGTATTTCATATGCCCGACGGGCCGAAAGGAACCCGCGGACCATTCGTATGGGGGAAAAACAGAAACCTTAATCACAAATTATATCGTCAGAAAATTTTGGCTGAGGAAATTTTTGAGTTGATAAAGGACCAGCCTGTGCAATGGCTGGTGCCGCCTGATGCCAGTGGCATACAAAAAACCATTGTTTGGACGCAGGCAGAATTACCTTCCTACGTGTTTGCAGCCAACATGGATACGAAAAGCGGGTGTGCAAATCTGGCGGCCGATTTCCCGCCGGGCGCCTGGGAGCCGGTGTTTTCTACAGAAGAAGAAACGCTCGGGAACGACCTGTATGCAGGTATTATTCCATGGCTCAAGCCGGGAGAAGGCCTGGTGTGGAAAAAAGCGGATTAGTGTCCGCTGATAATCTGCCCGTCCTCCATTTCAATAATACGGTGCGTCTTTTGTGCAAAACTCTGGTCGTGCGTCACGATCAGCAGGGTTTGGTGGTACACTTCGGCCAGTTCCTTGAAGATGTCGAACACAATTTCACTGTTCTTTTTATCCAGGTTGCCCGTAGGTTCGTCGCCCATAATAATTAAAGGGTCATTGATCAGCGCACGGGCAATGGCAACGCGTTGTTTTTCGCCGCCGGAAATCTGGTGCGCCATTTTGAGGGCCAGGTCTTCGATGCCCAGAATTTTAAGGCGTTCCATAGCCTGGTGTTCTACGGCTTCATCAGACAGTTTACCCAGTTTCAGACCGGGAAGCATGACGTTTTTGAGCACCGTAAATTCGTTCAGCAGGTAATGGAACTGGAACACGAAGCCGATTTTTTCATTTCTGATTTTGGCCAGGTCGCCTTCCTTGCGGTTGCGCATACTTTCGCCGTCGATGAGCAGTTCGCCTTCAAAATCGGTGTCCATCGTGGAAAGGATGTACAGCAGCGTTGATTTGCCGCAGCCCGATTTACCGATTACGGAGACAAACTCGCTGGAATCGATCGAAAAATTGATATTTTTCAATACCTGAATGGTTACAGGATCATGGAAATTTTTGCAAATATCCCTGGCCTGAAGTACGGTATGGCTCATTTCAAAAATTTCTATTTTCCTCTTATTATCACGACAGGATCCACTTTACTCGCTTTTCGGGCAGGAAAATACCCGGCGAAATAGGTCGTCACAATTGAAAACGCGATACCGATCATATAATACACCAGGTCGTAATTGACCGGATAGGTGGTAATAGTAGGTAGCGCTGCTGTATTGAAAGGCACCTGATCGATGAGCAGCGACAACAGGAAACCGAAAACCAGCCCCAGTCCGCCGCCGAACAACCCGATGCTGATGGCGATGCTCAAAAAGATACGTTTTACGTCGGCGCCCGAAAAACCGGTTGCTTTCAAAATCGCGATGGAATCCATTTTTTCGTAGATCATCATATTCAGGATGTTGTAAATCCCGAAACCGGCAACGATGAGCAGAGTGATACCAACCACATAAGAGATCAGCGATCGAATGGAACTGCCTGTTTCAAACTGGGAATTGGCGGTTTGAATGTCTTCCGCATCGGTCTGGAACACCTGCGCGTATTCCTTCGCCAGGGGAGGCGCCATGTTGATGTCCTTGAGTTTTACCTGAATATCCGTAATGTAACTATTGGATTTGCCCATCAGTTTCTGGGCGGTAGCTACGGAAGTGTAACTCTGTACCTTGTCGTAATCCTGAATACCCGACTGAAAATACCCGACCACCTTGAGCGGTTGTTGTTCTCCTTTGGAGGTGGTCACCCAGATGATCTCGCCGAGTTCCGCCTGTAGTTTGTCGGCCACACCTTTGCCTAACAAAATGCTGTTGGGCACATTTTTCAGGTCGGTCGCTATGCCGGAAGTAACATAATCGCTGAAAGAAAACAAAGTTGTTTCCGCCGACACGTCGATCCCGTTGACCACCCCGTTCAAATTGACCACACCCGAATTGTACAAAACCGGTGAGGAAACCCTCGGCGCATATCCGACCACACGGTCGTCGGAGCGAATGGCCTGCATGATGGCCCCGCTGTTGTAAATATCGGCACGGCCGCCGCTGGATTTGAGGGACTGAATAAAGTTGTAGTCGTTCTGGTACACGTCGGAAAGATCGATCGGCTGGTCGGGATTGGGTTTGATATCCTTGTACAGCCGGATATGGGGCGTTCTGTTGAGCACGAGGCTGTCCAGCATGTCGTTCAGCCCGTTCATAAATCCCAGCAGGGTGATAAACATGGTGATGCTGAAAGTAACGCCGATGGCGGCGACAAGCGATTGACGCCACCGGGCCAGCAGTAAAGACTTGGCTATTCCGATAATCAGGCGATGGTTCGTCATTTGACAGGTTTGATAATAACATCCGTTCCGGTTAATCCGGAAAGCACCTCGATTTTCTGGTAATCTTTCAGGCCGGTTTGTACCCTGCGTTTTTCATTGTTTTTCAGCACCACGAATGAATCCTGCACCAGGTAGGACCGGGGAATAGTGAGTGCCTGCTGTTTGGTTCGAATCAGGATATTGGCCTCGACTGTCAGATTGGGATACAACACCTCCGGTTTTTGGGTGAACGTGGCTTCCACGATAAAAGTCCTCGACCGCTCGTCCATAATCGGATTGATCTTGCTCACAGCCGCTTCGAACGTCTGGCCTTTGTAACTGTCCATACTGACCAGGATCTTCTGACCCACGCTCATTCGGACGATATCGTATTCATCTACCTGTAATTCGAGGTAATAATCGCTGGCATCGCCGATCACGGCAAGCGGAAGTTGCGGGGTCACGATCTCGCCATTGTCGATGGAGATATTGTACACCCGGCCGTCGGTACGGCTCCTGACGGTGTAATCGCCTTCCATGGTTTTGCTGATGGACAGGCTTTTTTGCGATTGGGCGGCAGCGAACTGCAATTGTTTCCGGAGTTCGTTGTAGCGAAAAACAGCCGTTTCGTAGGCCGTTTTGGAACTGTTGTAAGCCAGTTCTTTTAGTTCCAGGTCTACTTTGGAACCGATCTGCTGCGCCCACAAACCGCGCTGTCGCGTCATTAGTACGGAATCGCTTTGCATTTTCTGGCGAGCCAGGTCGATACCTACCTTCAGTTCGTTCAGGCGGTTATCCTGTGCGCCGAAGGCAGCGTTTTCTGCTGCCAGGCGGGCATTTTCCGTATTAAGCCGGGAAGTTTCATTGGAAAGGACGAAAAGCGGATCACCTTTTTTCACCAGGCTGCCTTCATCTACAAGTATTTGCCGAAGCAGTCCGCTCACCGTTGCGTGAACTTCGTACTGGTTTTTACTTTTAACTACACCCGGCGCATAAACGGATTCGGTGATGTTTTGCAGAACGGGTTGGGTTTCTTCCGTTTTTGTCTTGCATCCAGGCAGGAAAAAGAGCAGTAAAACGGGAATCAATAAACGGTTGGAGATTGCGAGCATAGGGCACCGGCATTTGCGCAAAAATAAAGCAAATGCCTTGTTTGCTTTAACATCCTGCCCAAACTTTTGTTTCCCCGCAGAACAGTTTAGAAACATATCAAAGAGCCCTGCGGAATGCCATCCATTTCTTGCGTCATGGATGGCATCGCTTCGGGTCCGGTTTTTGGGAACGCAGGCGGGATAAACTTACACACTGCATTGAATGTCCGTAACCGGAGCGCCGTGAACATTTTTTTGCGCAATTTTTAAAGAATTAAATTCTGATTTGCCAGTGCTTTTACCCCGCATTTCAGTAACAAATTTGGGCGAACTCAAAAAAAATGTATAATTTTGCAAAAAAATTTCCCTGTGGCACCCTTTTTGCCACAATAAGCCCGGATACATTCCGTTTTTCTGTCACAAAGCAACATCGTCATTCACAATAAAAATTACAATATTAAATGAAGAACTGGAAGAAAATGCTCGCTTTCGCATTCATGGCCGCTCTTTTCCTGCTCGAAGCCTGCCACCGTGGCAGCGGTTGCCCGGGCAGCGATTTCTAAATCCCGTATTAACAGTTACAAGTTATCTGCATGGCTATTCAATGGACCGCAATCACGGCGGCTTCCGACATTGAGCATATTTTGTCCCGCTCCAACGAAGTACCCTGCCTGATTTTCAAACACAGTACCAGTTGCAACATCAGCGCCATCGCCAAATACCGTCTGGAAGACGACTGGCGTGCCGGAAAGGATGAATTGGAACCTTACTACCTCGATTTGCTTCGCTACCGGGGTATTTCCAATCAGCTCGCTGAAACGTTCAACGTGTACCACGAATCTCCACAGGTTTTGTTGATTTCCGGCGGTGAATGTATTTATGACGCTTCCCACCTGGATATTTCCGTGGAAGAACTGACGGAAGCCCTGAACGCCGTGTAGTCCCCAACAAGAAGATTACTAATCCAAATACCGATTTTTGCAACACGGATTTCGCAGATTTTAAAGCGGATTTACGCGAATTTGATTGAAAACAAGGTTGTTTCGCTCTTAAAAGTGCGAATGTTATCTTACCACTCATCTAATCCGCGCAGATCCGCTTTTTTGTCCGCGTAGATCCGCGTTGCATATATTTGCGGCGTGAAAACCCTCCGGCTCGTTTACAGACTTCTCTTTTTCGTTATTTACACCTCCCGTATCGTGGCCGAAATCTGGCTGCGCGGGTTGATCCATGGCTACGACATACGCCGGGCCATGCGCATTCGCCGCCGCTGGGCACGCAGGCTGCTCCCGGCCGTGGGCATCGAGATCGAAACGGAAGGCGAAGCCCCCGATTTCCCCTGCCTCATCGTAGGCAATCACCGCTCTTACCTCGATCCGATTCTGCTGCTCCGCGACGTATACGCCTACCCGGTGGCCAAAGCCGAAGTGGCCGGCTGGCCCGTGATCGGCAAAGGCGCACGTATGGCCGGCATCCTGTACCTGCAACGGGAAAGTGCGGCCAGCCGTGGTGATATTCTCCGGCTGATCGGCAAACGTATCGACGCAGGATTTCAGGTCATGATCTTTCCCGAAGGCACTACTTCCGGCCTGCCGGGCACCCTGCCCTTTCGCAAAGGCGCGTTCCAACTGGCGGCGCGT
>JAKQJD010000271.1 GCA_029561355.1 Bacteroidota bacterium | reverse complement strand
GGACAGTTCAATACCGCCCGTGCAGTAGGCGCGTTCAACCTGCTGGGCCAGAATGCCGACCGCCACAACCGCCACGCCTATATTGCCTCAGAAACCTATTATTCCGACGGTTATTTCGAGAGTCCGCAGGCATTCCGCCGCCTGAATTTGTTTGGAAAATTCAGCGCACTCATCGACGACGACCAGCGCGTGAGTTTTTCCGCCTCCGCTTTTCAGAGCAACTGGAACGCTTCCGGGCAGATTCCCGAACGCGCCGTAGCAAGCGGACAAATCGACCGTTTCGGCGCCATAGACAACACGGAAGGTGGTAAAACCAGTCGCTACAACTTCATTTTCGAGCACGTTAAGAACCTGAATAACAACAGTTTATTTAAAAATAACCTGTATTACTCGGACTACAATTTCGAACTGTATTCCAACTTCACCTTTTTCCTGGAAGACCCGGTGAATGGCGACCAGATCCGCCAGAAGGAGCACCGTCGGATGTTCGGCTACAATGGCTCCTACCAGGCGCAGGGCGAACTGGGCGGCAAAAAACTGATTTCCGAGGTCGGCCTGTTTTTCCGCAACGACGCTACCGACAACAGTGAACTGTCCGGTACCGTCAACCGCATCCGCGTAGTGCGGCCGCTCGCCCTGGGCGACGTGAATGAAACCAATGCCGGCGCTTACGTTTCCGCCACCTGGCAGATCGCCCCGCGCCTGCATGTGAATGCTGCCGCCAGAGCGGACCTGTTTCAGTTCGGCTATGAAAACAAACTCGACAGCCTGTACAATCCGAAGCAGGTAACGGCTTCGCTGGTGAGCCCCAAACTCAATTTTTATTTCGACGCAAGTCCGCGCGTGCGCCTGTACCTGAATACCGGTTACGGTTTTCACTCCAACGATGCCCGCGTGGTGGTGCCGCAGAACGGCGACGATATTCTGCCCCGTGCGCTGGGCAGCGATCTGGGCGCCATTTTCAAACCCTCCCCTGCCCTGCTGGTCAACGTGGCTGCCTGGTTTCTCGACCTCGAACAGGAATTCGTGTACGTCGGCGATGCAGCCATCGTGGAAGCGGGCGGAAAAACCCGCCGCATGGGCGTCGACCTGTCGGCACGGGTGCAACTGTTCAAACACCTGTATGCTGACGTAGATGCCACCTACACATACGCCAGAGGCAACGAACCGGAAGTGCCCAAATCGGAAAGTTACATTCCCCTGGCGCCCATTTACACCGGCACGGGCGGCATTACCTGGGATAAAAACACCGGCTTTTACGGTAGCCTGCGTTTCCGCCACCTCGGCGATCGCTCGGCCAACGAAGACAACAGCCTCACTGCCGACGGGTATTTCCTGCTCGACGCCGTAGCAGGCTGGAAATGGAAAAAAATCGAACTGAACCTGAGCGTACAAAACCTGCTCAACGAAGACTGGAAAGAAGCACAATTTGAAACGACTTCCCGCCTGCGCAACGAACCGGAACCCACTACTGAAATTCACTACACCCCCGGCACACCTTTCTATGTGAAAGGGGGAGTTGTGGTGCGGTTTTGATTTGAGGGTTTATGGGTTGATGAGGTTTATGAGGTTGATATTTGTTGATGAGGGTTGATAAGGGTTTATGAGGGTTGATATTCAGCCGCTCGATAAATGCACAAATCTGCCCCTACCGAGCCGCTGAATATCAACCCTCATAAACCCTTATCAACCCTCATCAACAAATATCAACCTCATAAACCTCATCAACCCATAAACCCATCAACCCACATCCACATCTATTCATCCATCCACAAAACAAATCATGAATCCTTCCTACCGCAAATATCTATACGCAGCGCTCGTCGTGTTCTGCACCGTTTTTACGGCCTTTATCTTTTACAACGGCGGCAAAAAATCGAACCTGCCCGAACTGAAACCCCGCCAGGGCGTGCTGGCCAATGCGCCCGAATGGGCCACCACCCAGGCCAACGTGAAAAAACTCCGACAGGAACTGGAAACCAAACCCGAAGATGCCCGCACCCTGCTGATGCTGGCCAAGGAATATATGCAGGAAGGCCGCGTAACCGGCGATTATTCCTACTACAACAAAGCGGCACTTGACATCATCAACATGGTGCTGCTGAAAGACCCGCGTAATTTCGAGGCCATTTGCCTGAAAAGTATGGTATTCCTGTCGCAGCACCGCTTTGCCGAAGGCAAGGAAGTGGCTATGGAAGCCATGAAAACCAATCCGTACAACTCCTTCGTGTACGGTCTGCTGTGCGACGCCAACGTGGAACTCGGCAGTTATGATGATGCCGTAAAAATGGCCGATAAAATGGTGACCATCCGCCCGGATATCCGCTCCTACTCCCGCGTTTCCTACATCCGTGAAATTTTTGGCGACATCCCGGGCTCCATCGAAGCCATTAAAATGGCCGTGAGCGCCGGCTATCCCGGCCAGGAAGATACCGAATGGGCGCGTATGGTGCTCGGCCACCTGTACGAAGACACCAACAGCCTCGACAAAGCCACCGAGCAATACCAGACTGCCCTGCGCGAACGCCCCGACTACCCGTTTGCACTGGCTGGCATGGGCCGCATCGCGATGTATAAAAAAGACTACCCGGGAGCGATTGAGTATTTTGAAAAAGCGCGGAAAATCATGACCGACGTATCGTTTCTGGAACAACTGACCGTGCTCTACCGCCTGAACAACCAGACCAAAGAAGCCGACGAATACGCCCGCGTGACGCTCAATGCCCTGCTGGCCGACAACATCACCGCACAGAAAAACCAGGACCAGGGCCACTATTCCGATATGGAACTGGCCAACCTGTACCTGCAGCAAAACGAGCCGGCGAAAGCCCTTCCCCACGCTCAAACGGAGCACCAGCGCCGCCCGCAGAACATCGACGCGTCGGAAACGCTGGCCTGGACGCTGTACCGCAACGGACAAACGAAAGAAGCCCTGGAATACGTCACCACCATATTGCGCACCAATTCCCAGCACCCGGAACGCCTGGTTAAAATGGGTGTTATCATGGCCGCCAACGGACAAACGAAAGAAGGTACTGATCTGATTAACAAGGGTTTATCGCTGAAACCGTATATGGAAGAGTCGCTTGTAAAAATCGCTCAACCTTTTACCGGCCGGTAAACCATGAACAAGCAAATTATTTACCTGAGGCTTCCGCTGCTGCTGATTTGCATGCTTTGCATTTCAGCGGCGGCACAGGCCCATACGATCAACTACGATCTGGCAAAACTGTCGAAAGGCGGCGTCGCCTGGTCATACCTGCAACTCGGATTTTTGCACATCCTGCCCCTCGGGCTCGATCACATCATGTTTGTACTGAGCCTTTTTCTGCTCAGCCCGAAATTGTCTACCGTCGTATGGCAGGCTACGGCATTCACGGTGGCCCACTCGATTACCCTCGGACTGGCTATTTACGGTGTGATCGAACCTTTGCCTGCGGTGATAGAACCGATTATTGCGCTCTCGATCTTTTTCGTGGCTATCGAGAACATACTGGTAAAAGAACTGAAACCCGGCCGGATTGCGATCATTTTCGCGTTCGGGCTGGTACACGGAATGGGATTCGCCGGCGCGCTGACGGAAGTGGGATTGCCACCTTCCGAATATATGGTTTCCCTGCTGAGTTTCAATGCAGGCGTCGAACTGGGACAATTGACGGTTATTCTGGCTGCTTGGCTGCTGGTGGGTCGCTGGTTTTCAGATAAATCCTGGTACCGGAAAGGAATTGTCAATCCGGCTTCAGCATTTATTGCCCTGGTAGCGCTTTTCTGGACAATTGAAAGAACGTTTATGTAAGGCACCACCTTTCCTTTTCTTTTAATACCCCCACATACATAACGGATTTCACCATGCACGGTGCGGCGCGAACGCCGCTATCGTAATGGCATTGCCATAACTTTTTTTCACCTTTTTATTCACAGTTACTGTATGAAAACTTTCCATTACCAACCACTGCGTTGGGGGGTGCTTTCCATGCTTTTTCTGTTGGTTTTTACCACCTTAAATGCATCTTCGCACCGCGAAGCACCCCTTATTGCCAATGATCCGCTTGCGGACAACACCGACCTGTATGCGTTCCGCAGTCCGGACAATCCGAATACCATTACCATCATTGCCAATTACATCCCTACCGAACTGCCTTTCGGCGGACCGAACTACAACACCTTTGGCGAGAACATCCGGTACGAGATCCACATCGACAATGACGCCAGCAAATGGGGCGACGAGATTACCTATCGCTTCACGTTTACCCGCACCAATGAAGATCCCACCACGTTCTTCAACATCCGGCTGGGTCAGCAAAATCTGCGTGCGAGATACAAACTCGAACGCTCCACCGACGGTGGCAACAACTGGCAGACCATCGTGGAAAACGGCATCGTTCCGCCGCCCAACATCGGTCCGCGCTCCATCCAGAGTGCTGTAGGCCTCGGCGCCAGCGACTACGAATCGCTGATCACCGGCGCAATCAACACAGCCAGCACCGGCGAAAAAGTGTTCTGCGGTCCGGCCGATGACCCATTCTACGTTGACCTCGGCGGCGTATTCGACCTCGGTAACCTGCCGCGGCAGGACGGTCCGAGCCGCGACGGTATCGGCAAACTGAACGTGCACAGCATTTGTATCCAGATTCCCATTGCTACCCTCCTGAAAGCGGGTGTCGATGCGACACCGGCGAACATCCTCGATCCGAATTTCGTGATCGGCGTGTGGGCTTCGGCCAGCCGCCCAGCCATGCGCACGTTCAATGCAAACGGTACACTCGCCGACAACGGCGACTGGATCCAGGTGTCGCGCCTGGGTATGCCGCTGACCAACGAAGTGGTAATTCCGACCGCTTTCAAGGACTACTGGAACTCGCTGCCCGCTTATGAAGACGTGTACGACAAATTCCTGGACCAGTTCTTCTTCAATCCGGAGTTGTCGCTGTACATGGACGACCGTTTCTACGGCGGCGCGGTACCGGCTTTCGCACCGCTGCGCATCCAGACGAATTCGCTGGGTATGTTCGATTTCGGTTACAAAAAAGACGGCCTCTATGCCCTGAAAGGCAATGCAGCACTGGAAGGCACGGCACTCGACGACGATGTTTTCGGTACGCTGTTGCTGCCTGCAGCCGCCAGCGCCCGCTCGGTCGACCTCTGGCCTATTTTCCACACCGGCGTTCCGAACATGCCGCCGTACCAACTGGCGACCGGTAAAAACGGCAACCCGCTGGCAGTGGGCAAACCGTTCATCAACAACTTCCTGCCCAACCAGGCCGATATGCTACGCCTCAACATGGCTGTGCCCGTTACACCCCGCGACGATCCGAAATTCAGTTCTGAAGGCCTCGTGCAGGCTGCCGTACTGGGCCTCACCGACCCGGCGTATAACGGAACCACCGACCTGCAATTCATCCCGAACATGGATGGATTCCCGAACGGCCGCCGCCTGGAAGATGACGTAACCCTGATCGAACTGCAAGCCGTTTCCGGCGTCGTGCTGGCCGCTGTAGGCCTGTGGTACGACGATTTCGACGGCTCCAATCCGGTCAGCCAGGATCTGCTCGACGTACTCGGCTACCGCACCGGCGTGAATGCCAACGACAAAACATTCAAACCGGCTTTCCCGTACGTGGCCGCTCCCTGGAGCGGAGTTGAATAGGGTGTTTCGTTTTTTGTGTTTCGTGTTTCATAAAACACAAAACACCAAACCCACCCCGATCCCTCTTTATCCATAAAACATTAAAAATCAATAAGATGAAATCTTTTTTTAAACATAGTCTGGCGGCGGCTTTTGCCTTGCTGTCGCTGACAACAGCCCTGGCTTCGAGCCACCGGGAAGCGCCCCTGATTGCCGACGACCCGCTGGCTGACAACACCGACCTGTATGCGTTCCGAAGCCCGGACAACCCCAATACGGTCACTATTATTGCCAACTATGTGCCCCTGCAATTGCCGCAGGGCGGGCCGAACTACTACTTCTTCGGAGAAGGAATCCGTTATGAAATTCACATCGACAACAACCCGACCACTGCCGGCGACGACATCATTTACCGTTTTACTTTTAAAAACGTATTTGAAGATCCGACCACGTTTTTCTCCATTCGCCTGGGCCTGCGCAACAACCGCACCACCTACCGCCTGGAGCGCAGCATGGACGGCGGCAATAATTTCGAAACGCTCGTAACCGACGGCTTTGTGCCGCCGGCCAACATCGGCAAACGCTCCATCGAGAGCGCTGTCGGCCTGAACACGACCTACGAAGCGCTGGTACAAAAAGCCATCAAAACCCTGTCTTCGGGTGAAAAAATCTACTGCGGTCCTGCCGACGATCCGTTCTTCGTGGACCTGGGTGGTGTGTTCGATCTCGGCGATCTGCCCCGCCAGAACGGTATGCCGATGGACGGCGTGGCCTGCAAAAACACCAGCGCCATTTGTATCCAGGTGCCGATTTCCATGCTGCTGAAAGCCGGCGCTCCGTCGGCTCCGACGAGTATTCTGGACGGCGACTACGTGATCGGCGTATGGGCTTCCGCCAGCCGCCAGTCCTTGCGCACCATTAAAAAATATGGCCGCATCGAAACTTCCGGCGACTGGGTGCAGATTTCCCGCCTCGGCATGCCGCTGACCAACGAAGCCGTGATTCCGATCGGTTACAAGGACTACTGGAATGCACTGTCTCCTTATGCGGAAATCACCGACACGCTGCTCGACGGATTTTTCTACAACCCCGAACTGGCTTTGTACATGGACGATTCGCTGTTCGGCGGCGCGGTACCTGCATTTTCGAAACTGCGCGTTCAACGCAACTCGCTGGGTATGTTCGACTTCGGCAACGGACAGGATGGCCTGTACGGCCTGAAAGGCTCGGCGGCTGTAGCCGGAACGGCGCTGGATGAGTCCGTATTCGGCGGCCTGCTGCTGCCTGGTCCGGGCAAGCCGCGCTCCGTCGACCTCTGGCCTATTTTCCATACCGGCGTACCCAACGTAGCGCCCTACCAACTCGCTACGGGTAAAAACGGCAACCCGCTGGCAGCCGGCAAACCGTTCATCAACAACTTCCTGCCCAACGGCGGCGATATGTTGCGCCTGAACATGGCCGTACCGGTAACCGATCGCAACAGCCCCGATTTCAGCCCGCTGGGCATCGTCGATGCGGCTGTAAAAGGCCTCACCGTAGCGCCGTACAACACCAATACGAACATCGAATTTATCCCGAACATGGACGGTTTCCCGAATGGACGCCGCCTGGAAGACGACGTGACGCGCATCGAACTGCAGGCTGTTGCCGGCGTAGCCCTGGCCGCTATCGGTCTTTGGTACGACGATTTCGACGGCACCAATCCGGTGAGCCAGCGCCTCGTGAACGTGCTCTCGTACACTACCGGCGTGGAAGCCAACGACGTTCCGTTTAAATCGACGTTCCCGTACCTCGCCCTGCCGCACGCCGGCGACGGTAATTGCGGCGGCGAACTGGCCGAACTGACGGGTACTCCTTCTCAATCGTTGATCGGATTCACCGGCGCCAACGCACGCCTGATGACTTCCAACCGCGAAAGCAAGGTATTTGCCAACAACTACCCGAACCCGTTCAAAGACGCTACCACGGTTCGTTATATCCTCGACGCCCCAACCGACGTGAATATTTCCGTGTTCGACCACAGCGGCCGACTCGTGGAAATGCTGATCGATCAGACCTACGACGCAGGTACATACGAAGTGCGCTTCGACAGTGCCAACCTGCCTGCCGGTCTGTATTTCGTGAAAGTGGCGACGAATGGCGGAAAAGACGTACAGGTGCTGAAGATTTCCAAGATACTATAGTGTTGAGGGGTTGAGGGGTTGAGATGTTGAGGGGTTGAGATGTTGAGATCGGCCACTCAATTTTTCTGAAACCTTTTTGATGATGACATCCTGTCCGGCATTTGTGTCGGGCAGGATGTTTTTTTTATTTAACCACAAGGGACACGAAGGTTTTTCACAAGGTGTACCAGTAGTAGTTATCAGTTATCAGTTATCGGTTATCAGTGTTGATAATCAGGCATTTGCAGATAGAATAACCTAAATTGATATTGACTTAATACATGTCCTTCGTTTAAATGCAGAGTACCACCGGCTTCGGAGAAGCCCAACATTTGTAGAAATCCCCAAAGCATTACCGCCAGCTTCGGAGAAGCCCAACATTTGTAGAAGCCCAACATTTGTAGCAAAACAGCATTGCAAATGGACCAAATTTGTCCAACATCCAAGACAATCGGATTCAACATTAAAAAAAATGATCATCATTCAATTTCCATAAATGTCCGGCTTCTACAAATGTTGGGCTTCTCCGAAGCCGGTGGTAACGCCTGGTTTATTCTACAAATGTTGGGCTTCTCCGAAGCCGGTGGTAACGCCTGGTTTATTCTACAAATGTTGGGCTTCTCCGAAGCCGGTTTTATTCCGCATATGCATGAAGCATTCGGTTGAGTTATTTTATCTGCAAATGCTTGATTATCAACACTGATAACTGATACCCGATAACTGACACCCGAAAACTACTTAT
>JAKQJD010000259.1 GCA_029561355.1 Bacteroidota bacterium | reverse complement strand
CACCATGTTCACGTTCGGCAGGTCGCCGCAAGCGTCATCGGTGAGGTCTACGTCGCCGTCGTTGTCGGTATCCAGGGTGGCTTTGTTGTACAGACCCTGGTTGGGGCTGCTGCCAGGACCGTTGCCCGGTACAGCGCAAGGTGTGTATACGTTGTCGCCGGCATCGGGTGAGCCCGGAGCCAGGTTCAGATTTACATTGAATGTTACCGTGTAGGTGTGTGTAGCGCCCGCTGCAATGGCTGCGTTGGTTGCCAGTGTGGTCGAACCGCTGGTGCTCATGGAACCGCTGGCCTGGCCGCTGTACGCGCCGCTGTTGATCGTTACGTCGTTGTCGAACGAAGGCGTGTCTTTCAGCGTGTAAGCACCTGTTGCACCGCCGTTGTTATTGACAGTGATCGTGTACGTAACTGTATAAGAACCGTTCGCGTTTTGCGTAGCGCTGACGAAGTTTTTCGCCAGTTTCACATTCGGCAGGTCACCGCAGGCGTCATCCGTGATTTCGGGAGTACCGTCGTTGTTGGTGTCCAGTTCCGCTTTATTGTACAGACCCTGGCCGGCGCTGCTGCCCGGATTGCTGCCCGGATTGCTGCAGGCTGTGTAAATATTGTCGCCGCCATCGGGAGAACCCGGAGCCAGGTTGAGGCTCACATTAAAGATTACCGTATAAGTATGCGTCGAACTTGCTCCGATCGAAACGTTGGTAGCCAGCGTAGTAGAGCCGCTGGTGTTCATCGCACCGCTGGCCTGGCCGCTGTACGAACCGCTGTTGATCGTAATGTCGTTGTCAAATAAAGGCGTGTCTTTCAGGCCATAGGTTCCACTGCCCGTTCCTGCGTTCGTTACAACAATCTGGTACGTTACATTGTACGTTCCGTTTCCGGTCGGCACAGCGCTTACAAACGATTTTGTCATATTGATGGAAGGGCAATTGGTAACAACCACGGTGGAGGTAGCCGTTTTGGTGCAACCGTTGGCCCCGGTGACCGTTACCGTGTACGTGGTGGAAACCACAGGCGAAACGGTAATGGCAGCAGTGCCGGCACCGGTATTCCACAAATAGGTACCGTTGCCGGAAGCGGTCAGCACTGTGCTGAAGCCGTTGCAAATAGCCGTATTTCCTGAAATAGATGCCGAAGGGAGAAAGAGGGGAGTAAGAGTCGCATCTGCCGTAGCAGTGCAACCCTGAGCACTCGTTACCGTAACCTGGTAAATGGCAGGTGCGCCGGGCATAATGACCGAAATAGATGCGGTCGTTTCGCCGGTTGGCCAGAGGTAGGTACCACCGCCGGAAGCGGAAATGGTTACCGGCTGACCGATACAACCCGTTGCACCAACTGCAACAGCATTCGGCAGTTGGTTAACGGTAACAGTTGCGGTAGCCGTTTTGGTGCAACCGTTCGCACCGGTAACAGTAACGGTATAAGTTGTTGATGTTGTTGGGTTTACCGTAATGGCAGCGGTCGTAGCGCCGTTATTCCACAGGTAAGTGCCGCCACCGGTAGCGGTGATCGTGCTGCTCTGGCCGTTACAAATCGCAGCGGGAACGACAGTAGCCGTTGCATTTGGCAGCGGATTTACAGTTACGGTAGCGGTTGCCGTTTTGGTACAGCCGTTCACACCGGTAACAGTAACAGTATAGGTAGTGGTTGCCACAGGGCTTACCGTGATGGCAGCCGTGGTAGCACCGTTGTTCCACAGGTAGGTGCCGCCGCCGCTGGCAGTGATGACGCTGCTCTGGCCCACACAAATGGTAGCAGGCGCTGCGCTGGCAGCCGCATTTGGCAATGGATTTACCGTTACGGTAGCGGTAGCGGTTTTGGTACAACCGTTCGTACCGGTGACCGTGACCGTGTAGGTAGTCGTAGTGACAGGGCTTACTGTGATGGCAGCAGTCGTAGCACCATTATTCCACAGGTAAGTACCACCGCCGGTAGCGGTAATAGTACTGCTCTGGCCGTCGCAGATGGTAGCCGGAACAGGTGTAGCAGTTGCATTCGGAAGCGGATTTACGGTAACCGTTGTAGTAGCGCTGGCCGTACAACCGGCAGCCAAAGTTACAGTGACCGTGTAGGTGGTCGTCACCACAGGAGTTACTGTGATACTGGCCGTCGTTGCACCGTTATTCCACAGGTAAGTACCGCCGCCGGTAGCCGTCAGTACGCTGTTGTTGCCTACACAAATGGTAGCAGGCAATGCGCTGGCAGTCGGGTTTGGAGTAGGATTGACGTTAACGGTTGCGGTAGCTGTTTTGGAACAGCCGTTTGCATCCGTTACCGTTACAGTATAAGTGGTTGTAGCAACCGGGGTTACCGTAATGGCAGCCGCCGTGGCGCCGTTGCTCCACAGGTATGTGCCGCCGCCGGTAGCGGTAATCGTGCTGCTCAGACCGGTACAGATTGTGCCGGGTGTTGCCGTAGCGGTCGCATTCGGCAGCGGATTCACTGTGACGGTAGCCGTAGCGGTTTTGGTACAGCCATTTGCGCCGGTAACCGTAACCGTGTAGGTAGTGGTAGCAACCGGGCTCACCATGATGGCAGCAGTGGTGGCGCCGTTGTTCCAAAGATAGGTGCCGCCGCCAGTAGCGGTTACCGTGCTGCTCTGGCCCACACAAATGGTGGCCGGGGAAGCGCTGGCGTTCGCGTTGGGAAGCGGGTTTACCGTTACAGTAGCCGTGGCAGTAGCCGTACAGCCATTCGAACCAGTTACAGTTACGGTGTATGTAGTAGTGGCAACAGGGCTTACCGTGATGGCAGCCGTAGTAGCACCGTTATTCCACAGGTACGTGCCACCGCCGGTAGCAGTGATCGTGCTGCTCTGGCCGTTGCAAATGGTGGAAGGGTTAGGCGTAGCAGTTACAACCGGCGGGAACAGCGGATCCACTGCGGCCTGAGCCGTAGCGGTACAACCCTGAGCGCTGGTTACCGTAACCAGGTAAACCGTCGGCGCACCGGCTACAATGACCTGAATGGAAGAAGTCGTTTGACCGGTAGCCCAGAGGTAGGTACCGCCACCCGATGCGGAAATCGTTACTGTAGAGCCCGGGCAACCCGTAGCGCCTACAGCCGCCGCGTTCGGCAGCGGATTCACCGTAACGGTAGCAGTGGCAGTTTTTGTACAGCCGTTCGCACCGGTTACAGTTACCGTATATGTCGTTGTAACAGAAGGATTTACGGTAATAGCCGCTGTGGTGGCTCCGTTGTTCCAGAGGTAGGTACCTCCGCCCGTGGCCGTGATCGTACTGGTTTGTCCGGCACAGATCGTAGCGGGTGCGGCAGCAGCCGTTGCATTCGGAAGCGGGTTGACTGTTACCGTCGCCGTTGCGCTGGCCGTGCAGCCGGCAGCAAGGGTAACTGTGACGGTATAGGTAGTTGTGGCAACCGGGCTTACGGTGATGGTAGCCGTTGTTGCGCCGTTGTTCCACAGGTAAGTACCACCGCCTGTTGCGGTGATCGTGCTGCTCTGGCCCACACAAATGGTGGAAGGAGCCGCAGCAGCCGTAGCAGTCGGAGTCGGATTGACCGTAACGGTAGCAGTGGCTGTTTTGGTACAGCCGTTCGTGCCGGTTACTGTGACCGTGTAGGTTGTGGTAGCGATCGGGTTAACGGTAATGGTCGCCGTCGTAGCACCGGTATTCCACAGATAAGTACCGCCGCCGGTAGCGGTGATGGTACTGCTCAACCCTGTACAGATCGTAGCAGGGCTTGGAGTGGCTGTTGCATTCGGCAATGGATTTACCGTTACGGTAGCAGTGGCCGTTTTAGTACAGCCGTTCGTGCCCGTTACAGTAACCGTGTAAGTTGTTGTAGTAGCGGGAGTTACGGTGATAGAGGCGGTTGTCGCTCCGTTGTTCCACAGGTATGTTCCCGTTCCCGACACAGAGACCGTGCTACTTTGTCCGGCACAAATGGTTGCCGGAGAAGCATTCGCCGTTATACTTGGTGGTTTTATTAGTAACACCGTTGTGGTAGCGGTTTTAGTACATCCATTTACGCCGGTTACCGTTACGGTGTATGTCGTGCTTGCGGCACTTGGAGTTACTGAAATAGAAGCGCTGGTTTCACCGGTGCTCCACAAGTACGTGCCACCACCGGTGGCAGTAAGGGTGCTGCTGAAGCCTTCACAAACCGTGTTTGGAGAAGCGCTGGCCGTTGCATTCGGCTGCGGGTTCACCGTCACCGTAGTAGTTGCCGTTTTGGTACAGCCGCCTGGGCCCGTCACCGTTACAGTGTAAGTTGTCGTTGTTACAGGACTGATAACAACGGTTGCACTGGTGGCGCCCGTATTCCACAGGTAAGTGCCGCCACCTGAAGCGGAGAGTTCCGTGCTTTGGCCCTGACAAATAGTAGCAGGGAAAGCACTCGCGCTGGCATTCGGCAGCGGATTCACTGTAACGGTAGCAGTAGCGCTGGCCGTACAGCCGGCTGCATTGGTAACGACTACAGTATAAGTTGTTGTTGTTGTTGGAGTTACGGTAATGGCAGCCGTGGTAGCGCCGTTATTCCACAGGTAGGTGCCGCCGCCGGTAGCGGTAATAGTACTGTTCTGGCCGTTGCAAATGGTAGAAGGAACAGGCGTAGCCGTCACCGTCGGGAGCGGATTCACCGTTACGGTTGCGGTAGCAGTTTTGGTACATCCGTTCGCGCCGGTTACCGTTACGGTGTAAGTAGTGGTAGTGACCGGGTTTACCGTGATGGCGGCTGTCGTTGCATTATTGCTCCACAGGTAAGTGCCGCCGCCGGTAGCAGTAATGGTACTGCTTTGGCCTACGCAAATCGTAGCAGGCGATGCCGCAGCTGTCGCATTTGGCAGCGGATTTACAGTTACGGTGGCGGTAGCGCTGGCAGTACAGCCGGCAGCATTGGTAACCGTTACCGTATAAGTTGTTGTAGCAGTTGGGTTTACCGTGATGGCTGCCGTCGTGGCGCCGTTGTTCCACAGGTAAGTGCCGCCACCGGTAGCAGTGATGGTGCTGCTTTGTCCGTTACAAATAGTAGACGGGCTTGGCGTTGCCGTTACGTTCGGGAGCGGGTTGACCGTTACCGTAGCGGTAGCGGTTTTAACACAACCTACGCCGCTGGTAACAATTACCGTATAAGTAGTTGTGGCAGCAGGGCTTACCGTAATGGCAGCTGTTGTAGCGCCGTTGCTCCACAGATAGGTGCCGCCGCCGGAAGCGGTCAGCGTGCTGGTTTGGCCCACGCAAATGGTGGCAGGAACAGCAGAAATATTGGCATTCGGCAGTAAACCGACAGTCACCGTAGCTGTAGCCGTAGCAGTACAACCGTTCACACCCGTTACCGTAACGGTATAAGTAGTAGTTGCAATCGGGCTTACCGTGATGGAAGGCGTCGTAGCGCCGTTACTCCACAGATACGTGCCACCACCGGTTGCGGTGATCGTGCTGCTTTGCAGCAAGCAGATGCTGGAAGGATTGGGCGTTGCCGTTGCATTGGGCAGCGGATTCACCGTTACCGTTGCGGTAGCCGTTTTGGTACAGCCGTTCGCACCGGTCACCGTTACCGTATAAGTAGTTGTAGTTGCAGGATTTACCGTAATGGCAGCCGTTGTCGCGCCGTTATTCCACAGGTAAGTGCCGCCACCGGATGCAGTAACCGTGCTGCTCTGACCCACACAAATGGTAGCAGGAGACGCGCTGGCGGTTGCATTTGGCAATGGATTCACAGTTACCGTAGCCGTAGCGATAGCCGTACAGCCGTTTGCTCCGGTAACTGTAACTGTATAAGTTGTTGTAGCAGTGGGGCTTACGGTGATAGCAGCCGTTGTAGCGCCGTTGTTCCAAAGGTAAGTGCCGCCGCCGGTTGCTGTAACCGTGCTGCTCTGGCCGTTACAAATGGTAGCCGGAGATGCCGAAGCCGAGGCGCTTGGTGGAGAAAGTACCGTTACCACTTTGGTAGCGGTTGCCGTGCAACCCAGCGTACCGGTTACCGTAACGGTATAAGTAGTTGTACCTGCGGGTGTAACCGTGATAGCGGCAGTTGTAGCGCCGTTGCTCCAGAGGTAGGTGCCGCCGCCGGTTGCCGTCAGCACGGTGCTTTGAGCAGGGCAGGTAGATCCGTTACCTGTGATAGCAGCAGTTGGAGGATTGTTACAAGGTATGCAGGAATTGCCTGTCAGGTTGATATTGATGTCATACTGACCACCATTTGCAATGGTATAGGCTGTATTGGTAGGTTGGCTGACCAGATCGACCATCGACAGCCAGCCGGAAGCACCATATATATTCTGGTTGCCGTTCGCGCCGGTGCCGACCTGGAAGGATGGGCCCATACGAATAAACGTAGCCTGTGCGCCGGCCAGGTTGCCCAGACCGTTCAGGATGCCGGTTGTAGCCGTATAGTAATAGTAGTCTGTGGTGCTCGGCGTGTAAGCGCAGTTCGGCGCGTGCGGGCTGCCGGCAGGAGTAGAGAGCGTTTTGCCCGAGAAATACATATTCAGGCTGAACTGCGAACCTTGAGAATTGGTAACAGTGCCGGTAAAGAGCGCCGTTCCGTCGGAGAACTCCTGGAAGTTTCCACCCGTCAGGGAGTAGTATTCATCCCCTGTAGAACCGTCGCCGTTTACAAGGTTAACAGCATAAAAACCGTACAGCGTTCCACCGCACTGGGTCGAATTGGAAGGGGTACGTGTGTAACAGGGTGTGTTACAGTTATTTACCTGAACGGCCTCCTGAGCGGTTGCCGTACAACCCGTTGCATTGGTAACCGTTACAGTATATATGGTCTGAACGCTTGGGCTCACGCTGATAGCAGCCGTCGTTGCGCCGTTGCTCCACAGGTAAGAGGTACCGCCCGAAGCAGTCAGTGTGGTAGAAGAACCCGCACAAACGATGCTGGTTCCCGTAATCGCCGGAGTTGGCGTGGAACCTTTGGTTACGGTAGCCGTAGCCGTTTTGGTACAACCGTTGGCGCCGGTCACCGTCACCGTATAAGTGGTGGTAACGGCAGGCGAAACAGTGATGGATGCCGTCGTGACGCCGGTGCTCCAGGCGTAAGTGCCACCGCCGGTTGCCGTAATGGTGCTGCTTCCGCCGGGACAGATCGTCGCAGGGGAAGCAGTAGCCGCAGCATTGGGTAGAGGATTGACCGTTACCGTTTTGGTAGCAGTATTGGTGCAGCCGTTGGCGCCCGTTACCGTCACCGTATAAGTAGTGGTGGCGGCAGGGTTGACTGTAATGGCAGCCGTGGTTACACCCGTATTCCAGGCATAGGTGCCGCCGCCGCTGGCAGTCAGTACCGTACTTCCACCATTACAAATAGTGGTAGTACCTGAAATGCCGGCTGTCGGCTGCGGACTCACTACCACCGTAATGGTTTTGGTAGCCGAACAACCATTCGCATCGGTCAGGGTCGCCACGTAGTTACCTGCCTGTGCGGCAGTAATACTGGCGGAAACGACGATGTCGTTGGTGCCCGTTGCCGTAAACCCGTTCGGCCCGGTCCAGTTGACCGTGGTAACGTTCGGATTCACGCTGAGCTGCACGTGGCTGCCTGCGCAGACCGTTATGCTACAGTCAGCGTCGGTTACCCAACCCGCGTTATTAATGTTGGCCTCACATTCCATGACGGGTTTTGGATTCACCGTAATAGTAATGGAGTTGGAGTTGACGTCGGTGTTGCAACCCAGGCGGCGTGCGCGGCGCAGGAAGCAGGTAGACTGCGTCAATGCCCCGGGCGCGTAGGTGGCGCTGGTGGCGCTGGGAATTGCGGTCCACGAATTGGAGTTGGTGGCAGGACAAGGTACGCTCGTACTCTGATACCATTGATATTGTATGGTGCCGGAGCCGCCCGAGGGGGTGGTGACGTTTGTGAAAGCCGCAGGCGTTTGACCGCTACAGATGGTCTGACTACTGCCAATCGTGCCGCCGCTGGTCAGGTTATAGCACTTCACTACGTAAAACGTAAAATTGGCCTCGTCGCATAACGCGCCCTGGCCGCCGTCCTGTGAATACACCTGCACATTGACGTTATAAGTTCCCGTGTTCGGCGAGAATGTGCCGTTCCAGGGTACCGTATTTTCCGTGTTGGTGGAAGTCTGTGCGCCGGTGACTGTGAAAACTACACTTTCCACTGTACCGGTAACGGTTGCTTCCAGGTTGTAATTGCTGGCGAGGTCGTCGTAGGAATACGTTCCACCGTTCGTAATGGCAATATCGTTGTTGCCGGTCAGGTCATTGAATACCAGACCTGTGATATTGGCATTACAGGTTTCGGTCGTCACACAGACGCCGTCCTGTTTCAGCCAGTCGCCGTTGGCGTATCCAAGGTAACGCACATAATAGGTGCCGGGAGGAACCGTTGCGTTAATAGTATAAGGTGTCATGGTCGGCAACTGACTGTTGACCTCCGTCATGACTTCTGAAATAAAAGTCCAGTTGCTGGTATAAAACTGGAACCCGACTGCCGCATAGTAACCGGTATTGTGTACGCCGGCATACACGGTAGCCGTCAGACCCGTACCCGGAGCGATACCGGTTTTATCCTGGTATACGCCGCCGTCGCTGCCCGTAATCTGGAACTGACCGGAGTTGGCGCCGCATACGGCTGCATAAGAACCTATCTGGAGGCTACCGCCCCACCAGCCCCAGCCGGTGGTACCGTTTTCAAAACTTGAATTGGTAATCAGGTTGCCCGGGCAGGAGCAAACGGCATTGACCGTGATGGTCACGGCATTCGATTCGCCGTCCCAGTTGACGCACCCGGCACGCCGGGAGCATCGCATAAAACAGGTGGATTGGTACAATGGCCCCGGGGCATACGTAGCAGACGAAGCGCCTGAGATGGTCTGCCAGGAAGCATCACCAATTCCCGGACAAGGAATGTTAGTGCTTTGCAGCCACATATATTCTATGGTGCCTGTACCACCGGAAGGGGTGGTAACATTGGTAAGGGGAGCCGGCGTACTCCCACTATTAATGGTCTGGCTGCTGCCGACCGTGCCCCCGCTGGTCAGGTTGTTGCACGTGAGGCACTTTTCTCCTGCCTCCCCGGTAGTGGAAGCGGATGGGGTGAAGTCGCCTGAATGGACGTCTTTCCCGACGTTGTAAATCACTGCCAATGCTTGGTCGGCATCGTTCATGCCCCATAAGGGCTGATACGAATCCTGTGCCTTTACAGACACAGCCCCTAACAAGACGAGCATGGTCAAAATACTTCCTGCCTTACTGATTGCAGAAGTTTTTGACACATGCGTCTGTTTCATGGTGCTGCTGCCGGTTTGGCTTTCAGAATGAACAGGGTTTGCCGCAAAATAAAGAGCTTGTGAAAACGCGGTGTAGACGTTTAACATAGTGTTTGTTTTTACTAAAGTGTTTGTTTTTTGTGCAATACAATTGCAACCCTGCTGTGCCTTTGCACGCAGAAAAAGTATAAAGAATTCAGCTTGCTCCTGTGAGTAACTGAATTGAAAAATTATTAAAACTGGAAGCGCGAAAAAGATTGCAGGAGTGTCCCGAAATATCCGGGACCCGCAGGACATAAGACAAAACAAGTCAAATGATCAGAACAGATCATTCAAACCACAGATATGAAATCCGGGTTACCAGGAAGAAGAAATGTGAAATTAGGAGGGGAGATTAAACGTTGATTTCAAATGACTCTAAATCAACTTCATATACTGAATACAATTTTTACGAAAATGTGTGAGAGACACTTATTCAGTAAATCTTGGGTGCAAAAGTATCACATGCATTTCAAAAAGCAAACGATTGCGTGAGTTTTTTAAAAAATATTATCCAAAAATGCAATTTTAACGACGTTCGTTAGTTAGCGGAAGTTTTGACCACCCGGCGGGTTGTCGTGGCTTCGTTTGTCTTGCACTGAATCAGGTACGTTCCGGGCGCTACGTTGGGCAATTCGAAGCGATAAAACCCTGGTCCCAGATTCTTGCGCGGCAGTAATACTGCGGCTACCCTACCGGTCTCGTCGACCATTTCCACAGAAAGTGTAGTGCCTTTTTTAAGTTCTATGTCGAGCGTGGCTTTGCTTACGTAAGGGTTGGGATAAATGCTAAGGTCGAAGAGGTCGCTTTTAGATCGTCCGGTACCCGCATACAGTATTTCCTCGCTGTGTTTTATCACAACAGGAGCCGCCGTTTCCGTTTCCGGTATTTCTTTTTCAACAACAGGTGTTTTATCCTGAGCCGCCCATCGCAGTGCATTGAGCAACACATCGGTCGATTCTTTTTCATCAAAGTAATATTCGAAGCCCAGGTAAACGACGTTTCCTTTTCCGATCTGCTTGTAACCCAATACCGGATAACCTTTTACATCGGCCAATACAACGAAATTGGGGTCGGAAACATCCAGCGGGTATGCGTAGTTGCGCATACGGAAATCTTCGGGCGTACCAGTCAGTACCGGATGTTCGGGGGAAGAGGTATGTACGTCCGGGGCTTTGCAGAAATAGCCGAAATCGACGTCCAGTAAACCATAATCCTGAATAATGGCATACTGATCGGTACCTGTGAAAATCACGATACCGCCCTGGCGCACGAATTTAGCCAGTTCCCTGCCATACGATTTCAGGTTTTCGGGTGTTCCGCCGGCAGGATAAGGCGCCACCACCGCATCCTGGCTGGCGAGGAGGGTCGAAAATTCGGATGCGCTACCTTCCCAGAACTCCGTCACGGATGCCATCGGAAAATTCTTCTGGATCATCTGGCGGGTCTTCTCCGGATACACGTTGTCATATGCGCTATAATTCATCATCAGAATGCGCATATGTAATAAGGTGTCGAGCTCCGCGGCCTGCTCTTCTTCAAACGACGCAGCGAATTGGCGTTCTCCGGAAAGGAAGAATCGCGCCACAGTGGTATTCACCGGAAACGGCTGTTCACCGAACTTCGGTTCTACAGCACGGTGGGCACTCAAGGCAAGCATGCTTGAGAACAGTGCGAGAAAAGAAACAGTGCGGAGCATGAAGAGTAGGTTTATTTTCGATAGAATCTGTTTCAACTGCGAATATAGATAAAACAGCGGCTAAAAACAAGGTTCCGGCGGCGGTTCCGGGTATTAACGAGTAAAAACGAATGTTCTTGTATGGGGATGCAAAGGTATGCGCAATTTTTAGTTATTGGTTATTGGTTATCGGTTATTGGTTATCGGTTATCGGTTATCGGTTATTGGTTATCGGTTATTGGTTATTAGGGTGGTAGCCCTAGATTGATCAAGTACCTGAACCTAGGGTTATCACCCTAATAACCAATAACTAATAACCAATAACCAACAACAAAACTGCCCGGCAGGAATCCCACCGGGCAGTCAGACGCAATAAATGCTTCGGGTCACTTATTTTTTTGCAACCAGGTTCACTTGCAGATCGAATTCGTCGTAGATGGTTTTGTCGCCTAGGCCGTCGAAGAAAGAACCGGAACCGTACTTAACATTGAACTCGGAACGGTCAACGGTGATTTTCCCGTTTGCAGTAACCGTACCGGCGGATTCCGCTACATTTGCCAGGAATTTGATTTCCTTGGTCGTTTCCTTGATCGTCAGGTTACCGATGATTTTGTAGTTGCCCTTGGAATCCTGCGGGATAGCGCGGGTAATGACAAATTTGGAAGTGCCGTACTTGGTAGTGCCAAAGAAGTCGTCGCTTTTCAGGTGGCCTTCCAGTTTAGCCGCCCATTCTCCTTCCAGGTCCGTATCTTTCAGGGAAGTCATGTCGATGTCGAAAGAACCGCCGGTGAGCATACCGTTGTCCCATAACAGGCTGCCATTTTTAACTTTAACGGTGCCCGTGTGTTTACCAGTTACTTTGTAGCCCGTCCAGACAATCGTGCTGGCATTAACATCTACATTGTAAGTAGCCGGTGCGTATGCTGACATCAGCATTACTACCATCAGAATCGGAAGAAAAAAGAGTTTTTTCATGTGTACTAATTTGAGTAAAAACGGTGAAAGAGAGTTTTTTGTGTCATTCATGTTTGAAAAACACGATGCAAATGTAAGTGTATGTAAATCAAATGTCACAACATCTACCTGTTAATCAGTTCATAACGATCCCGTTTTTTCCTAAAAGGGCGCTCCCGAACAAAGAATCAATCCGGACGGTTTAGTCTGTCTATCAATTCTTTACATCCTTGTTTTTGCCTTTTCCCGGCGTTTTTAATTTTTAAGTTTGTCGGGGTGTCGGAAAATCAATATCCGGCCGACAAAAACTTTTTGGGAAATTCTCCAAACATAATTTGTTTTTTTAAGCCCGGTTAGATTACCTTTGCGCCTCTTAAATTTGAAAGATACAAAATACTCCTGTAATGAAAGAGTTGGAAGCCATACAGTTTGTACACGGCCAATTGCTGCAAAAACCCTCGTTCCCCGATTTCAAGACCGGCGATACCATTATCGTTACCTATAAAATTGTGGAAGGTGATAAAACCCGCGAGCAGGACTACCGCGGAGACGTGATCCAGATTAAAGGACATGGCCTGACCAAATCCTTCACTGTACGCAAAATGTCCCACGGCGTTGGTGTAGAACGTATTTTTTCCATTACCAATCCGAATATCGCCGCTATTCAAGTGGTGAAACGTGGTAGAGTTCGTCGCGCACGCCTGTACTACCTGCGCGGACTGGTTGGTAAAAAAGCCCGTATCAAGGAGCTCAAAGTGTTTACTACGGAGAAATAAATTTTCTCTTCCCATATGCGTAAAGCAGCCGTTCGGTGATGACACTGAACGGCTGCTTTTTTTTAGTTACGAAAGATGAGTTATGAGTTATTGGTGGTCACCTTCGGCATTTTCATTGAACAAGCCGAGAGTGACCACCAATAACTCATAACTCATAACTCATAACTCATAACTTGCGTATCATGCTCCGGTCGCGCCAGCCCGGCTGCTACCAGCACCGACACCACCTGGTAAACGCCCACTACCCAAACGTACCAGGCACCCACGTTTTCATTGGAACCGAACCAGTTGCCGCCCATCTGCCAGATCATGTACAAGCCCACCAGAGATTTAGTCAGTTCGAAATAAATGGCGTACCGGCTGCGGTCCATCAGTTCCGTGTATGCGAAAACCCCGGCAAAGAGAAAGGCGCCGTAATAAAATACGCCCGGGCTACCGATCTTCCCCAGATTGGCAAAAAAGTACACCAGCAAAAAATAGTTGAAAAACAACTGTATCCACGCCCAGGTCTTAAATGCCGGAGTAGCGGGCGTGTCGTATTTATCAAAATGATATACGTCGGCGATCTTGAATACCGGGTACTGCTCGGCCACGTCGGCCGGACGCCAGCCCGTCGGCATAAACCAGATACGGATTTTATCGTACCAACTCCGGGTGCGCCAGGCATCTTTCAGCATCAGCCAGGCATGCAGAAAATTGATCTTGATCGGATTCCAGGTTCTTACCGGCCTCGAAACGCCGTAAACCGGCTTTATTTCAGGCATTTCTTCCTGAAAAGTACCAAACCAGCGGTCCCAGACACTCAACACCTGCCCGTAATTTTTGTCCATGTACTCGGCATTGATAGCATGGTGCACGCGGTGCTGCGACGGGGTGATGATAATGTACTCCAGAAAACCCATTTTGCCGATCAACTGGGTATGATACCAGTATTGCAGAAACAAATGAATGGGCCCTACCACTGCAATTACCTCAACCGGCACGCCCAGCAGGGCCGCCGGGATCAGCAGAATGGTAAAATAGTTGATAATAGAAGATATGGACTGCCGGAGCGCGCACGATAAATTGAACTCTTCGCTGCTATGGTGAATAATGTGGCGGTTCCACAAAAAATTGACCTCATGCGACCATCGGTGCACCCAGTATCCCTGAAAATCGACCGCAATGAAAGCGATCAGGTATACTGCCCAGGTTGCCTGCACATGTGCCACCGCGAGGTGTTGCACGAGCCAGTTGTAACTGAGGATACCGATACTCAGGCCGAGCACGTCTTTCACTACATTGGTAATGCCCGAACTGAAACTCGACACGCTGTCCAGCGCGCGAATAACATTTTTGCCGAGGTACCACTCAAAGCCCTTTTCCACAAAAAACAGGAGGAAAAAGATGGGGACGACCAGATTCAGAATTGCGCCGTATGCTTCCATAAAACAGATATTTTGCGGGCAAATCTATAAAAAATTGCCAATTTCCGAATGAAGTTGCAGTTGTTTGAAAGGCAGACCTTCCAGCCGGCACACACATTCATCCGGAAACTGGCAATTACCGGGCTATTCGCAACTTTCCTTCAGCGTCCGCAATTCGTCGCGGCTGTTTACCGTGACCAGCGAACTGTCGGCCGTCATTTGAACGGTTATCGGAAACACCAGGTGCGGCCGTCCCTGAACGCCCGGATTGGCTGCTCTCCAGTCGTGTACCAGCGTATGCAACGCAGCGCGGTCGGCAGCGGTAGCCGTGGTGCTGTCGGGAAACTCGATTGTCACCGGAAACACGATTTCGAAGCAGGAAAGCCCTTGCTGACAATGCCCCGCAGGGCCGTGGTGGCCGAAGGAACCTTCACATTCGGCGCGCAAGGCCCGCAACTCCTCATCGTTATTTACCGTAATGATTTCACCGTCCTGTGAAACAACGGAAACAGGGAATACGAATGACAGGCTGGGACGGAACCCGTGGTGGCCGTGGTGACCGCCGCCGCCGGTGCCGTTTTCCTGAAAATAGGCACGCAGCGCGTCGATGATTTCCTCATAGGAATTTACCGCTACCGTACTGCTGTCGGGCAAAACGATGGACACCGGAAAAACCAGTTCGTAACAACCGAAACGGCCGAGCGCGCCACGTTCCTGTGCGGCATACAATTCCTGGTCGACGGCATCTGAAGCGGAGGTGGTTGCCGTATCGTCCGATTTATGGCAGGAATACACGAGGGCTGCGAGCGCCAAAACGGGTACGAGCAGCAATTTGAAGGATTTGGTCATAACATTAAATTTTGAAAGTGATTTTGACCGTTTAGGTCGCGTTTTGAGGCAGGGGTTGCATGCATGAATATTTTTTTTCTTCCGGTGATTTTTTTTCCGCCGCAATGCAACCCCTCGTTTTTTATGATAACCTACTGTGTACTGATTTATCTGCTTCCTGCATGCACCTACCCGATCTTACCGCTTGTCTGCGCGGCGACCGCCTCGCTCAAAAGCAGTTCTTCGAGCATTTTAAAGGTAAAATGTTCGCACTCTGCCTGCGCTATGCCCATAGCCGGGAAGATGCGGAGGATATATTACAGGAAGGTTTCGTTAAAGCCTTCCGCGACCTGCACCAGTATACCGGAGAAGGAAATTTCGAAGGCTGGCTGCGCAAGGTTTTCGTCAACACAGCCCTTCAGCACCTCAAAAAACAGAAAAAAGCCCCGCTCACTTTTGAATTGAACGATTACGACGTGGCAGAAGAAAGCCCGGAGCCGTTTTTCGCAGGCGAACCGCCGGCTCGGAACATGATCCGGATTCTGCAGCAACTTCCGGACGGGTTCAGAACTATTTTTAACCTGCACGTGCTGGAAGGATATTCCCATCCGGAAATTTCGGAGATCCTCGGCATCTCGGTCGGCACGTCCAAGTCGCAGTTGCTGCGTGCCAAAGCCTGTTTCAGAAAATTGCTGGAAAGCAGTCTAACATCCTGATTATCATGGAGAAAAATATACACGACGACCGCCTCGACGACTACGTCAGAAAGTCTTTCGAGGATTATGAGGAAACGCCCGCATTCGATATGTGGGCCCGTATCGAGGATGAACTGGCGCCGGCAGACGACCCGGTTCCGCTATTTATTCGGCTCTGGCCCTCTTTCAGCCGGATCGTTGCAGCTGCGGCCATTTTGCTCCTGCTTTGTGCCCTGGTATGCAACCGGCTGTATTATGAAAACAAAATCAGGGAAATGGCGGCACAACAAGTCCGGAAACAGCAAAGCGCATCCGAAACGGTCGCACCACCGCACTCCCCCACCCCGTCGGGGGCATCAGCCGGCCACACAAATCCGGAAAGCAGCACCGGAGCTCGTAAAATGCTGTCACCGCATTTGAAAACACCGCATATCGACAACGCCGCGACGAATGATGCCAAATCAACCAATAGCGGGTCCGTTTCCGTGCAAAGGGCCGGCGATTCCGTGCAACCATTGTCTCCGAAAAGCCCGGTGGTGCCCGCGTTTGTGGAAAATGCCCCTCCTGTGCAGGCTCCAGAACATCCTTTCCCGGCTGCCGCAGGAAAAGACACCAGCGATGCATCCGGCCCGGAAAGCCTCCCGACCGATTTGTCTGAACGTTTGAAATTCAATTACTTACAACCGCTTGTTACTGCTCCTTTATCCAAACCTGCTGCTTTCACACCGCCTGTCATTCCGGTTGTCCCTTCCCTTGCAACCGGAAGCGAATGGTACCTCGGGATACAGGCAACACCTGCCATGCTCGTAGAAAAAACCGGCCCGGAACGCACGGGAGGAATGCGGCCCAGACTGGTGAGCGCCCAGGAAAAAACCGGATTCACTGCCGATTACTGGCTGAAACTGGGTCGGAAAGGCCCGGGCATCTGGGGATTTGAAAGTGGCATCGGCTATCGGAAAATAGAACGCAATGCGCTGCACACCGCCCGTTTTCGCCTCCTCAACGGCCGCCTGAACACAGGAGGAGGCCCCCAGGAACGCAGTTACGATTTCGACTACGACCTGGACACCTACGGGGGCAGTGCGGAAGTAACGCTGCGCATGGAACAGGTCGATCCGGGAACCGTCATTCCCGAAACGGAACCCGTACGTATTCAGGTCAGAACCAGCGAACAAACCACGTTGCTGCGGTTGCCGCTACTCGCAACTGCTACGTTTGGCAAAGGGCGTACGTACGCTGTTATAAAGGGCGGTATTTTAAGTAATATCGTGTTGCACAATGAACTGGATATTGTCACCCGGGTTTCTGAAAACGTACAGTTCAGGCCCGGACAGGGAAGCAGTGCATATATGCTCCGGCCCAACAGAGCAGGCAAAATATACCTCGGTTACCAGTTTTCCGCAGGCATGGAGTACCGCGCAGGCCGGCACTGGTCGTGGGTGCTGGAGCCCTCGGTTTCCGGTGATTTTGCCCGAAAAAACAGTGCCGGAAGGTATCTTCCCGCCATCGTGACGACGGGCGTAAATGCGGGAATCAACTATTATTTTTAACGACAGCC
>JAKQJD010000251.1 GCA_029561355.1 Bacteroidota bacterium | reverse complement strand
GGCTGGGGCAACAACGAACTCCAGTACTACCGCCCGGAAAATACTTTTTTCTCCGACGGGAAATTGATCATCGAAGCGCGGCAGGAAACCTTCAACGGCTCTTCCTACACGTCCTCGCGTATGATCACCAAAGGCAAAAAGGAATTCAAATACGGCCGCGTCGACATTCGTGCAGCGCTCCCGAAAGGAAAAGGTATCTGGCCGGCTTTGTGGATGCTCGGCAGCAATTTCGCTTCGGCCGGCTGGCCCGCCTGCGGTGAAATTGACATCATGGAAATGATCGGCAGTCAGCCGGGTACAACGCATGGCACGATCCACTACGGCACCAGCACCAGTACGCATCAGCAACGCACGGCTTCCAAAACGCTGGCTAACAACGCTTTGCTGGCAGACGAGTTTCACGTGTTCTCCATAGAATGGGAAGAAAACCGTATCCGCTGGTACCTCGACGACGTGCAATTCCACGAAGCGACGCCTGCCACCATCGGCGCCGGACAGCCCTGGCCGTTCAACCAGGACTTTTTCTTCATATTCAACCTGGCTGTCGGCGGCAACTGGCCCGGAAATCCGGACGGTACAACCATTCTTCCGCAGCGTTTAATTGTGGATTACGTGCGGGTGTTCCAATAAGCAACACGGCAACGCGGATTTCGCGGATAAAAAAAGCGGATTTCCGCGGATTTGATCGAGGTTTTGTGGCTTGAGAAATTACTCAGGGCCCCTTTCCCACTCATCAAATCCGCGGAGATCCGCTTTTTTTATCCGCGAAATCCGCGTTGCAAGTGTTTCAGAATTTGAATCCCAGCGTCATCAATACGTCGCTCGAAACAACATCCGTGGTAGCTACAGGTGCGCTGGCATAAGGTGATACCGAGCCTTTACCGGTACCGCGGCGATAGCCCAGGTCGAGGTAAAAAGCTTTGCCACGTACGCCGGCGCCTACAGAATACCCCATATTGAAGTCATTCTGACCTTCTTCGGGATCGCCGTTCATGTTGACACCTGCCCGGAAGCGGAATTTATCAACCGCCAGTTCGCCGCCAAGACGCACGTTCAGGGCTTGCCGGTATGCTCTTTGAATATCGTTGTTCAGGGACCGTTCCAGTTGTTCGTTTTCCGAGCTGGGCACCTGGGCATTCAGGTTATAGCGGTTGGCGCCATAATCGACCCATTCCACGTCGGCACTCAGGAATCCGTATTTTTTGATGACAACGGCAGCACTTGCGATGGCGCGCCAGGGCGTACGCAGGCGGTAGTCGAACGTGCCTTCCGGAGAATTTTCAACATCGCTTGTGAAGGGGCCGCTCCCGTCTTCATAAGAGTACTGAAAAGTATTGCTGTAGGTATCGGTGAGGCGTAAAGCGGTAGGCGTATGGAATGCGCCGCCGATGCGCAGGGCCTGCGAAATTTTGTAGATAACGCCGAGTTTCACATTGATGCCTACCCCCTCTGTTCGCAGGTATTCCGTGTAAGTAAGCTTGTCAAAATACTGGACGTTGCCGTCCACGCCGCCGCCCGGGTCACTTTCGTTGTACTCACCTTCGATGCGGTAATTGACAAAAGGAACACCTACGGTAACGCCCACCATCAGCCGTTCATCGTAATTGCCGGCAAAAGACAGCACCATTTCATTCATGCGGCCGTACGTAGTGAGGGTTTGCGAGCGGTCGAGCACGGCATTCGGATTGTCGTACAGGTCGTATTTCAGTGTATCATTCTGGAAATAAATGGCATTGGTGTTCCAGGCTAATCCCGAACCGAACGGATACAAATCTTCTTCCGAGCCTCCGGAATTGAAGGTGGAACGTGCATCCGCAAAGAAGTCGTTCATTATAGAACCTTGCGCCTGCCCTTCGTAATAGATCGACTGGTGGTAATTGTTTTGCCGGTTCAATCCGATGCCTACGTTAAAAGTTTTCCATTCGCTGTTGGTCGGCGTGGTATTGAACACCATACCGAAGTTGTCGAACCCGAAGGCGCTTTTACCATCGGTCAGGGGCGTGTTGCCGGGGAGCCTGCTTTCGGTGCTGGAAAACTTCAGCGAAGGGGTTATTACCAGTTCGTTGGTGCGAAACATCGCCAGACCGGCAGGGTTCTGACTGATCGCCCCGAATTCAGCACCGAGTGCGCCGAACGCGCCGCCGGCGCCGAGATAGCGGGCGGTGCCGCCCGGTTGCAGGTAAGAGTAACGTAAAACATCCGATACGGTTTGTGTGAAACCGGCCGCCGAGATGAATAGCATCAGCAGTGGCAAGAAATATCGTTTCATCTGAAAAGGTACATTTAACGGGTAAAAAATGTGGTTAAGGGCATAGAAAATGGGTGGAAAAGGCGGCAAGACCGGCTCCACCCATTTTTTACGAGTGCAAAGGATAGGGTTGATGAGGGTTGATAAGGTTGATGAGGGTTGATATTCAGCCACTCGAAAAAGGAGGGTTTGTTCGTTCAACGAGCGGTTGAATATCAACCCTCATCAACTTTATCAACCCTCATCAACATTATCTATCAGTTCCGGCCCCGGCTTCCGCCTCCGCTGCTGCTGCCCGACGAACTGCGGCTGCTGCTACCGGAAGAACTTCCGCTGCTACTGCCCGACGAACTGCGGCTGCTGCTGCCGCTATCGTAAGTGCGGCTGTTGCTGCCACTGTCGGAATTGCGGCTTGGGCGGCTTTCCTGCGTTCTGGTCGGCGTATCGTTGCTACGGGTGCGCTCTTCCGTGCGGGAAGGACGTTCGTAGGTGCGTTGACGCTCTTCCGTACGGGAAGGACGGCT
>JAKQJD010000024.1 GCA_029561355.1 Bacteroidota bacterium | reverse complement strand
ACACTGCATTGAACCATGCATTCGTTGAACCCCATTCTCGCATAATTCATGAGTTTCAGGCAAGCGGCGTTTTGAGCGATACGACAAGTTTTTCAGGTCCTATTTTCAGGCGAATATACTTCGTCCTGCTCGCGTTTTGCCTGTACGGATACTCCTACGCTCAATCCATCAACGACTTATCCAGTCTCCGCGGCCGTACGGTAGATGCGTCGATTCCCGTGCAAGTCCTTGATTCCCTGACTATTATCCCGCCGATCCTGTCCGTGTCAGGTTCGGATACGGCCCAAATGCTGGATGCGGACCTGATTTCCCTGAAAAACAACCGCCTGTACATCGACACGGCGCGTTTACGGGCGCTTTGCCCCGCTTGCACGCAGATTCGCGTCACCTACCGTGTATTGCCTTATGATTTTGCCGCGCCTGTGCAACGGCTCGATACGGCGGCCATCCGGCGCAATATGCGCACCGACGCCATCGAATTCGACTATTCGCCCTACCAGCCCGCCAGCAAACCCTGGGAAACGAACGGACTGTTGTCGTCGGGCGCCTACACCCGCGGCCTGTCGTTCGGCAACAACCAGAACCTCGTATTCAACTCCAACCTGAACCTCCAGTTGTCGGGCAAACTGGGCAACGACCTCGAATTGCAGGCCGCCCTGTCCGACAATTCCGTGCCGCTACAACCCGACGGCACCACGCGGCAATTGCAGGAATTCGACCGGATTTTTATCCAGTTGAAACGCAAAAACACTGCGCTCACTGCCGGCGACTACGACCTGGTGCGGCCATCCGGCTATTTTTCCAATTATTTCAAACGCCTGCAGGGCGCCATGGTGGAGCACCGGCAATTCGGCGACTGGGGCAAAAAGAACACCCCCGACAGCCTGTCGACGCGCGTGGCGGCCGCCGTTTCGCGCGGCAAATTTGCCCGCCAGAATATTCAGGGCGTGGAAGGAAACCAGGGGCCTTATCGCCTGCAAGGTGCTGAAGGAGAGCGCTTTATCATCGTGCTGGCCGGCACGGAAAAAGTTTTTGTAGACGGACAGTTGCTGCGCCGCGGCCTTACCGACGATTATATCATCGATTACAACCTCGGCGAACTGAGTTTCACGCCCCGGCGGCTCATCACCAAAGACAGCCGTATCATCGTGGAATTCGAATACGCCGTGCAGACGTATCTGCGCTCCACCGTAGCGGCCAATATCAACTGGTCGGCCCCGCGCAGCCGCATTTACCTCAACTATTACGCCGAGCAGGACAGCCGCAACAACGGCGGCGCGCAGGACCTTACCCCCGCCGAGCGCCGCAGCCTGGCCGAAGCGGGCGACAACCTGCGCTCGGCTTATGCCTCGGGCATCGATACCCTGGAAAAATTCGATCCCTCGCGCGTGCAGTACCGTACCGTAGACACCGTCGTATGCGGGCTTCCGGTGCAAATCCTGCAATACAGCACCAACCCGGATTCGGCACGTTATGCGGCGCGTTTTACCGAGGTGACGCCCGGGCAGGGCAATTACGTGCTGGCGCTCACGGCTGCCAACGGCCGGGTGTACCGCTGGGTGGCGCCCGACTCCACTACCTGCCAGCCGGCGGGCAATTTCGAGCCCATCGTGCGGCTGGTGGCGCCCGAAGCCCGGCAACTCTACACCGCAGGCGGCGAATTCAGGGTCGGAAAAGGTGGCAGCGTACAGGCCGAACTGGCCCTGAGCAACCGGGACCAGAACCGTTTTTCGCCGCTCGACGACAGCGATAACCTGGGCGCCGCAGGATTTGTGGGTATCCGGCAGCCGATTCCTTTAAGCAAAAAAAGCGGCTGGCAGGCGGGCATTTCCGCCAATTACGAGTACACCGCTCGCACGTTTTTGCCGCTGAACCCGTACCGCCCGGCAGAGTTCGTGCGCGACTGGAATACGGCCGGCAGCACCGATACTGTGGCGGAGCACATCGCGCGGGCAGGTTTTTCGGTGAAACAAAAGAACTGGGGCGAATCGCGCTACGAATTCGGGTCGTACCGCCGCGAAGGTGTATATGAAGGGTACCGGCATTTCGGGCAATTGCGGGTACAACAACGCGGCTACGAACTGGCGGGCGAACTGAATTTCCTGCAAACCGACGGCCGGCTGGAAACAACCCGGTTTGTGCGGCCCAAACTGGATTTTTCCAAAACCTTTTTCAAACGCGACAGCCTGCTGCGCCGGCCGTTTCTCAAAACGGGTGTGTATTTCGAACGGGAAAAAAACGAGCGCCACAGTACTGCTGCCGACACGCTCAACCGCGCCAGTTTCTGGTACGACCTGCTGCGGTTGTATTTCCAGACGCCCGAAAGTGAGGGCAAATGGCAACTGGGCGGCTTCGCTTCCCGCCGCAACGACTTTGCGCCAACAGGCAATTTTTTTAAACAAAACACCGAAGCAAACGAACTGAACGTCAATGGAAAATGGCAGCCGGAAAGCGGAAAAAGCGTTGCCAATCAGCAGTTTACCTGGAATTTTACCTACAGGACCCTGCGCGTGAAAGCGCCGGAACTAACCACCGAAAAGCCGCTGGAAACCTACCTCGGCCGGGTGGATTACACGCTGGGCGCCTGGCGCAATGCGCTGAATTTCACGACCGGCTACGAACTCGGCTCCGGCCAGAGCCCGAAACTGGAATTCAACTACATCGGCGTCAACCCCGGCGAAGGGCAATACACCTGGGTGGACCGCAACCGCGACAGCATTTTACAGGTAGATGAAATGGAGATTGCCGTATTTCAGGACCAGGCGAGTTACGTGCGGGTGGCCGTGAGCACGACCGATTATATCCGTACCAACAACGTGCTGCTCAACCAGAACCTGCGACTCGATCCGCGCATCGTGTGGGGCGCATCGTCCCGGCGGTGGCGGCGTACGCTGAGCCGTTTTTCCACCCAGAGCACCCTGCAAATCAACCGGCGAACGTATGCGGGAGCGACGAACGTGTCGCCGTGGAACCCGTTTTTATTTCAGATTGCAGATACGGCACTGGTGACTGTGGCGGCTACGATCCGGAACACGCTGTTTGTCAACCGCGCCAACCCGGCCTGGGATGCCAGTATCGCGCAGGGCGACAACCGGAGTCAGATTGCCCTTACCACGGGGTTCGAGCAGCGGCGATTTCAGGATTATACCCTGCATGGCCGCGTCAACCTGTCGCAGCGCTGGAGCGCGGAAACCGACGTGGTGCGCTCGTTCAAAAACACCGACAACCAGGCTTTCGACAACCGCGACTTCCAGATTGCTACCTGGAACGCCGGGCCCAAACTGACCTGGCTGCCGAGCCGCAGTTTCCGGATCACCGGCACTGTAAAATGGAAAGACAGCCGGAATGCCATCGGCGAACAGGAAAAAGCCACACAAAACGACTGGAATACCGAACTGACCTGGAACCCGCAGGCGAAACAAAACGTGCAGGGTTTCCGGGCCGCCACTTCGCTGCGCGCCAAATTCACCCTCGCCAACATTCAATACACCGGACAGGCCAACACAGCCGTGGCGTTCACCATGCTGGAAGGCTTGCAGGATGGCAAAAACTACCTGTGGAGCCTGAACCTCGACCGGCAATTATCCAAAACCGTGCAAATGAGCCTGAATTACGAGGGCCGGAAAACCGGCGACAACCGGGTGGTGCATGTGGGGCGGGCGCAGGTGCGGGCGGTGTTTTAAATACCCAGGTTTTCCAGCCTGTGCGCCGAATTTTTCAGGCATCCATACTCGAACAAAAAGAAATAATGATCTTCAGGAGCGGGTGTTTCCAAAGCCAGATCACTTAAAAACATAGGAACGTATTTTTTGGTCAGGTTAGTGGAATAATGCTCACAATCGATTCCAAAAACGGGTCTTTCCATCGGGTAAACCAGGTTCATGGTTGGAAAATCATAATACTCCGCCACGACAAACAATTCGATATGACGGGTTCGGCAAAACGTTTGGATATTCATGGGGGGAATACAGACTTCGCTGGAACATTTCGGCCGCCAGATGTATACAAGAGATTTTTCGAAATGCTGTATACAGTTTTTTAATTCCGCTCCATTCACCACATATACGACCGGCATATCGAGCGGAACGAGGTCGCAAAGCGGAAGAACCGGTTTTTTGATCAGCGAAGGCGCGGCATCTCTGGTTTTATGATAATAACTGTATAAGCCCTGGAATGAACCGTGGATGCTACAGCCGGGCAGGACTGGCCATATTAAAACCAGCAGGAAGATCCGCACGATAAGAGCAGGAGCATTTTTTTTCATCATATCAAGGCATAAAGGAGGTTACCGGAGGGCGTGTTTGTTTTTCGTGTTTGGCATTTGGCCAAAGATGGATAACCAAGCCCTTCCAAACACCAAACACAAAAAACAATCACGACCGCACGGGTACGATCTGTTGTTTCATAAATGCCAGCGCACTGTCGCAATCGGGCACGCGGTATTTCAAATACCACAGGGTATCGGCATTGCTTTTTTTGCGGTATGCGCTTTCGCCCGGGTTGGAATAAATGACCTGGCGTGGTTTGCACGCGCCAGAGGCAAGCAGCAGCACAAATGTTGTTAAAACAAAGAGGTACGGGTGCATAAATCGGAAAGGTGAAAAGATCAGGTTTTTGTTTTTGCCTCCGGCGTGCATTTATTGAATAATGATTTTTTCTATCCCCGGCACACCGTTGCAATAGTATTGCAGGAAATAGGCGCCGGCCGCCAGGCCGCTGGTCGGAATATTCAATTCGGCCTGTGTGGAGGTGCTGTTGCTATAAATCCGCCGGCCGTACATATTGAACAACGACACGCGTTCTGCGGGGCTGTTCATGGTTTGCACGGTGATGGATTCTCCACGGCTAACCAGCGTTTTCACTATCAAACCACATGCAGGCTCACTGTTTACAACATCAGTGCCTACCATACATCCTGTGGAACTGGTATTGAGTTTATAGTCGTTGAAACATTCGCCCGGTGTATTGATGGAGAACAACGTGCGGTCTTTCAAGAGTTTGGTACCACTTTCAGCACCAAAATCTATACCTCGTTTGATTTGCTTATCCTGTATTCTGAAATACATGAGGTGCACGTCATTTTCGGCGTTCTGTTCCAGATCCATGGCATGCAAATGGCCTAGAGAGTGGCCTATTTCATGCATTAAAACGCTGTATAAATCAAACTCGCCTATCTGAATACCCGCCGGATTGAGCGATACATACCATTCCGTCGCATCACTGACCGTGATATCCCCTTCCGCAATTCTGCGGGAGAAATAGAGGTCGTCGCTGTTGCACAAGGTCGTATTTGTCGAATTGTGGGTGATCGCTGCCACGCCACCGGCATTTCCGAACGAAAGCGTGTTTCTGCCATCACCGGATGCGGAACCAACCATTGTGCCCTTATACCGGGTCTCGATACCGATCAGCGTTTCCCAGTCACAGTACGCCCGTTGCGCCACCTGTTCTACCATTGCCAGGGTAATTCCCTGCATTTGCAGCGCGTCATTAGCGGCGATATTCGCATCCAGATACCATTCGTGGGCGCCGGATACGCCGTCGTATCCGTTTGGGCATGGAGTTGTAAACTCAGCCACGACAACCAGAAAAGGAGTGTCAGGTTTTTCATCTAAATCGATTTTTATGGCCTTTAAAGCCGGTTTGTTTTATCTCAGGCGTGCTTGTTGGTTACTGCGGGCATACATTTGCTATATCCGGGAAAAGGGAGGCCAAGCATTCGCAGTATTTTAGTATCGCAAGAGATTTGGAAATTTTGTTTAGTACATGTACTCTTGTGACAGCAAAAATGCCGTCGATGAGCTTCCGCCCACAACTACACTTTTTAGAAGAAATTCCAGCATTTACGAGTACTTTGAGTTTTACAGCCCGAGGCGAAAACATGAAAATCTCACCATGCTGTAAGCGGTGTAAAAACAAAACCCCCGGAACCGAAACGGACCGGGGGCGAAGGTGTCATGAATAGGCCTGGCAAGGAGAATAACGTTATTCTTTTAAAAGAGGCATTACCCGCCGTTCATTGGCGGTACGCAAAACAAGGAAATAGATACCTGCAGGCAAGGAGGGGCGTATGAAACAAGAGGTAACGTGCGGGCCGCTTTCGGTCCATTGCAGGGGCATCAATTGTTCAACATGTGTGCCGGTCGAATTCAACAGTTCGATGCCTGCCTGGCAGGCAGATTCGAGATGATAATCAACCTGTACAAAATCCGAAAAAGGATTGGGGTTTGCTTTCAGGAAACTCCGCCCGGTCTGTTCGGAAGCCTGTTCTTGCGGGAAGCTCCGCAGGTTGCCCGGCGGAGTTTCGGGTTTGTCGCCGCAACTGTTGGGGAGCACCATAAGAGCGCAGGTGCCTTCACTGACCATACACGGTGCATAATATTTTACACTAAATGAACATGCGTTGAGGCCGCATTCTCCGTTTATAATGTCAAAAATGGGGGCTCCTGTGTCGCTGACCCGGTATTTGATGATATTGCCATTGTTTTTCCTTTTTACACCTTCAGCAGCAAGCTGGTTGAATCTGGTTTGCTGGTAACAGTCGGACCAAATCAGAAAATCGACGTATACCTCATCGCTTAAAGATATTTTAAGCCTTACTGTATTAATTACTTCACTGTTAGAAGTATTGATCGGCATGTAGTATTGGTAGGTACCGACTCCGGCGTCACGTGGATCACTCAAGTCCGAACAACCTAATTGCAGAATTTTATCTGTAATAATGATAATACCGGGCTTGTAAGATAGAGTAACTTCGTTGCCATATGAATTCCCGGTAGCGCAGGCTGTTGCACTGACGCCAATGAGGTATTCATGCGTATTGGTAGCCAATTCTTCCAGTTCGATCGATTCGGACGCCGTATACGCATTCGGAAGTGAAACCTGATCGGTTTGGTCAAAGATGCTGACCCTGTAAAGAACTGCACCGGGAACATCAGACCAGGTCAGAAATATGCTGCTGGGAGTAACACTTGTAACTTGAAGTTGCTGGGGGGGGGGTAATGGGCATGCGGATTGAGCAGAAGCGAAGTTTTGAGTAAAAAAAATAAAAAATAAAAGCCTGAAAATCTGAAAAGCATGTTTGTTCATGGGTAATAACTGAATTGTGTTGGTTATTGATCGTGCAAAATTCCATTTTTTCGCACGTCCATTTTCCTACACTTTTTTCCATTTTTCCAGAAATGCTTTTCTAATGACTGATATAATTTTTTGAGGCATGCTGAACCGGAAACTTTTGGAGGTCTTGTCGCGTCTGGACAACATACAACGCAAAAAACTACGCCTGTTTTTGCAATCTCCTTATTTCAACAATCAACAACAGGTAGAAACCCTTGCGTTATACGATTATATCATCGAGTACGATGCAGTAGAAACAGACCCGATGCTCGACAAAGCATGGGTATTTGCTCGTTTTTTCCCTGACAAACGTTTTGAAGAAGGCAAAAAAAACAGCCTCGATGGCCTGATGTCCCGGCTGTTCGGTCTGGTACGCACTTTTCTTACACATGAACATATAGAACGCGACGCTTACGAGAAAGAATATGACGAACAGTTTGCGTTGCTCCGTTTCTACCGGAAGTACGCCCTCGAAGATCGATTCTGGCAGGTAGTACAGGCTATTAAAGCCCTGGAAAAGGAACGGCCTTATCAGGATGCCCAGTTTTATCACAGGCAATTTAAACTTGCCGAGGAAATCGCTGCCTTCAGAACCCTGGCCAATACCTGGCAGGACGATGCCAACATCGGCACCGCGTCCCATTATCTGGACATTCACTACAGCCTGCTTCGGGTAGAGATTATTTGTGCCTTGCGATATCAGCGTTATTTGTCACAAAGCGATGCTCAGGACGATCAATTCGAAATAGAACAGGTACTGGCACTGGCCAAAAGTGGAAACTTCGAACATTTGCCGCTCTTACAACTGTATTTACTCGTTTTCAGGCTCCTGGCTTCTCCCGACGAGGAACAGACCCTGAAAGAGTTCGAAATTTTACTGGAACAAACCAAAAGTGAATTACCCCTGGACATTTTGTCCAACCTCAAAGCATACCAGCGCTACTTTTGGATACGGCGTTACACGACTTCCGGCGATCCATTTTACCGCCATAAACTGTTCGATCTGTACAAGGAACACTTCGAAGCAGGCTATTTCTACGTCGAAGGCAGTATCTCCGTGACGGCCCTTCGTATGCTCGTCATCTTTGCCCTGAAACTCGGGCAATTCGATTGGGTTAAAAAAGTGCTCGACCAGCACCCGCCCGGGCGCATCTGCGGTACCCGGTACCCCGCCGAAGCCTATAATCTGAACCTCGCCGAATACTATTTTTACATAAAACAATACCCGAAGGCTGTTGAAAAATTACAATATCGCCTTTTCGAAAACCCGAACCTCAGTATTCTGGTCGATGTCCTGCTGATCAAAATTTACGTGGAAACCTGGGATGAACTGCTCGACTCCCGCATGAAAGCCCTCGAACAAAAGGTGCGCCGGATAAAAGTGTCTACCGTTTCCAAAACCCGCTACACCAATTTCCTGAAAAAACTGGACAAGATCATCCGGCATGTCTGGCAAAAAAAGAGCAGCCGGTTTGAAAAAATGACCCGCGAACTGAAATCAATCCCCCAAATCATCGAACGCGAATGGCTGCTGGAAAAACTGGAAGAACGAGCGAAGTGAATGATGAATGATGAATGATGAATGATGAATTTTAAACATTTTCACACTGGCTTGGCAATGAGGGGTAGGTGGTTTTGGACTGTTGTTTGGCCTTCTTTAATCAGATTCATTCTTTATTTTCTTTGAGTGCAAAATATTCATCATTCATCATTCATCATTCATCATTCATCATTCATCATTCATCATTCAAAAATGCACTACCCCCTCGAACTCCATTTCGGCGCCCTCCGCCTCCCGGCGCACCTGCTTTTCGAAATGCTGGCTTACGTCGTGGGGTACCGGCTGTACGTCCGGCAGCGCGCCCGGATACATGATCCGATCAGTGAAGAAAACAGGGCATGGATATTCATCGGCGCGGCGGCGGGCGCTTTTCTGGGAAGCCATTTGCTGGGCGTGCTGGAACGGCCGGACGAACTGGGAAGCCTGAACTGGTTGATCCTGCTCGACAACAAGACTATTGCGGGCGGACTGCTGGGCGGACTGATCGGCGTAGAGTTAACCAAAAAACAGGTCGGCGTGCACGTTTCCTCCGGCGATCTGATGACCTACCCCCTGATCGCAGCGCTGGCGATCGGGCGGCTGGGCTGCCATTTCGCAGGGCTGGAAGACGGCACCCACGGACTGCCCGCGGCGGCGCCCTGGGCCATCGATTTTGGCGACGGTATACCCCGCCATCCCGTCAATTTATATGAAATTTTTACCTTGTCGGCTATAGCGCTGGTGTTGTGGACCCTGGAGAAAAAAAAGCCGCTGCCCGATGGCCTGCGGTTTAAAATTTTCATGATATGCTACCTCGCTTGGCGTTTCTTTGTGGAGTGGCTCAAACCGGTATGGTGGTTCCCTTTCGGACTCACGTCCATCCAGATCGCTTGCCTGGCGGGGCTCTTTTATTACAGGAAAACCCTGCTTGCTTTTTTTAAAACCAGTTGAATCCGAATAGTTTATGGAACGTCCGTACGTCTATTACGATTTTACGCTTTCCCTTTGTTCACATTGCCTGCGCCGGGTAGATGCCAAAATCGTTTTTCAGGACGACAAGGTTTTTATGCTGAAACGCTGCCCCGAACACGGTCCGGAAAAAGTACTCATCGCCACCGATATCGAATACTACCGCAACACGCGCAACTATGCCAAGCGCAGTGAAATGCCGCTGAAATTCAACACAAAAACCCATTTCGGCTGCCCATACGACTGCGGACTTTGCCCCGACCACGAACAACATTCCTGCCTCACCATCGTCGAAGTAACCGACCGCTGCAACCTCGCCTGCCCTACCTGCTACGCCGAATCATCGCCGCACCACGGCCGGCACCGCACCCTGGAAGAGATCGAGCACATGCTCGACCTCGTGGTTGCCAACGAAGGCCGCCCCGACGTGGTACAGATCAGCGGCGGAGAACCCACGGTGCACCCGCAGTTTTTCGAAATACTCGACATCGCCAAACGCAAACCCATCCGCCACCTGATGCTGAACACCAACGGCATCCGAATCGCCAAAGACGCGGCGTTCACGGAGCGGCTGGCCGCTTACATGCCCGATTTCGAGGTGTACCTGCAATTCGATTCCTTTGAGCCGCATGCGCTGGAAACCCTGCGCGGCGAAAACCTGCTCGACGTTCGCATGCGCGCACTGGAGCACCTCAACCGCTTCAACCTGTCTACCACGCTGGTGGTGACCCTGCAAAAAGACCTGAACGACGGAGAGATCGGCAAAATCATCGATTTCGCGCTCACGCAGAAATGTGTGCGCGGCGTCACTTTCCAGCCCACGCAGGTGGCCGGCCGTACCGACGGATTCCAGCCCGCTACCGACCGCATTACACTCACCGAAGTGCGGCAGGAAATACTGCGGCAGGCGCCGGTTTTTCAGCCGGAAGACATCATTCCCGTGCCCTGCAACCCCGACGCGCTGGCCATGGCCTATGCCCTGAAAATAGACGGCCAGGTATTTCCGCTCACCCGCTACCTCAATCCGCAGGACCTGCTCGACAACTCGCGCAATACCATCGTGTACGAACAGGACGAACGCCTGCACAGCCACATGGTCCAGTTATTCAGTACCGGCAATTCCGTCGAATGTGCTACCGACCAACTCCAAAGCGTCATGTGCTGCCTGCCGCACATCGACGCACCCAACCTGGGCTACGATAACCTGTTCCGCATTATCATCATGCGGTTTATCGATGCCTACGACTTCGACGTACGCGCTATCAAAAAATCGTGCGTACACATCGTGAGCCCGGCCGACGACAAAATTATTCCCTTCGAAACCATGAACCTGTTTTACCGCGACCCGGCGAAAAGGGCACATCTGGAAATGCTCCGGCTTAGGTAGTGTGTTTGGTGTTCGATATTCGGTGTTCGATATTCGGTGTTCGATATTCGATATTTTTTAACACCGAACACCAAATACCGAACTCCGAACTCCGAACCGAATGTCGCCCCTGGCAGAGTCGCCCACAACGGCTGAAAACTTATTACATTCAACCATTTTTCACTTTATTCGGTGTTCGATATTCGGTGTTCGATATTCGATATTTTTTAACACCGAACACCAAATACCGAACTCCGAACTCCGAACCGAATGTCGCCCCTGGCGGAGTCGCCCACAACGGCTGAAAACTTATTACATTCAACCATTTTTCACTTTATTCGGTGTTCGATATTTGGTGTTCGATATT
>JAKQJD010000206.1 GCA_029561355.1 Bacteroidota bacterium | reverse complement strand
GGAGATCGTAGAACCACTCGCACCGTTGAAGCGGAATGCTACGTCCAGGCGGTTGTTTGCCAGGCTGTATGCTTCTGCTTTCGTGATACGGCTGGATACGCCCAGCATGTTGGACAGTTGACCTGCTTTCGAAGCGCGGAACGTGATCGAGAATTCGTTGTCCGTACCGTCTACCGAAGTAGTCAGTGCGCCTTCGAATACACCGAAGTTTTCTGCTTTGATGTCACCTGTGCCGGCGATGTCCATTACTTCCAGACCGGCGAAGTTCATCGTGAACTGGTAGCCTTGTACGCGTTCAGTGCCTTTGAAGTTCACCGTGAAGGTTTCGCCTGCTTTCACAGCGCGATCCTGTACGTCGAACAACATGGTAGCCGAAGTGCGCTCGTCTGCCGTTTGCAGGCTGTTTGCAATCGTCGAACCGTTTACGTCACCGATTTTCACACCCGTGAAGTCTTCATCCATGTGATCGGATGTCAGGCTCTGGATGGCGATGTTTTCGGGGAACTGTGTCTGGAACGGATTGGCAGGGCTTGGGAAAACAAACGCTTTCTCTACGAATCTCCACGAGGTATTGTTCGGAAGTTCGTTGTAAATACCCAGGATCAGTTTGCGGAACTCAACGATGTCGAACGTCGTGATCGAGCCGGAGCGGTTAGCGTCAGCAGCAATCATTTTGTACGGCGTGTTCAGCGGCTCAAGACCCAGGATGTGTTTCGAAACCAGAACCAGGTCATAGGTAGTTACACCGTTGAGCGGGTTGTCGTCTTTCGTAGGAGTAACAGTTACGTTAGCGCCCAGCGGGATAGCATTGAAGTTGAATGCACCGTTGTCGCCCGTCGTTTGCGTCAGGTTGATGTTTGGTGTACCCGTCAGTTCTACGTTTGCTTGTTCAACACCTTGGGTGCCGGTAGTCAGACCACCTGCTACAGTAGCAGAAGTTCCGTTCGGGCAGCCTACGATGTTGGCTTGTACGTCTACGTATGCGATGCAGAAGTCGGCGTTGCCGGCAGCATCTTGCAGCCATACTTGTACTGGTAC
>JAKQJD010000171.1 GCA_029561355.1 Bacteroidota bacterium | reverse complement strand
CAAATCAGGTCTGCTTCTGCCCGCCATCGCATATGGACTCGTCGGCGGTCTGGTGGAGGAACTGGGCTGGACCGGCTTCGCGATTCCGCGCCTCAGGAAACGGTTCAGCGTGCTGGCTACCGGAGTGATCGTCGGAGTGGTGTGGGGCGTATGGCACATCCTCCAGATGTGGTGGGTTGGCAGCACGTCATTCGAGGGTGTGCCCGCTGGAATCTTTCTGCCAGTCTATTTTCTCACCGCTATCGCGGCGCTCACGGCCTACCGCGTGCTCATGGTGTGGGTCTACGACCGTACAGCGAGCCTTTTCGTCGCCGTACTCATGCACGGGAGCTACATTGTGTGCACTTTATTCGTCCTCGCGCCGCCAACGACCGGGATGCCGTTCCTGATCTATAGCGGGGCATTCGTCGTGGTGCTGTGGTTGGCAGTGGCGGTGGTGGTCCGAGTGGCAGGACTTCGCGTACCTGGCGCGCGTGCTTCATGATCGACCGGGCGCCAGAATGACATGTTAGCCATTACGCAGCTGCAGCCGGCATGAGGCCGGAATCGTGATCGAGTGAGCATCGAATTCACCGCTCGCGGCTGAGCGGCAATCGAAGGGCCACTGGAGTCATGGAAATTTATGCCGTACTGCGGAGTAATTGATCACACCTGGAAGAGCGATAGGTGAGCGTCTGCTGCAAAAAGAGCAGAGTTGAGATGAGTAAGGATGAGATATAAATGGACACTATTTTAAAGGAAGCAAGATTTGACTTCATTTCCAATAATGATAAGGCATTTATTATGGCCTTTAACGGCGAAATGAGCCAACTCGGCTACGATTTTGGCGACACCATCGGCAGCGGCTTTTGTTGGGGCAAGTATATGATTATTTATAGAAAGGCGGGAGCCAAAAGCAAGAATGTTTTCGCGCGGATTTATATCAGAGAAACGAGTATTGTACTTCGACTTTTCTTCAGCTCAGTTGATAAACATCGTGCCTATATCGAGGATGCCCCCTCACATATCAAAGAGGTTTTTACCGGGGACTATGGCAACTGTCGGCATTGTCACAATGATAAAAATGGGGTATGCAAGTTCAGGAAAAAATATACCATTGATAATCGGCGCATCGAAAAATGCAATGGCAACACATTTGAGTTTCAAAATCCCGGCGTTAACAAAATTCACGATTATTTAGCACTCTTCACGGAGTTTTATCCAAGGAAGCAGATAAAGAAACGTATGTGATCGTCCGTTAAAGATGGTTTTGATGATGCAACCGGCATTGGCTTTCCCCCAAAAAGGCGGCCCAACAAGCGACTGCATGCGAATGCACAGGCAAGTTTTTTCTTGAAGCAAGGTTTTATACTTGGAGTAGAATGTATACCCTAAATTCGTCGGCAGCGTGCGAGCTGTAGGCGTTCGGCACGAAAGGAAAAATATGGATAGTTTGAAAAACTGTGTTGCTCTTGTGACGGGTGCAAGCAGGGGAGTCGGAAAGGGTGTGGCGCTCGGATTGGGAGAAGCCAGGGCAACAGTTTATGTAACCGGGCGAACCGTAATACCGGCAACCGGGCCGATGGACTTACCCGGCACCATCGGGGAGACGGCC
>JAKQJD010000159.1 GCA_029561355.1 Bacteroidota bacterium | reverse complement strand
CTGGGCAGGGAACATCCCGATTATGCCGCGAGTCTGCAAAACCTGGCGGTTCTGTATCAGGACATGGGGCAATACGAAAAAGCCGAACCGCTCTACCTTGAATCCAAAGCCATCCGGGAAAAAGCCCTGGGCAGGGAAAGTCCCGATTATGCCGAAAGCCTGAACAATCTGGCGGGGCTGTACCGGATCATGGGTCAATATGAGAAAGTCGAACCCCTTTTACTTGAACTGTCCACGGTGAATATGCGCCTTATTGAACAAGCCTTACACCACCTTTCCGAAAGCGAATTGAACAATTATTTAGACAAGTTTTCCAACGGTCAGAACCAAACCCTTTCGTTCACTCAGATAGCCGATAGTAAAAAAATGATCTCTGTCTGCTACGACAACAGCCTCTTCTACAAAGGTTTTCTGCTCCAGTCCGTAGGCCGGATCAAACAACTAGCCCTTTCGGATGCGGGCACCGCTGAAAAATACACCCTGCTGCAAAGCTACCACCGCCGATTGGCCACTCAGTATGCCCAACCCATTGCCAAACGGGACAGCGCTCTGGTGGCCCAATTAGAAGTCAAGGCCAATGACTTTGAAAAAGACCTCGCGCGCACCGTAGCAGGATGGAGCCAAGCCAACAAGCAGGTCACATGGCAGGAGGTTCAGGCAGCATTGAAGCCCGGCGAAGTGGCGGTCGAGTTTGTAAGTTATCGTTTTTATCAAAAAAAACTGACCGACAGTACGATGTACGCTGCCCTAATTCTCTTGCCCGGCACGGATTCCCCCCAATTCATCCCGCTGTTTGAAGAACGGGAAATCGCCGCCCTTTTTAAAAACAAAGGCGCCCGAAAATCCGATTATGTCAATACCCTGTACACGAATTCCGCCCAAACGACGGGCGGACAAAAGAACCTATACCAGGCTATCTGGCAGCCCCTTGAAACGGCATTGGCGGGTGCGAAAACGGTGTATTTTTCTCCTGCCGGCCTCCTGCACCGCATCAATTTCAACGCTATTTCAGGTCAGGACGGTAAACCTTTGGCTGATCGCATCCGTTTGGTGCAATTGAGCAGTACCCGCCAAATCGCGCTGCCCCAACCCCTGGCAAACGCCGCCGCTTCCCCGGACGCAATGCTGTTTGGGGGCATCGATTACGAACCGGACAGTTTGAACAAGTCTCCCGCTCTTATCCCACAGGATTACGCCCACACCCGCGGAGACATAGATTTTGAAGATGCGGACAGCACGCTGCGCGGCGGTACCTGGGGCTACCTCCCGTGGACGGAAAAAGAAGTAAACAGCCTGCAAGGCATTTTGAAACAAGCAGGATTGAAACCCATCCTGAACAAGGGCGCAGATGGCAGCGAGGAAGTATTTAAAAGCATCGGCGCTGCGGGCGCCTCGCCCCGCGTGCTCCACCTTGCCACGCACGGGTACTTTTTCCCAGACCCAAAACGCCTGCCGCAGCAGGCCGCTACGGGTGTATCCGCGTTCAAAGGCGCGGAACACCCCATGATCCGCTCGGGGCTTATCCTGGCCGGGGGCAATTATGCCTGGAAAACCGGTAAACCTTTCCGCCCCGATCGGGAAGACGGGGTCGTTACTGCGTATGAAATCAGCCAGATGAACCTCTCCAACACCGAATTGGTGGTGCTTTCGGCCTGCGAAACGGGCCTGGGCGATATCGAAGGCAACGAAGGCGTGTACGGCTTGCAACGCGCCCTCAAAATAGCCGGCGCCAAATATGTCGTCATGTCGCTTTGGCAAGTACCCGACGCGCAAACCCAGGAATTGATGACGGTATTTTACACCAACTGGCTTTCCCGAAAAATGCCGATCCCCGAAGCGTTCGATGCCGCTCAAAAAACGATGCGCGAAAAATACGAACACCCGTTTTTCTGGGCGGGGTTTATTCTTTTGCGTTGATTGTTGTACGTTTTTCAAAGCGCTTCGGCTGCTTTCACGCTTGCCCCCAGGTTTTATTGGTTCTAAGATAACAGTATAAAAACACCGTTATTTTCTATTTAACCACAAAGCCACAAAGGACACCAAGGGTAATAACTCCTGGTGTCCTTTGTGGCTTTGTGGTTTATAAAAATGGTATTAGCCGAAGGCGGAATAATTTGTAAAAATCAAAAACAGTGGCCGTCAGGCCACAAAAAATCCATTTGAATCCGCTCCATCCGCGTTGCCCCACCCTCCGTTTGGTCATAAATATTTTTGCAAAACGAGGTTATGGATTTTCCAATGATCGCACAAGAGGTTATCAAGCAGATAAAGAGTTTTTTTCCCAAGTGCTTCCGCACGACAACTATTGAGTAAGATCATTTTTAACCAATCAAACAGCATAACAATGAGCAAATCAACCTTTTTCCCAGTCCTCATGCTTTGTACCCTTTTGTTTGCCGCCTGCCAGCAAACGCCGGCACCTTTACCCGCCGCAGCGCAGGAAACCCCCAAACCGGACCTGGCAAAACTGAAAGCCGAAATACAAGCCATAGAAAATACCTGGGCCAAGGCTTCTAATGCCAAGGATATGGCCACCATAGTCGCTTTTTATGCCGACGATGCCATCAGCATGACCAACAACAAACCCATGATCACTGGCAAAGCAGCCATTAAAGCGGAGATGTGATTGTTGTTGGCGGGGACGCCAACAACGGCCTTGAAGCCTGGAGATTCAAGCGGGTGCCTCGCTCACCCTGCACGGTTCCGCCCGCCTCCTGACCAAAAGTATGTTTGGTCAAGGGGTCTGCATGAGTTGCGCATCACGGATTTGGGTGGAAGGAATGCAATTACTCGACACGGCTGCACATTAATGTGGTCTTCCTTGCTGGCAACAGTCGCATTTCATTTTTTTAAATCTAATGTTATGAAATACCAACACCTTTTTTCCCGGAAAAACAGCCCTGCCATTTTCCGCCATCCGCAGCCCTGTTCCCGGCGTATCGCCCTGGTCTGGATGGCACTGTGGGCCGCGATGACCATCTATGCCCAGAATCCTTTCATCACCACCTGGAAAACCAATAACCCAGGTACTTCCGGCAGTGCTTCCATCACCATTCCGACCACTGGCAGCGGCTACAATTACCAGGTGGACTGGAACAATGACGGCACGTACGACCAGAGTGGCATCACGGGCAGCGTGTTCCACAATTTTGGCGTGGCAGGTACCTATACCATCCGCATCCGGGGTGCTTTTCCGAGGATATTTTTTAATAATGGCGGAGACTGCCTGAAACTGCTCGACATCGGGCAATGGGGAGATCAGGTCTGGACGAATACAGCCAATGCTTTCTACGGCTGCGCCAACCTGCAAATCAGTGCCACCGACCTGGCCAATATGGGTAGCGTGACGAACATGTCGGGTATGTTCAGAAGTTGCACTATCCTGAATGGCCCAGCCAACATAGACAGCTGGAATACCGCCAACGTGACCGATATGAGCAACATGTTTGCCGAGTCTGCCGCTTTCAATCAGCCCATCGGAAACTGGAACACGACCAAGGTGACCAATATGCAAGGCATGTTTGCCTCTGCTTCCGCTTTCAATCAGGATATCGGCAGCTGGAATACCGGCAACGTGACCGACATGTCGCTGATGTTTTCTGATGCCTCCGCTTTTAACCAACCCATCGGAAACTGGAACACCACCAAGGTAACTACTATGGAGAGCATGTTTTTCCAGGCCAGTGTCTTTAACCAGCCCATCGGAAACTGGAACACGGCCAACGTGACCAATATGCTGCAAATGTTTTCCAGTGCTACCGCCTTTAACCAGCCTATTGGCACCTGGAACACAGCGAGCGTGACCAATATGATCGCAATGTTTTTCCAGGCCAGTGTCTTTAACCAGCCCATTGGAAACTGGAACACTACCAACGTGACCGGTATGGGCGCCATGTTTGGCTTTGCCTCTGCGTTCAATCAGCCCCTCAATACCTGGAACACCACTAATGTGACCACAATGAGCAGCATGTTTAACCAGGCTACTGCTTTTAATCAGCCTCTCCATAACTGGAACGTCGCCAACGTCAGCAATATGAACGGCATGTTTAGTTCTGCCAGTGCCTTCAATCGACCCCTTAGCAACTGGACCTTCAAGGCAGGAGTTGCTCTAACCCAATTCCTGTTTTCCAGCGGTCTGAATTGTGATAATTACAGTGCTAGTTTGATCGGTTGGAGTGCCAATCCCCTTACGCCCAATAGCCTCTCCATGGGTGCCTCTGGTCGGCAGTACGGCACCAACGCCGTGGCCGCCCGTACCAACCTGGACATTACCAAAGGCTGGACCATCAGCGGGGATTCTCCTTCCGGCGTGGTTTGCTCCGCACCGCTGCCCATCGAACTGATTAGTTTCACTGGTAAATGGCAGGGTGATGATGTTTTGCTGACCTGGCAAACCGCTGCCGAGCAGAACAATAAAGGTTTTTATATAGAGCGTAGCAGTGATGCCCGCACTTGGGAAACGCTCGGCTTCGTGGCCGGCAAAGGCGCACCAACTGGAACGCAGAACTATTCTTTTCTAGATAAAAAACCATCTTTCCCCACTTATGGGGGGACGCAAGGGGGGCTTTACTATCGCCTGCGGCAAATGGACTTCGACGGCAATGAAGAAATATCAAAAGTGGTGCGTGTAGAACTGCAAAACACCGGCACAGTGCGCGTTTTTCCTAATCCTGTTGCTAATGGCGAACTGACTTTGCTTTTACCTGACAATGCTCAAGAAGACATCACCGTCCAATTATTCAGTCCGGCGGGACAACTGCTGCGGTCCGTAGCCTTCGTCAGCGGCCACCAGTTGCTAGATGTCCATGATCTGGCCCAAGGCATTTATACTTTGCACGTATTGAATGGCCGGGACAGTTTTTTTGAAAAAATCGTAGTGCAAAATTGATTCTTCCAACCATTAATTTTATTCCCCGAAGGCGGCTCGACCGACGTAGCGGATGTGAGTTGGAACACCCGCAAATACAGCTCGTCGTTACGACCGCAGCCAAGAAAGCCCCCTGGCACAGTTGGGCGGTGGTCGCCTGCGGCGGGATGTCCATCGGGCACAAGGGGATGGTATATTCGAGCAAAGCAATGGGCTTGACGATGGTGGATTTGTTTGAAAACGAGACGCTCCGGCAGACCATGCGGGCGGAATTTTTGAAAAAAAAGGGGACGACGCTTTACAAAGCGCTGTTGCCGGATGGTCCGCCGCCGGTGCCGGAGAATCGTTAGTGGAGGGGCCATTAAAAAAGCCAAAATAGAGATTTGGCATTGCGACGGCAACGGGGTGTACGACAACGAATCCGCCGATTTTAAATACCGGGGAACGGCCTATTCCGATAGAAAGGGCAATTATTCTTTTAAGACCATATTGCCCGTCCCTTATGGCACCGGCGATAATTACCGCCCGGCGCATTTCCACCTGATGATTACAGCGGAAGGTTATCAGCCTTTGGTGACACAACTTTATTTCGTGGGCGATCCGTGGATTGAAAAGGACAGCAGTTCTTCATCCCCTACCGCCAAAAGAAGGATATTGGAAGTGCAAAACCTGAAGGGCGGCAGCAAAAAAGTGGCGTACAACGTCAGTATGGCCAAAAAACTGGCCGTCGAGCCGGCGGCGATGGGCCTGTTGGTCGGTAACTATACCAGCGAGCAGGACTCCAGCAATAAAATGGAGCTGTTCATAAAAGACCAGCAATTGTGGATCAAGGGCGACAAATTGAATGGAATGACATTCGGAGTGAACCTCGAATTTGTTGGCGATAATACCTTTCAATTGCCCGGCTTGGCTTTGGAAACCTTATCCTTTAATTTTCAAATATTGCCTTATGGCGTGGTGAAATTGGTGGAGACCTATACCAACGATAAAGGGGAAAAGTCAGTAACAGTATATGTGAGGGAGATGTGACGAAAAGCCGCTTCATCGCAACTTGTTCATTAACCCCCGCGCTTTAGCCAATATGACCGCTGGGATAAAAAACTATACTTCGTACGCAGAAACCTTAAAACAAAAGTTATTAACTGCACAGGAATTAATAACGTTTGATTCTCTTGACAGGCTAAAACGGTATGACGCACCTGAATATCAAAACTTATTGATGAACAGGCTTTATACACAGATTGCCTGCCGAATGCCAGTTGAAAATTGGCCGGAACCATTGATGAGAGCATTCAAGAAAGCGAATCATGACATATACATACATATGCAGGGGGTGGATGAGTTTCATGTTACCGGTAATTTCAAAGATTGGGAAATGTGGGACAGATTGCCCAACATCAAAGTGCCGACATTGGTAATTGGCGGCGTGTATGATGAAATGAACCCGGAAGACATGAAAAGAGAAGGGCATCTTATTCCAAATAGCAGAACGTACTTATGCCCCAATGGCAGCCACCTGAGTATGTATGACGACCAACAAAATTACTTCAAAAGCCTTGTTGCATTTTTGAAAGATGTAGAAAACAACAAATTCACACCGGACAAAAAACAATAAAACAATATTTCAAATATGGAAATCTTGAAACCCATTTTCGTATACCTGTTTTTATTTTTTGGGCTGCTTCAAAGTAGCGCCCAGACCAATGACAAAGTAGTCATCGGTACCATCGACAGCATACAATCTGGCATATTGGGCGAACAACGAAAAGTCTGGGTTTATGTGCCCGACGGTGGCGGGGCCGGCATCGAGGGCCGACAGCACTATCCGGTGGTGTATTTACTGGACGGCGATGCGCATTTCTATTCGGTTGTGGGCATGATTCAGCAATTGAGTCAGGTGAATGGCAACACGGTTTGCCCTGAAATGATCGTGGTGGGTATTCCAAATACCGACCGAACCAGGGATTTGACCCCGACTCACATCGACATCGACCCTTTTACGAAGGATAGTTCCGCCTTTTTAAAAACATCGGGCGGCGGTGAAAATTTCATTGCATTCATGGAAAAGGAGTTGATACCTTTTATTGAATCAAAATACCCGACGGCGCCCTACAAAATGCTCATCGGGCATTCTTTCGGAGGCTTGGCCGTGATGCAAACTTTTGTGCAGCACACCGATCTGTTCAATTCCTATATCTGCATCGACCCAAGCATGTGGTATGACCAGCGAAAACTCCTGAAACAAACGCAAAAGTTTTTGGCAGAAAAGAAGCTGGAGGGAAAATCCCTG
>JAKQJD010000145.1 GCA_029561355.1 Bacteroidota bacterium | reverse complement strand
GTCGGGGTATCACAGGAAACCACCCGTCCATTAATTTCATCACATACACCAGCGCCACCGCTGCAAAAAAATGCTTGAGCGTGTGGCCGCTCCAGAAACCGGTCAGGCCGAAAATTTGATGGTCGAAGTGTTCACACACTTTCGCCAGCGCATACCAGCCTACGACGAGTGGGAGCGTCCGCATGTAAGGCGTTTTTCCGGGAAAAGCAATCAGCAATACCGGAATTACCAGCATCGGAAAAAACTGCACCAGCGCATAGGGGCGCAAATCGCCATGCCCTGCTGCTTCCGTAAAATGCCAGTACAACACGCTGGCGATACCCACAGGAAGCGCGATGAAAAATGTGCGCGCGCCTGCTGCCGCGCCGAAATAATCGTACATCAGCAGCGCCAGCAGCGACATAAACATCAGCGTCATTGGCAGCCGGTCCCACAGCAGCGTACCGTTGGAAGGCACCCAGTGGTAATACGCCGAACCGAAACACGTTATGAACACGCCCGCGCTCAACACGAGCGGAATCCAGCGCGCCACGCGCGCCGGGCGTTCGTTCCAATGCCGGAAAGATTGCTGCAGTCCGTACGCGCCGATAAACAGCATAGGCAGGTTGGAAACGACGTTCCAGAAATAGGGAATACCCAATATGACACGCGCGTCGGCATAGTCGTGGTACACTGCTGGTTGTGGAATAGGGTGATAAAAGCCGAGGCCGGCGATGGAGAGCAGAAGCAGGGAGGTGAGGATGGTAAGCGGTGTGGACATGGAAGAAAAATTGGTGACGACTTTAATAGTATCGGATGGATGCTAAAACCTATAAGGTTTTAAAAACCGGTTATAGAAACAGATAAAAATATAGAATTTATTGCATATGCGAATCATGGGTTAAAACCGGCTTCGGAGAAGCCAAACCTTTGTAGAAATGCCAAAACAATGAACAATGGCTTCGGAGAAGCGCAACTCGATCTTGCAAATCCCTAAAATTAAAAACCAAATGCCTTCGTGTGGGGCGGGTTAGGCTTCTCCGAAGCCCCGGAAATTGCGTTTTGGTATTTCTACAAAGGTTTGGCTTCTCCGAAGCCGGTTTTAACCCATGATTCGCATTGTATTTGTATTGTTGGTAATTTTTCCGGTTGTTCGAAATATCCGAGTATTTCCTGAAGCCTACTAAACCATTTCCCCGGCAGTGCATCTAACCACTTTCACACGTTTCAAAAAAATAACATGAAGCACTGCCATACCCTCTTCCTTTTCCTTTTCCTAGCCACTGCCGCCCGCGCCCAGCACAACGTTCTGCTCATCATCGCCGACGACCTGGGCACCGATTACCTGGGTTTTTATGAAGACCATCAGGACACGGCTGCCATGCCGAACATCCGCAAACTGCTGGCCAGGGGCGTGCGCTTCACCAATGCCACGTCCAATCCTGTTTGCTCGGCTACACGGGCGGGTATGCTGACGGGCCGGTACAGTTTCCGCACGGGCGTCGGCGGGGTGGTTGGCAGCGTGGAAGGCTCCGGCCAGTTGGATATCAATGAGTTAACGATTCCAAGGCTGCTGAACATCTATCAGCCCGACGGCATTACCAAAGCCAATATCGGCAAATGGCATTTGCAGCAGCCTGCGCCGATGAGCAACCTCAACAATCCGAATATCATGGGCTACGATCTTTTCGCAGGTAATTTCATCGGGCAACTGCCGAGTTATTACAATTGGACGAAAGTGACCAACGGCGTTTCTGCCAACGTGACCAATTACGCTACCACGGAAACGGCCGACGACGCCATTGCCTTTACCAGCGTACAGCCCGACAAGCCTTTTTTTCTGTGGCTGGCTTTCAACGCCCCGCATGCGCCGTATCACCTGCCGCCTGCCGGATTGCATTCGTACACCAACCTGAGCGGCACGCAGCAGAATATCAATATGAATCCCGAAGCATATTTCAAAGCCTCCATCGAAGCGCTCGACCACGAGATCGGGCGGCTGTTCGATTCCCTCGACGTGCGCGGCCAACTCGACAGCACCGATATCATTTTTATCGGCGACAACGGCAACACCACGCAAACCGCACAGATTGCCGACACCGACCGCGCCAAAGGCACCATTTATCAGTATGGCGTGCACGTGCCATTCCTGATCTCCGGACCTTCCGTAACCAATCCCGGCAGAACGAGCGATGCGCTGGTGAATACGGCAGATTTGTTTGCCACGATACTCGAACTGTTCGGCTACACCGGCTGGCCCGCGCAAATTGCACCCGGAAAACCCGTAGACAGCCACAGCATTTTACCCATTCTGAAAAATGAAAGCACGGCCATACGGCCCTGGGCGTTCACCGAAATTTTTAAAAATACGCCCGACGCCAACGACGGAAAGACCATGCGCAACCTGGAGTACAAACTCCTGCGCTTTGACGACGGGCATCAGGAATTTTACCACCTGGCGGCCGATCCGGGTGAAGCCGACAACCTGCTCAACGGTTCACTCGATGCCGATGCGCTGTCGAATTACATTTATTTGTGCACGGAAATGACGGCCTTGCTGGGCGGTATTTCCATTTGCGACGCAGCTGTGGGTACGCAGGATGTTGCCGGAAACGCGCACAGGGTTTCCGCATATCCGAATCCTTTTTCAACACATTTGAGGGTTACCCCCGTTTCGAATGAGGCCTTGTTCGAACTGACGAATGCGCTCGGCCAGGTCGTGTTTTCCGGAAAAAATATAGCGCAACAGGATTTTTCCGGCTTGCCGGACGGGGCGTATTTTTTAAAAATATCGGAAGCCAGTATCGAGGTTTTGAAACTCGAAAAGCATTCGGCCAATTGAAATGTAGTTCCGCTTGCGAGTAAAATATTTAACCACAAGGGACACAAAGGGGATTCACAAGGTTCACAAAGCGTGTTATGCTCCTTTTGTGAACCTCGTGAATCCCCTTCGTGTCCCTTGTGGTTAAATATTTACACGCTCACTTTTTCACCTATCACTTCCGCAAACGCCTTCCACACTACTTCTTCCGGCAGCGGCGCCGTGACCGACATCATCTGCCCGCTTTGCGGGTGTTCGAACGACAGTTTCCAGGCATGCAGGTCGATAGAGCGATTTTTATTGGCACGTTTGAAACCGTATTTCACGTCACCGCGAATGGGACAGCCGATGGCGGCGAGTTGGGCGCGAATCTGGTGATGGCGACCTGTAAGTAATTGAATATGAAGCAGATGGTAGCGGTCGCTGCTGCCCAGCACCTTGTAGTGCAATTCGGCGCGTTCGCTGCCCGATACTTCTTCGGGGTACGCCACCGAGATGTTTTTGGCTTCGTTTTTCCGCAGGTAATGTACGAGTGTACCTTCCGTTTCGGGCGGCAACTGCCCTACGATGGCGAGGTATTCCTTGTCGATCTCACGATTCCTGAACTGGTCGGTCAGCGTGGTCATCACCGCTTTGGTTTTGGCCAGCAATACGGCGCCACTCACCGGACGGTCCATGCGGTGCACGAGGTGCAGGGTACGTTTGGCATACTTTTCCGCTATTTCCAGCAGCGAAGTGTCGCCGGTTTTATCGGCCTGCACCGGCATGCCCGGCGCTTTGTTGTAAATGACCAGCAGGAGGTCGTCGTAGAGTTTTTTCATTGTCTTTTATGTGTTTAGGGTTATTAGTTATTGGTTATTCGTTATTAGTGTGATAGCCCCCGGCCTTTAACTGTTACCAAGGCCAAGGGCTATCACACTAATAACGAATAACCAATAACCAATACCTACTTAATCTCTTCATAATCAATGTATTCCCCACCCCCATCACTCCGATCGTCGTCCTTCTCCGGCGGGCGGTTCACAGGACGTGGGGCGTTGGGCGGGCGAAGGGCAAACATGGGCCGCAATGCCTGGTACAGCCAAATAATCGCCAGCAGGGTAAAAAGCCATTTGAGCAGCATAGTTCAGGAAACCGGCGCGGTAGCCGGCGCTTTTTTTTCAAATATTTTTTTCAGGAACGGGTGGCTGAAAACCGAGAGCAAAATTATAAGCATTCCGATATAAAAATGGGTACCCAGGTCTTTATCCTCACGAAACAACACAGCCGCCAGCAAAACACCATAAATAGGCTCAAGGTTGATGGTCAGGTTGGTAGCGAAAGCCGTCAGGTGCCGCATGGCCAGCAGCGTCAGGTAATACGGAAGCAGCGTACACACGATAGAAAGCACCAGGATCCAGAGCCAGTCCCAGCCTTGCAGCATGACTGGCATACCGGGATTGTACAGCAACATTGGGATCATGACAACGGAAGTAACGCCCAGCGCGCCCGACAATTCCACCAGGCTCATGGCCAGTGGTGGCGGCGGATCGTTGTCCAGGATTCTTTTGTTGAACGCCGTAAAAACCGCCGCCAGCAAAGCACCCAGCACGCCCACAGCGAGTCCGGCGCGCATTGTCCAGTCGATGGTGCCCACTACCAGAGCCATACCCGGCAAAATGAGGGCGCCCAGGGCCAGTTCATACCATTTAATCCGTTGTTTCATCACAATAGGCTCGGCAAAAGCGGCAAAAAACGAAGTGGTCGCCATGGAGGCTACGCCTACCGAGGCATTGGCAATTTTGACGGCGCCGTAAAAACACAGCCAGTGAATGCCCACCAGAATACCTACGCCGAACAAGCGTTTAAACTGACTGCGGGAAACGTTCCTGATTTGCGCAGCCGGCATAAAAGCCAGCAGGGCACCACAGCAGATCAGCACCCGCCACCACACCAGCGGCAAAGCCTGCAGGGTGATCAGTTTGCCCAGAATGGCTGTGAATCCCCAGATCAATACACAAAAGTGCAGTGCGAGGTAAGCCCGAAGTTTGTCCGTCATGCTGCAAAGGTAGGCGGCTTTGTTTAGACAACTTCCAAATTTTTATTCAAAAAACCCCTTTACAATGGCATGACAGTGCCCGGTTGCGACGTTTCTACTTTTGCAGCCATCTAATACTGGTTTTTTGAGGATACGAGTATTCGAGTATTTGAATCAAATACTCGAATACTCGTATCCTCAAATATTCAAATAGTATCCATCCTTCTTCCTATGCTTGACGGCTATCATCTCCTTACCCTTACGCACCGCAACGCGCCCCTCGAAACAATAGGTAAAATGGTTGTGCAAGATCATGCATCGCCTTTGCTGCACGACCTGAAGGACCGTCTCAACTGGGAGGAAATGATGTATATCGCTACCTGCAACCGGGTGGCTTTTCTTTTTTACAGGCAAGGACCCGTTTCGCAGGATATTGTAAATGAAGCAGTTGCGACGATCCGCCCGGATCTTTCGGCAGCCGAGCAGGAAGATATTGCTGCACAGATGCTGTTGCTGCACGGCGCCGATGCGATCCGCCACTGGCTGGAAGTAGCCGCTTCCATGGATAGTCTGGTGATCGGCGAACGCGAAATTATCCGCCAGCTCCGCGAACAATACGACCACAACCGAGCAGCAGGAAACACCGGCGACCACCTGCGCCTGCTCATGCGTTTCACCATCGAAACAGCCAAAGAAATTTACAGCCAGACGGGTATCGGCGAAAAAGCCGTTTCCGTTGTCGCGCTGGCTTTCGGGGAAATGCTGAAATCCGTATCCGACCGCAACAGCCGCATCCTGCTGGTGGGCGCCGGGCAAACAAACACCCTGTTCGGCAAATTTTTGGTGAAATACGGATTCCGGAACGTCACGGTGTTCAACCGCAGTATCGACAACGCGCAGTTGCTCGCAGATGCCCTGAACGGCCGCGCACTGCCGCTCGATGCACTCGACCATTACTCCGAAGGTTTCGATTGCCTGATCGTTAGTACGGCGGCTACGGAACCTGTCGTTACGCCCGACAGGTATAAAAACCTGCTGCAAGGTGAAACTTCCTGTAAAACGGTGGTCGACCTTTCGGTGCCGAACAATGTGGACAAACGTATTTTGCCGGCATTTCCCGTTCGTTTTATCGAAATAGAAGGCCTGAAACAATTGGCAGGCGAAAACCTGGCATTCCGGGAAAGCGAGCGCATCAAAGCGGCGTCCATCATCAACGAACGCCTCTACGCTTTCCGCGACCAATGGCACGAGCGCCAGGTAGAACGCTCGCTGTCGCACATTCCGGAAGAAGTACGCGCCATAAAAGAACGGGCCCTGTACCAGGTATACGGCAAGGAATTCGCCGCACTCGACCCGCAGGCACAGGCGCTGGTGCTGGAAATGATGGGATATATGGAGAAAAAATGCGTCGCCATCCCGATCAAAACGATCAAGGAGATGACGCGGAAACAGATGGGGAAAATAGTGCGAAGTCTATAGTTCGAAGTGCGAAGTCCACGTTCACTCACGTTTCATGACTTCGCACTTCGCACTGAAGACTTCGCACTGAGGACTTCGCACTGCCCTCAAAGCCACCGTACCAGCCCGAAATCCTGCCGGTGTACCAGCAGATCGTTTTTCGGGTACAACCGGAATCCATATTCATATACGCCGGCAGACGGCGGAATCACGTCGCAGGAATAGGTAGCCTGCGATTCCTTCTGCCATTCCAGCGAGAGTTCGTACGTGGAGATCAATTCCAGTTCCGTTTCCGAATGGCGTTTGTAGAACACCGCTTCCAGGCCGAGGTCGTTGGCTTTCAGGTTTTGCAGGTTGAGCGTTACCGACACTTTGAAGTGTTCGCCCAGCGGCAGGGAGTGGTTAAACGTATCCGGCGCATCCAGTTCGACCAGTTCTATGGCTTCCCACGATTGGCGCACCCGGTTTTTCCAGTCCGTCAGTTCGCGTGCAGCTTTGTAGTTGTTCTGCTTGATCTTTCTGCTGCGTTCCCAGAGTTTGGAATAAAAACGCTCCTGATAATCGTCGAGCATGCGCCCCATCACGAATTCGGGCGCGATCAGCGCGATCGTATTTTTGATATGGCTTACCCAGCGCTCCGAAATGCCGTTGGCATCCTGGTCGTAGTAGGTCGGTACGATGTCGTTTTCCAGAATATTGTAAATCGTTTCGGCGTCGAGTTCGTTTTGCAGACCCGCATCCTGGAACGTTTCTTTTTCAGGTAATGCCCAGCCGGCGCCGGGTTTGTAGCCTTCGCACCACCAGCCGTCGAGCACCGAAAAGTTCATGACCCCGTTCATCACGGCTTTCATGCCGCTGGTCCCGGATGCCTCTTTAGGTCGTGTCGGGTTGTTCAGCCAGATATCGACGCCCTGCACCAGCAGTTTCGCCATTTCCATGCTGTAATTTTCGAGGAACAACACTTTGCCGCGGAACAGCGGATTTTTGGTGGTGTTGTAAATCAGGCGGATAAATTCCTGGCCCGCTTTGTCGGCAGGGTGTGCTTTTCCGGCGAAAATAAAAATCACCGGTTTATCGCTGCTATTCACAATTTCCGCCAGGCGTTTTTCATTGGAGAACAGGAGCGTAGCGCGTTTATACGTTGCAAAACGGCGTGCGAATCCGATCACCAGCGCATCTTCCCGCAGCGAGTTGATGACCTCGAACGTACTGCGCGGGTTTTCGCCCCGGCGCGTGAGGTCTTCCTGCAGTGATTCGCGGATCCAGCCGAACAAACGTTTTTTCAGCGTCTTGCGCACGTCCATGATCTTACCGGCCGGCACCTGCTGGATTTTTGCCCACAATTTGCGGTTGATCTGGTCGGTGAGGATTGTTTTACCCAGTTCTTTCTGGTACAGTTCGAGCCATTCGGAGGCTACCCAGGTAGGGAAATGCACGCTGTTGGTGACGTACCCGATGTTGCTTTCCGCGTAATTGTAGTCGGGGTTGAGTTCGACAAACATCTTCTGGCTCACTTCCCCGTGCAGGCGGCTCACGCCATTGATTTCCTGCGACGTGTGGATGGCGAGGTGGCTTACGTTGAACAGTTCGCTGCTGCTGTCGGGATCTACACGGCCGAGGCCGACGAGGTCGCGCCAGGAAATATCGAGTGCGTACGTGTATTCGTACAGGTAATCGCGGAGCAGGTTTTCGGAGAACGTATCATGCCCTGCCGGCACCGGGGTGTGGGTTGTGAACAACTGCGTGGAACGCACCACTTCCAAAGCCTCCAGATATGACAACCCTTTGTCTTTCATATAGTTGCGAATACGCTCCAATCCCAGGAACGCCGCGTGGCCTTCGTTGAGGTGGTAAATATCGGGGCTCAGTCCCATGGCTTTCAACACGCGCAGGCCACCCACGCCGAGCAGTATTTCCTGCCGCAGGCGGTTCTCGTTATCGCCACCGTACAACTGGTGCGTGATCGAGCGGTCTTCCCAGGTATTGTCGTCGATATCGGTATCGAGCAGGTACAGCGACACGCGGCCCACGGGCAGCATCCATACTTTTGCCCATACGGTGCGGCCGGCGAGGTTAACGTGGGTTTTGATCCATTCGCCGCGTTCGTCGCGCACGGGTTGTAGCGGCAACTGGGTAAATTTGGCAGGTTCCACGTGGTGAATCTGGTCGCCATGCATGGAAATGCCTTGTTGGAAATACCCGTAGCGATACAGCAGGCCTACCGCAAACAGGTTAAAATTGCGGTCGCTCACTTCTTTCAGGTAATCGCCGGCCAAAATGCCCAGTCCGCCCGAATACAGGCGCATACTCTGGTGCAGGCCGTATTCCATACAGAAATAGCCGATTTGCGGCGCCGAAAGGGCCGGCGCTTTGTCTATGTATTCGCGGAATTCCTTGTGCAGGCGTTTCATGCTCGTCATGAAACCCGCATTGGCCAGCAGTTCCTGCGCTTTTTCTATGCTGAGTTCGTCGAGCAGCGCGACCGGATTGAAGTTGAGCGCTTCGAATTTTTCCGGATCGATGCTTTTGAACAGTTCGATGGCCTCGTGTTGCCAGGACCACCAGAGGTTCTGGGAAAGCTCGGCCAGCGGAGCCAGGCCTTCGGGCAAAGTAGGTTCGATGAAAATGCGCTTGAGTTTAGCGCCATTCTGGGTGAGATTCCCAACCATAATATAGAGAATGAGTTAGTAGGCGAAATAGATTGACTTTCAAACAAGTAGCGTTTCATTTGTTTGCAAGACGCACCTGTTTTCGGGGGCAACAGGCGCAAAGGTAAGGCATTTGCGCCGAACTTCGTGTGTTTCGCACACGCCCGGAAGAGGAGGAAGAGGGTGTCATCTGCAGCGCAAACGTTTGCACCGAAGCAAATGCGCGATATTGCCAAATTAAATTATTTATGATTTTCGATTACTTGATTTTTGATTTCCGAATGAGATGGGAGATTTTTGATTTTTTTCATAATTGGGATCGTTCGGCTCCGCCGCTCGTAGGGAGGATGGGGACCTGGATTTTGCGGATTGGGCGGATTAAAGCGGATTTTTAGTGGCCTTGCGGCCACTTGTTTGACTGTGATTCTGACTATGATTTTAATATGATTTATATGATGGCTATGATTAAGTTGAGTGGTAATCATGACCATCATATAAATCATAGTCAAAACAGTAACGTCCCGCCGAAGGCGGGGTCCAATCCCGGAAAATCAAACAAGTGGCCGCAAGGCCACCAAAAATCCGCGTAAATCCGCCCAATCCGCAAAATCCAGGTTGTCCCCATCCTCCCTACGAGCGGCGGAGCCGAACAAAGCCAACCGTCAAAAAATCGACAACCTCCAATCAAGAAATCGGAAAACACAAGCAATTCCTTGGATAAACCACCAACATTCCTTACTTTTGCAGCCATTTTTGAAAATTACTCACATATTTTTTCACAACTGACTGATAATGAGACATTACGAAGTCAATTTCATCGTGGATCCGGTGCTGTCGGGCGATGAAGTAAAGTCGACAGCGGAGCACATCCAAAAGGAACTGACAGGTTTCGGCGCAACAATCGTTGCTGTGGATGAGCTGGGCCTGCGCCAGCTGGCCTACCAAATCAACAGACGCTCTTCGGGCGTTTATTACTGCATCGAATTTGGCTGCGAAGTAGCCGATTGGCTGGGTAAATTCGAGTTGAACCTGAAACGCAACGAGCGCCTGCTCCGTTTCCTGACGGTTAAACTCGACAAGTATGGCATCAAATACAACGACGACAAGCGTAGCGGACGCATCGGCAGCAAAAAACGGAGGGAAGCGGAAGCCGCTGCCGCCGCTGAAGCAGCCGCCAATGCAACCGTAGCCGCACCGGAAGTTGTGGACCTGGATGCTTAACCGATTCCCACCCATTTGTTCTAACGCACTAATTTTCAATACAATATGGCTGCTACCAGAGAAGATGTAAAGTTTCTCAGCAATCCGAAGATCGGACTGCGCCGCAAAAAATATTGCCGTTTCCGCAAGTTCGGTATCAAATACATCGACTATAAAGATGCCGATTTCCTGCTTCAGTTCATCAATGAGCAAGGCAAACTGCTGCCACGCCGTATCACAGGCAACAGCCTGAAATACCAGCGCCGCGTAGCCACCGCCGTCAAGCGCGCCCGTGTACTGGGTATGCTGCCTTTCGTGGCCGACTTGATGAAATAAACTGGTTCGGGGCCGTAACGCTCCTTACCGCACATTTAAACGTATTATAATTCAACAGCAATGAATATCATTCTGCTCGATCATATCGAAAAGGTGGGCTCCAAACACGACGTCGTGAAAGTAAAAGACGGATACGGACGCAACTACCTGATCCCGAATGGGTTGGCGATTGTGGCAAACAAGCCCAATATGGCCCGTCTCGACGGTCTGAAAAAACAATCCGCTAAAAAAGAAGGCGCCGTTATCGCTGCTTTCAAAGAAGTGGCTGCAAAAATCGCGGGCACCAAACTGTCTATCCCTGCAAAAGCAGGCGAAAGTGGTCGTCTGTTCGGTTCCGTTTCCGCTCAAAACATTTCTGCTGCACTGAAAGCACTGGGTATCGATGCCGACAAACGCATCATCGAAATGCCGGAAGAGGTGAAAGAACTGGGTACTTATACCGCTACGGTGAAATTCCACCCGGAAGTACAACAGGACGTCACGTTCGAAGTAGTATCAGAAGAAGCCTAAACCGCCCGCCGAACATCGTTCGGTTTGCTGATATAGATTTTTGTCCCGAATTTTTCTCGTTGAGAAGGATTCGGGATTTTTATTTAGTACGGCTACGCCCCTCGTAGGAATAATGGCGCGGACGACGCGGATTGGGCGGATTAACGCGGATTTCAGTGGCCTGACGGCCACTTTTCAGACTATGATTTCATTTGATTTATATGATGGCCACGATTAACATCAGAGGCTAATCATGGCCATCATATAAATCAAATGAAATCACAGTCAAAAAATCAGGTGAAGGCAGCCGTCAGGCCGCCAAAAATCCGCGTTAATCCGCCTAATCCGCGTCGTCCGCGTTGCCATTATTCCTACGGCGGGACCCGCCTGCAACCAAAGCCCTATTTACTTTGTTAATGATCTGGAAAGTCTTTTTAATTAATTGAAAATCAATAACTTAAAAAAGGATTTTTCTTGCGGCATTTCTACCCGGAAACGGTTTATTTTCCGTATTTTTGCATACTTAAAAACGGTTTCGCAAACCCGTTTCAACAACAAAAAAATCAAGCCAGAGGAGATTCATTTTTTATGACAGACGAGAAAGATTTGAACCCGCAAAAACAAGGTGGGGCGCACGAATACGATGCAAGCAGCATCACCGCGCTGGAAGGATTGGAAGCAGTGCGCAAGCGCCCCGGCATGTACATCGGCAGCACCGATACCAAAGGTCTTCACCACTTGGTATGGGAGGTTGTCGACAACTCGATCGACGAGCACCTGGCCGGCTACTGTTCCAATATCGAAGTGACGATCCACGAGAACAACAGCATCACCGTAAAGGACAACGGTCGCGGTATTCCGACCGACATGCACGCCAAACTCAAAAAAAGCGCGCTGGAAGTGGTTATGACCGTCCTGCACGCCGGTGGTAAATTCGACAAAGACTCTTACAAGGTTTCCGGCGGTCTGCACGGCGTAGGTGTTTCCTGCGTGAACGCACTGTCGATACACATGCGTGCCGAAGTGCACCTCAACGGAAAAATTTACGAACAGGAATACAGCCAGGGCAAACCGCTGTACGACGTGCGCGAGATCGGCAAAACCGATTACCGCGGCACGATCATGCACTTTCTGCCCGACCCGTCGATTTTTGAAACCGCCGAGTACAAGTTCGATATCCTGGCGCATCGCCTGCGCGAACTTTCCTTCCTGAACAAAGGATTGAACCTCAGCCTGACCGATGAGCGGGAAAAGGACGAAAACGGCTTTAAAGTCGAAAATTTCTACTCTCAGGGCGGTTTGCAGGAGTTCGTATTGTGGATCGACGAAGCCAAAACCAGGCTGATCGAAAATCCTATCTACATCAGCACCCGCGAAGAAGGGGTAGACGTGGAAGTGGCCATGACGTACAACACGTCCTATTCCGAAAACCTCATTTCCTTCGTCAATAACATCAGCACCCGCGACGGCGGCACACACGTGGGCGGTTTCCGCCGCGCACTGACCCGCGAGTTTAAAAAATACGGCGAGGAAGGCGGCTTTTTCAAAAAAGTAACCTTTCCTATTTCCGGGGAAGACTTCATGGAGGGCCTCACAGCGATCATATCGGTAAAAGTACCCGAACCGCAGTTCAAGGGCCAGACCAAAGGCGAACTGGGCAACTCCGAAGTAACAGGCATCGTTTCGCGCTGCGTAGGCGACGCCCTGAAAACCTTCCTGGAGGAAAACCCGAACCCGGCCCGCCGTATCATCGAAAAAGTGGTGCTGGCTGCCACTGCCCGCAACGCCGCCCGCAAAGCGCGCGAAATGGTGCAGCGCAAAGGCGCACTCACCGGTAGCGGACTGCCCGGCAAACTGGCCGACTGCGCCAGCCGCAATCCGGCCGACAGTGAAGTGTTCCTCGTCGAAGGTGACTCTGCAGGTGGTACGGCCAAACAGGGCCGCGACCGGCACACGCAGGCTATCCTGCCGCTGCGTGGTAAGATCCTGAACGTGGAGAAAGCGCTGGAACACAAAATTTATGAAAACGAGGAGATCAAGAACATCTTCACCGCGCTCGGTGTGAGCATTCAGGAAAACGACGAAGGCCACCGGGTGCTGAATACCGAAAAACTGCGCTACCACAAGATCGTGATCATGTGCGACGCCGACATCGACGGTAGCCACATCACTACGCTGATCCTCACGTTCTTCTTCCGCTACATGCGCGAACTGATCGAAAAAAGCCACATTTATATCGCGCAGCCACCGCTGTACCAGGTGAAAAAGGGCAAGAACATGCGCTATTGCTGGAACGACAAAGACCGCAAAGCCGCCCAACTCGAATTTTCCGGCGGCAAGGAAGACGACGATTCCGTAAAAGTGCAGCGCTATAAAGGTCTGGGTGAAATGAACGCCGAACAACTCTGGGAAACTACCATGGACCCCACCACGCGGATCCTGAAGGTAGCCACCATCGACGATGCCGCCGAAGCCGACCGCATGTTTGCCATGCTGATGGGCGACGAGGTGCCGCCACGCCGGGCGTTTATTGAAGCCAATGCGAAATATGCGCGGATTGACGCTTAACTGCAACGCAGATTTCGCGGATTAATAGCGGATTTACGCGGATTTCTGCCGCTGAAAAAGGGCGGCGATATATTGGAGAGGCGGTGACTTGAAGTCGCCGCCTCTCTTTTTATTGGCTCTGGAACAGCCTGTTTTTCAATAGATTGTCTTTCCGTTTAATATTGCAAAAACCAAGGGCAACGTGTCCTCCTGAGCGCAGCGAAGGATCTGACATTACCTGGAATTTGGAAGAATGTCAGATCCTTCGCTGCGCTCAGGAGGACACGTTGCCCTTTGTTTTTGTGGTGAACCAATAGGGGAATGGTAACTCCTCAGCCACCGGGTCGCTTGAAGCGACCCGGTGGCTATGCCTGGCTGCCCTGTCACAAAAGGCCATGCCATTGTAAACACATAAAAAAATCCCGGGCTCCGTAAAGAACCCGGGATTTTTCATTCCCGAAAATCAGATCCGCGTAGATCCGCTATTAATCCGCGAAATCCGCGTTGCAATGTTACCGTTGTTTCACAAGTTTCCGGGTCGCAGTCTGCCTGTCCACCGTCAGCCGGACGAGATATACGCCGTCGGGTACGTTGTTCAGGTCGAGTATTTCCGAGACATTGGTGGTGCGCGATACGTTCATTTCCCACACGCGCTGGCCCAGCATGTTCAGCACTTCCACCTGCGCATCTACAGCGTGGTCGAAAGTAGCCTGAATTTGAGCCGTACCGGCAGTCGGATTCGGTTGCAGGGCAATGGAAGTCAAACCTTCGATATCGTTGGTAGAAACACTTCCTACGACCACCTGCAAGGCATCCGAGCAACCGTTCGCGTCGGTAACGGTGACATTGTACGTTCCAGGAGCCACATTGGTGATAGAATCTGCCGTAATGCCGTTGCTCCAGGCAAACTGGTAAGGCGGGTTGTCCTGTGCGCCGACGGTCACCGTAACGGAACCATTGTCGCCGGTAGTGGAAGGTTCCACCACTGCGCTGAGTTGCATATCGTAAGCACAGTTGCTCAGGTTGATATTATCCAGGTCGAACCAGAAGTCGCCAACCGCCCAGGTACCCAGGAAACGCAGTACAACTGCCTGACCTTCATACGCATCCATCGGGATTTTCACCGTTTGAAGCGGCTCTTGCTCGATGTGGGTCGAACTGTCGATGGTGTAGATGGTCGTGTAGGTATAACCGCAGTCGGTAGAAATTTGTACTTCGATTGTATTGCCTTCGATAGGAGTTGCAACCGTACCGCCGCCCGAATAATTGGCAATGCGGTAATCGAAGCGCAGGGTATCCGAAGCGCCGATATAGCCAAAACGCGGGGTGTTGTAGTCGAGCGTCGGGCTGTTGCTCCACATATTCATGGCAAGCACCTGGGAAACGTTGTTATGGGCATTCGTCACCGTTGCAAATCCGGTTGTGATCGTCCAGCCGTCGATAGCGGCGGGGCCCGATTCAAAATCTTCATGGAAAGGCAGCGGATCCGGTGCCGGAGGAATGTGTGTGATCGTGTAAGTGATCGTATCGTTGGACAGGTTCTGCTCGTCGAGCAGCAAGGTCCATGCCTGGATGTTGAACTCGCCG
>JAKQJD010000136.1 GCA_029561355.1 Bacteroidota bacterium | reverse complement strand
CAACTCCAATCCAAACGATGCAAACGGGCTGCGTAAAAGATTCAGGTAAATGCCGCACGTATTTTCGGTTATCGTAAACCCGGAAGGTAAAGAACCGCCCAAAAGTGCGTACTGCGCACAAGTAAAAGTCCGCGTTACCGCTCCGTTTGTTCCTGTTATTGCTCCCATTCATCCATCATTTTATTGCCCGCAATCCAGATTTGGGCAAATATGAAAACAACCCCGGCAACCACTCCGATAAGCGCGTAGTATAGCCCGTTTCTAAACCCGATCAGGATTGCCAGCGACCAACAAAACAGGAATACGCCAACTTTCCATGCGGGCGACATATCGGCCCACCACTCGACAACGCGGCCCCATGATGCGGCTACAAAGGCAATTAGGATGGAAAGCAGTATCAATGTCCAGTGTTGCGCTTTCATCGAAGCAGGGTGTATGTCAGTGATGCGGTTGCGCTGAATCCTGCGAAGGCTATCAGCGTGTCGATGATCTTGTATTTTGTCGGCTGTTTGCTTGCTCCTATTGTGAACGCGCCGCCGATCAGGATGTATTTTGTTGAAGCGCCTGAAAAGTGCCAGTAGTCACGAAAGCCGTTTAGTGCGTTCGGCTTGTGGGCCTGCGTTTCCGGGTCACGGTTGTAGTACTGCCTCTTCCACTGCTCACTACCCCAAAAAGAAAGAGGTGCCGCGTTGAATGCCTTTTCGAAAACGTTTGGCTGCGCGTGGTAAGCCTCCCTCCCGCCGTGCAGAATCCCGGCCACGGCGTAGCCTATCCATACCGCCCGCTTTCCTCCGCCTTTGAATTTGTAGGTCGAAAAATCGTACCATTTCAATTTCGGCGTTTCCGTTTTCGGTATCAGGTCCGGGTAAATCGTGTCGTCTATGCCCCAACATTGCGCGTTCAACGAAAGGCAGACAAGTAGGAACGCCAAAAGGCAAATGAGTTTCAAGATTTCGTCTTTCATCGGGCTGAAGTTCGGCGTAAAATTATTGTACGTGTTAGGTTTCCCCAACGGCCCTCTTTTACCTTGAACAGGGTATTGTTCCCTGAAACGGGATACCCGACAAGGCGAAGCATGTTCCCGTATATAATCATTGTTCGGGCTGTGCCGCCAGCGGGCAAAAGGCGTATTCGCTTGTTGGTGGATAGGCGCGGGAACGTAACCGATGTGGCGACGCCGCCATTCACAATTTCCCACGTTCCCTGCAAAAACTCCCTTTCGTACGAATCCATAATTGCAGTGATAGGCGAACGCGCCAAGCGTTCCGCCATTACCGTATCGAGTTTTGCGAGTACAGCTGTGGCGGATTGCGCCCGCATAGCAATGACTGCGGCGGCGGCGTACTGATTTGCTTCGCTAGAAATCTTGTTCGTGTACAGCGAAAGAACAGCCAAGGTATCGCCGATCATGGCAGATGTTTCTGAATACGCGCCGTTTTCGTATTCGATCCGGTTCACATTGAAGAAGTTACCGCCTGAATTGGTCAGGTAGGACGTGTCGCGCGTAATCTCTTGCGCTGAAAGGAGTGCCGGGAAAAGCAGGATAAAAAGCAGGATTTTCATGTTAGAATGTTGAGAGTGCAGCGCGTTTCCAGCCTGCTGCCGTTTT
>JAKQJD010000125.1 GCA_029561355.1 Bacteroidota bacterium | reverse complement strand
GCTTTTTGAAGGTTACGGTATTAAAACGACCCAAAAACTCAACACCTTAAGCGCAGCGGTTTTCGGCCAGGTCGACTGGTCTATCACGAACCGCCTGAGTCTGTTGCCCGGCATTCGTTTCAATTACGACGACAAATCGGTCAACTTCAAACGCGAAACCTACGGCGGGCTTGAAACGACCGATCCTGCCCTGATCGCCTTGAAAAAACTGGTTTATACGGACCAGGTTTTTGATGCGCAGGTAGACGACACCAACCTTTCGGGTCAATTGACGCTGGCGTTCAAAGCCGGCAGCCGCATCAATACTTTTGCCACCTATTCGACGGGTTTCAAACCGGTAGGTCTCAACCTGGGCGGTCTGCCGACTTCGAGCGCGGGGCCGTTGCTCGAACTGGCCGTCATCAAACCGGAAGCGGTGAGTCATGCGGAAATCGGCATAAAAACCACGCCGTCGCCTACTTCGACGTTCAACCTGACCGTTTACAACACGGATATCAAGGATTACCAGACGCAGGTGCAGTCGCCCGAACTGGGAGTAAACCGCGGTTACCTGGCCAATGCCGAAAAAGTGCGGGTGCGTGGTGTGGAAGTCGAAGGCAATTTCAAAGTGAAAAGATTCCTGTCTGTAAATGCCTCGTTCGCATACACCGACGGCAAATACGTGTCCTTTACCAATGCGCCGCTTCCGCTGGAAGAAACCGGCAGATCGGTGGATGGCGTACAGGTAGCATTTAAAGACGTTTCGGGCGGCGAATTGCCGGGTATTTCCAAATATGCAGGCTCTCTGGGTATCGATCTGGCCAAATCCGGAAAACTCCTTGACAAAACCGGAAATTACTTTTTTGCGTTTGATACTTATTACCGCTCCAAATTTTCTTCAAGCCCTTCGCCTTCGCAATACCTGGTGGTGGATGGTTATGCATTGTTGAATGCGCGTTTCGGTTTCCGCGTGTCGAAAGGATTATCGGCAACTGTCTGGGCACGCAATATTCTGGATCAGGATTATTTCGAGCAACTGCTGCCGGGCGCCGGAAATGCAGGCCACTATGCGGGCGTGCTGGGAGATCCGAGAACCTACGGCATTACTTTGAAAGAGTCTTTTTAAGGCATTGCCAACACGTTTGAATCGGAAGAATAAGGCCCCTGTTTGTTTCCGATTCTGCTTTTATTTACGATTCCAAACGCCAGAGGTGTCACCTGCTCGTACCTCGCAGATGACACCTCTGGGCTTTTGCATTTTAGTGATCATTAGTTTGGGTTATTTTATCTGCAAACGATTGATTGTCAACACAGATAACTAATAACTGATAACCAGTAACCTATTTATGAGGATTACAGTTTTACTACTCTTTTGCAGCCTGCACCTCGCAGCACAAAAGACCGTCACTACCGAAGAACAAACCTGGTTCGGCGTTTTCAGCCAGATCAGGTTTAGTCAAAGATGGGGGCTTTGGACAGATGCCCACCTGCGACTGAAAGATGATTTTGTAGGCGATTTGTCGCAGTCCATCGTCCGCGCCGGGCCGACGTTTTACATCACCGACGACGTGCGGCTGACGGCGGCATACGCCTGGGTGAATACCTTTCCGGCGGATGGGCATGAAAATATTTCCCGGCCCGAGCACCGGCCCTGGCAACAGGTGCAGTGGTTTACACGCTGGCCGAAAGCGCGGTTAATGCAGACGATGCGCCTGGAAGAACGTTTTCGGCGTAAACTTTTGAATGACAATGCTTTGGGTGAAGGTTACAGTTATAACCCACGCGTCAGGTACGGTTTTGCCCTGTTTTTACCGCTCACGAAAAAAGGGCTGAATCCCGGCAGTTTGCAATTTCTGCTCAACAACGAAATCATGGTAAACTTCGGCAAAAATATCGTGTACAACCACTTCGATCAAAACCGCTTTTTCGTTGGACTGGCATATCAGATCAATCCGCATGCACAATTGCAGGGCGGGTACCTGAATGTGTACCAGCAATTGCCGTCGGGAGATCATTTCAATAAAATACATGCGGTCCGCCTCTTTTATTTTCACAATTTCGACCTGCGCAAATAGCGCCTGATCAAACCGGACGCAATCCGGACCCGTTTTATGCAACCACTCGCACCACCTGCTGCTCCCTCTTTTCGCGAAGCCCTGGCCTTTTGGCTGCGGCTTGGCTTTGTGAGTTTTGGCGGGCCGGCAGGGCAGATTGCAATCATGCACACCTTTCTGGTGGATCGGAAGCGTTGGATTAGCGACCGGAAATTTCTGCACGCGCTGAATTACTGCATGCTGCTACCCGGGCCGGAAGCGCAGCAACTGGCCACTTACATCGGCTGGATGCTGCATGGCGTGCGAGGCGGACTTGTGGCCGGTATCCTGTTTGTGCTGCCTTCCGCGGTAATTCTATGGGGACTGAGCGCCTTGTACGTTACCTATGGAACGCTTGAGATCGTGCAGGCGGTTTTTGTATTTCTGAAACCGGCGGTGGTGGCTATCGTAGCGGGTGCTATTGTGAAAATTGGAAAAAAATCGTTGCAGACCCCCGTGCATTATGCCGTAGCCATTGCTGCATTCATAGCCATTTATGCAGGAAATATCCCATTTCCGTTGATCATACTTGTGGCGGTACTGTTGGGTACGGTCGTATATTTTAGAACAAAATCTACCCAAAAAACACAAAAAAACGCGGTCACCGAAGCCGATTCTACTGAAAACGCTTATCTGATCAACAGCCAAACTATAGTCGACGGGGCAGGATTCTCCACCACGCGGTTGTTACGGCAGGTGCTGGTAGCGGCGGTGTTGTGGGCTGCACCTTTGGTGGTATTTGCGATGACAGCCGGCGATTTTGCATTCTGGAAAAAACTGTGCCTGTTTTTCACCCAGGCAGCCCTGGTCACTTTCGGCGGCGCGTATGCGGTATTGCCTTATGTGGCGCAGGTGAGCGTGGAAAAATTCGGCTGGCTGAGCCAACTGGAAATGATCGACGGGCTGGCGCTGGGCGAAACGACACCGGGTCCGCTGATTATCGTGCTGGCATTTGTGGGTTTTATGGCCGGATACCATACGTTCGGGGCCTCCCTGGGAGCGGCTACGCTGGCGCTGGCAGCGACGGTTTATTACACGTTTTTGCCGTCGTTTCTATTCATTTTTGCCGGCGCGCCATTGATTGAACGTACGCAGGCCAATCCGGCCGTGAAGTCAGTGCTTCAATACGCTACGGCTGCTGTGGTGGGTGTGATGTTGAGTTTGTGTTTGTATCTGGGACAGGCGGTGATTGCGCCGGATTTGCCGGAAATTCGCTGGCTGCCGCTTGTCTGGGCGGCAATTTCCCTGGCGGCGTTACAGATTTTTAAAGTAAATTTGGTCGTGTGGATTGGGGTGAGTGCGGGTGTAGGGGTTGTGTGGCAGGTGGTTTACCCGTCGTAGAGTCAATTGCAACGCGGATAACGCGGATGACGCTGATTTTCGCGGATTTTTATATTTAATATCTTCATTTATGTTAATGCACAAGGAATTGTCTGACAAGATTCTGGGTGCTTTTTATGAGGTCTATAATCATTTAGGTTATGGATTTCTGGAGAGAGTGTATCAGAATGCTTTGTTTTTTGAGTTAAAGGAGAAAGGATTAGAGGTCGTTGCACAACAGCGTTGCCCTGTTTTCTACAAAGGCCGGGAAGTAGGAGAATATTTCTCCGATATCATTGTCAATGAGGTGATTATCATTGAACTAAAGGCGTGTACTAGTATCGTGGGCGGGCACATCTCCCAACTCCAAAACTACCTTAAGGCAAGTGAAATAGAAGTAGGATACATTTTAAACTTCGGCCCCAAACCGCAATTTTTCAGAAAGGTATTCACCAACGCCAAAAAACAATTCGAATAAAATCCGCGAAAATCCGCGTCATCAGCGTTATCCGCGTAGCAATTGACTCTACGACGGGCGAAACCAGATCCGCGAAATCCGCTACATATCATACACCATGGCAGAAAAGAAACTATCCGAAGTCGAGATCATCAAAGAAAACAGCGATTACCTCCGCGGTTCGCTCGTTCAAAGCCTCGACAATAAAATCACCGGCGCTCTGTACCCGGATGATACGCAACTGATCAAATTCCACGGCGCGTATCAGCAAACCGACCGCGACCTGGAAAGCGAACGCAAAACACAAAAACTGGAGCCGCTGTACTCCATGATGATCCGCATCCGTGTGCCCGCCGGAGTTGCCACGCCGGCCCAGTGGCTGCGGATGGACGATCTGGCCTCGACGTACGGCAACGGCACCATGAAACTTACCACGCGGCAGGCATTCCAGTTGCACGGCATCCGCAAGCGCGATTTGAAAGCCACCATCCAGGGTTTCAACGAAGTGCTGCTCGACAGCATTGCCGGGTGCGGCGACGTGAACCGCAATGTCATGTGCAGCCCCAACCCCAACGAAAGCAAAGTGCACGGCGAGGTGTGGGCTATTTCCCGGCAAATCAGCGCCGAATTTACCCCGCAAACTTCGGCGTACTACGAAATCTGGATGGACGGACAGTCTGTCGACGAATCGCAGCCCTTCAATACACAACCCCTCAACCCCTCAACTTCTCAACTCTCCACCCCTCCACCCTCCAAAGACGCCGAGCCCATTTACGGCAAAACCTACCTGCCCCGCAAATTCAAAATCGCTATTGCGGTGCCGCCCTTCAACGATACCGACATTTTCGCCAACGACATCGGCCTGGTCGCCATTGAAAAAGACGGCGAACTGGAGGGATTCAATGTGGCAATCGGCGGCGGACTCGGTATGACGTTTGGCATGCCCGAAACCTTCCCGCGGCTGGCAGATATGATCGGTTACATCGACAAAAAAGACATTCTGAAAGTCTGCGAGGCCGTGATCACCACCCAGCGCGATAATGGCAACCGGGAAAACCGCAAGTTCAGCCGACTAAAATACACCATCGAACGCATGGGGCTGGAGCCGTTCAAACAGGAAGTGGAACGCCGCGCAGGCCTGACTTTCGGGGAAGCGAAACCGTACAAATTCATCCATTCCGGCGACCCGCTGGGCTGGACGAAAACCTTCGACGGGCATTACAACCTCGGCCTGTTCATCGAAGGTGGTCGTATTGTGGATACCCCCGAGTTTCCGTTGCGCACGGCCCTGCGTGTGGTGGCATCCGTTCACGACGGCGATTTCCGCCTGACGGGCAATCAGAACCTCGTGATCGGCAACATTTCCGCCGAAAAGAAACCCGTCGTGGAGGCAATTCTGGATAAATACGGCATCCTGTCGGCCACGTATAGCCAAACGGCGCTGCGGCAGAATTCCATCGCCTGCGTAGCGCTCAATACCTGCTCGCTGGCATTCGCGGAAGCCGAGCGCTACCTGCCTTCGCTCATCGATAAAATCGACCTGATCCTTCGCACCTACGGCCTGGAAAAAGACGCCATCAACATCCGTATGACCGGTTGCCCCAACGGCTGCGGCCGGCCGTATCTGGGAGAAATTGCATTTATCGGCAAATCGCCGGGCCGCTACAACCTCTACCTCGGCGCGGCCCACAACGGCGAACGCATGAACAAACTATACAAGGAAATGCTGGATGAAACGGCTATCCTGGCCGAACTGGAGCCAATTATTGCCGATTACGCGAAAGAACGGCAACGCAACGAGCCTTTTGGCGATTTTGTGATCCGCAAAGGGTATGTGAAAGCGACGACGCACGGAACGAATTTTCATGACTGAGGGTAAGGGGTTGATGAGGGTTTATAAGGTTGATGAGGGTTGATAAGGTTGATAAGGGTTGATATTCAACCGCTCTATGAATGGGCAAAGTCAACTTTTATCTAGCGGCTGAATATTTCTCTTGTCCGGTTTTTTACTGGCAAAAGCCAGGAGTGAACTGTTCTCTTTCCTTTGGGTAACTGAAAAAGCCACGGGCAATGTGTCATCCTGAACGCAGCGAAGGATCCGAAATTATCTGGAATTTGGAGCATGGTTAGATCCTTCGCTGCGCTCAGGATGACACATTGCCCTTGGCTTTTTCAGGCATAGAACAGAAGGTTGACACACTGCCTCTGGACTTGTAATCCATTAAAACAAAATTAACCCTTCAAAAAGATTAATTCCCCTAACCGACGGCAAATTATCAACCTTATCAACCTTATCAACCTTATCAACCTTATCAACCTTATCAACCTTATCAACCTTATCAACCTTATCAACCTCATCAACCTATAAACCTATAAACCTATAAACCTATAAACCTATAAACCCATAAACCCATAAACCCATCAACCTATAAACTCATAAACCCCCTCAACCTCTCAACTACTCAACCACCACATGGACGAAGTTATACAAACAGCCCATTTCACAGCCGAAACGGAACCGCAGGCAACGGGCGCCAGTGCCGGTAATAACCTGTTTCCGGTTTTTCTGAAACTGGAACATTTCGATGTGCTGATCGTTGGCGGCGGTCATGTGGGTCTTGAAAAAATCACTGCCGTGCTGGGCAATAGTCCGGCTACGAGGGTGACCCTGGTGGGTTCGGTCATTTCGGAGGAAATCAAGTCGTTTGCAGGTGATTATCAGCACGTTGTATTACTGGAAAAACCTTTCGAACGATCTGATCTGGAGGGGAAACAGTTTGTCATCGCGGCAACCGACGACCCTTTTGTGAACCGGCAAATCAAAGCGCTGGCGGCAGCGAAAGGTATTCTGGTAAACGTGGCCGACACCCCTTACCTGTGCGATTTTTACCTGAGTTCCATCGTACAGAAAGGCGACCTGAAAATCGCCATTTCCACCAATGGGAAATCGCCGACCATCGCCAAACGTCTCAAGGAAACCCTGAATGAGTCGCTGCCCGGCGAACTCGACGAGATCCTGCAGCACATGCCGTTTATCCGCCAGAAACTCGGCGGCGATTTTGCCGAAAAAGTACGCACCCTGAATTCCCTGACGGCTTCCATTGCTGCCGGAGAAGAAGCGCTGTCCGCCGTGATTCCGCACCAGAACCTGGAGCGCATCAACGACCGAAAATGGCGGCGTCTGGCGACGGCGGCACTCGCGGCGTTCGGCCTGTCGCTCATTTTTAATGTGGTGTCTTTTTACATACCGACGCATACCTGGCCACAAATTATCGGAAGTATCGACCCGCAGTTCTGGGTGTTTGTAGGCGTGGGTTTTGCCGCACAACTGGCCGATGGGCTGCTCGGCATGGGCTATGGCGTTGTTACGCAGGTGTTTCTGATGGGAGCGGGTGTGCCGCTGGCGGCAGTGAGTTCGAGTATTCACACCGCCGAGGTGTTTACCGCAGGCGCTTCCGGGTATTCGCACTACCGTTTCGGCAATATCAATCGTCGTCTCGTCAAGGTGCTGTTGTTGCCCGGTGTCATCGGGGCCATTGCCGGTGCGGCATTGCTGGCGTGGCTGGGAGAGGAATATGCTGCCTACATCAAACCCATTCTGGCCGTTTACATTCTGCTGCTTGGCATACGCATTCTGAGCCGTGCATTTGTGCGCAACAAGAAAAAAAACCGGGCCCGCAACCTCGGCTGGCTGGCCGGAGCAGGCGGTTTTCTGGACTCATTCGGCGGCGGCGGGTGGGGGCCGCTGGTCACCAGTACGCTGATCGCCAAAGGCAAAACCCCGCAATATGTCATCGGTTCGGTGAGCCTTACCGAGTTTTTCGTTACCCTGGCAAGCGCTGTCACGTTCTTTTCCTTTATCGGATTGTCGCACTGGATGGTTATTGCCGGCCTCATTATCGGCGGCGTAGCGGCTGCACCGCTGGGTGCGCGACTGGCCGGCAAACTGCCTGTACGCACCATGTACATGCTGGTCGGGCTCATCATTATTATCTGGAGCGGCCGGGTTTTGTGGAAAGCGCTGTTGGGTTAGGGTATGGTGTTTCGTGTTTCGTGTTTGGGGCGCGCTGCTCTTGGCTCATTTAAAATGGGTAGGCCAAGTGCAGCGCCCCCCAAACACGAAACACGAAACCCTACACACCTAAAATATGTTTTATGATGCTTTCAGCATGTGCCCGTGAATTTTCAATAAACCAGACATGCGTTTCCAGTCCGCCGCACACTACGCCGGCGAGGTAGAGCCCGGGCACGTTGGATTCCTGCGTTTCGGCGTTGTACATGGGATGACAATATCCGTCGTCGGTAATTTGCACGCCGAGTTTTTTTAAAAATTCGAGATTGGGTTGGTAGCCGGTGGCGGCTACGACGTAATCGTTGGCCAGCGTGATCAGTCCTTCGGGAGTTTCAATGTCTACTTCATGCTTTCGGATGGCTTTGAGGGAGGCGTTGAAATAGGCACGGATAGAACCTTCCTCGATCCGGTTCACGATGTCGGGGCGAGCCCAGTATTTCACCCGCGTTCCGATTTCCTCGCGGCGGATCACCATCGTCACTTCGGCGCCTTTGCGCCATGTTTCGAGTGCTGCATCGACAGCGGAATTGTTGGCGCCGACCACCACGATTTTTTGCCGGTAATAGGCATGCGGTTCCTGGTAATAGTGCGTGACTTTAGGGAGGTCTTCTCCTTCAATATTCATTTTGACCGGAATATCGTAGAACCCCGTAGCCATCACCACGTTTTTGGCAGCGTAGGTGTTTTTATTGGTAAGGATTTGAAAGCCGTCGTCCTGCTTCTGAACGTCCGTTACTTCTTCATACAGGTTCAGGTTCAGTTTGCCCGATTCCGCCACCCGGCGGTAATATTCCAGCGCTTCCGAACGCGTCGGTTTTGCATTGTTGGAAACGAATGGAATGCCGCCGATTTCCAGTCGCTCGGACGTGGAAAAAAAGGTCATGTTGGCAGGGTAGTGGTACAACGAGTTGACCAGCGTCCCTTTTTCAATGATCAGGTAATTCAGCCGCGCTTTTTGGGCTTCCAGTGCACAGGCCAGCCCGATGGGGCCGCCGCCGATAATGAGCAGGTCGAGTTGTTGCATGGGTGGGTAACAAAAGTAGGTGGAGTATGTTGCTGTTTTCCCGGGTGATGATGGGTGTTGTATGCCAGGCGTGAGTATTCGAGCCGCCAGGCGTAGCCACCCGGTCGCTTCAAGCGACCGGGTGGCTACGTGCTCCGCCCTTGGCTTACCAAACATCTAAAATCGAAAAACACGCTGCACATTTCCCGAAATAATTTCACAAAGCCGTTCTACGGAAATACCCCTGATCTCCGTTGCCCGTTCATAAATCGTTTCAATACCCACCTCCCCGGCATCGTCCGTTTCCAGAAAAAAACGATCCTCCGGCGTTTGCCGCAACGCTTCCGCGCTTCGGCTGTTTTCATTCAGCAAGGCGGCGCCGAATGATAAAAAACAACCTTCGCGCAGCAGCATCTGTGCAGTGTCTGGGTGTTTGTTAAAGCCGTGAAAAATCCAGGGTTGTACCGGTCCGATCTCTTTTTTGATTCGAATAACCTCATTGTACGCGCGGACGCAATGAATGACGAGCGGTTTGCCGGCCACTTCGGAAATTTCGATACAAAACCGGAAAGCCGATTCCTGGAGCGGCCAGGGCGTATCGCAAATTTTATCGAGCCCCGCTTCACCTATGGCGCATATGGAAGGCAATACAGCGTGCGCTTTCAGCCATAGTTCCGATGCTGCCAAATTGTCTTCCCTGACAAACCAGGGGTGCAAACCCACCGAACAAAAGGGCGTTTTTCCGGAAGCCGCCTGGGCGAAGTGCAGATTTTCTATCTCTGTAAATGCATCGTTTCCGGTCGGAATGTGCGTATGTATATTGTATAACCGATTTTTCATAACCGAACAACACAAACGTGGGAAGACGGCAATAGTTTTCCTCCATGAGCGTTATAAAAGACTGTTTTTATCTATGAAATCTTGCATTCTCCCAACCCTTTGCGGGTTGTTCCTTTTGTTTTGTATGGCTTGTAGTCGCCGGGTGCCACCGCATTTCAGTGTGTGGAAACTCACCTCTTCCGACAGCCAAATATGGGATTCCTTTGCCGATGCGGCGGTCCAGCCGACGATTTTTTATTTTCGGTCGGGTAAATATACCCTTCGTTGCCTGACAATCGGCGCCGACTCCCTGCCGGTTACCTTGCTTTTGCACGGCGCACCCGGTTCGCTGGTGAAATACAGCGCGTTGTTCCGCGATTCATCTGTGTACAACCATACGCGCCTGGTAGCGGTAGATCGTCCCGGTTATGGTAAATCGCGGTACGGAAAAGCGGTTGTTTCCATCGTGGAGCAGGCCAATATCATCGCACCGTTGCTGGAAAAACTGTCGGAAAACGGCCCGATCGTGCTCTGTGGTTCCTCCTATGGCGGCTCGGTAGCGGCCAAACTGGCCATGGACCATTCCGATCGACTTCGCGCCCTGCTATTGCAGTCCGCTTCGGTGCAGCCGAATGCCGAGCGTACGCCCAAAATTGCCCGCTGGGTGCATTCGCCGCTGGGTATCGTTTTTCCGAAATGGGCGCGCGTGGCCACCAAAGAAAAATTCGCGCATTCGAAATCGCTGGAAGCCATTCAGGATGGCTGGAGCCGTATCAAATGCCCCGTATGGATCCTGCACGGAGTGCTCGATAACCTGATTTACCCTTCCAATGCCGACTATGCGTACCGTCAACTCGCGCCGCATACGACAGTGACGTACATGCCCATCGACTCTATCCGCCATAACATGTACTGGACCCGCCGCGACGTGATACGTTTTTTTCTGCTGGAAGCCCTGCACTGCTCCGGCGCGGACTGTGTGCCTGTAACGCGATAAAATAAGCGGTTTCAGGAGGGAAGTAAAATAATGAACGGTTAATCAAAAAAGAAAAGCAATAAAATGCTTGGTGTGGATTGTACGCGAAGTACATTTGCGCTATTCAGAAAGTGAGATGTGAGAGAGTGAGAGATGTGAGAGGGTGAGAGTCCGTAGAGTACACCGCTTTGCTCAGTTATACCAATTATAGGAGCGAAGCAGTGTACTCTACGGCCTCTCACCCTCTCACATCTCTCGCCCTCTCACATCTCTCACATTCTCTCACTTTCTCACGCTCTTAGAAATGTTGCGTCGCGAAGCACTCAAAAAAGTAGCCCTCCTGCTCGGAGGTATTTCCCTGGCGCCGGAACTGCTGGCGAAGGCGCTGGCCAACGGCCCGGCGACCCTCGCAAAATTTCCTGCCGACCGGCTGGCATTGCTGGCGGAAATGGCTGATACCATCCTGCCCGATACCGACACACCCGGAGCGAAAGCCGCGAAAGTGCACGAGTTTATCGCTGTGGTGGTGCAGGATTGTTTCCCGGCAGAAGCCCGGGAAGATTTCTGGAAACAACTCGAAGCCGCGGAAGAACAATGTAAAACTTCGCAGGGTGCAGGTTTTTTGCAGTGTACACCTGCACAGCGCATCGCGTTTTTTACCGAACTGCAAACGGCCGCGAAAAAAGAAAGCGACAGCCGGCCCGGCAGCAGTCCTTTTTTCTATACCCTGAAAAATCTGACCCTCGGCGGTTATTTCAGTTCCGAAATCGGTGCGACGCAAGCCCTCGCATTCGATCCAATCCCCGGCGGATGGATTCCCGATATGATCATCGATTCCAATACAAAAGCGTGGACGCCTATGTTTTAGAAGTGAGAGAAGTGAGAGGGTGAGAGAGTGAGAAGGTGAGAATATGTAGATTACACCTGATTATTCCCGGCACCCCTACTTGTAAACGCCTAAGTTAGTCAGGTGTACTCTACGAACTCTCACTCTCTCACTTTTCTCACTCTCTCACCCTCTCACTCTCTATTCTTGTGACTTCACATAAAAAACGCACATACGACGCCATCGTGGTCGGTTCCGGTATCAGCGGCGGCTGGGCAGCCAAGGAATTGTGCGAAAAAGGCCTGAAAACCCTGGTGCTCGAACGCGGCCGCCCGCTGGAACACATCAAGGATTACACCACGGCGATGACCAATCTGTGGGAATTTCCGCACCACAACTGGCCGACGCAGGAAGACGTAAAGAAAGACTATCCCATTCAGTCGGTGTGTTATGCGTTCAATGAAGGTACCCGCCAGATGTGGGCCAAGGATACCGAACATCCGTACACCCAGGTAAAACCTTTCGACTGGATCAAAGGCTATCACGTAGGTGGAAAATCGCTGATGTGGGCGCGGCAGACGTACCGGTGGGCGGAGTTCGATTTCGAGAGTAATCTCAAAGACGGCCACGGCGCCGACTGGCCGATCCGGTACCAGGATATTGCGCCCTGGTACAGTTACGTGGAGAAATTTGCCGGCATCAACGGTAACCGCGACGGGCTGCCTCAGATCCCCGACGGCGAATTCCTGCCGCCCATGGAACTGACCATTCTGGAAAAACACCTGCAGGAAACCATCCGGAAAAACTTCCCCGGCCGTACCCTGGTGCACGGCCGCAGCGCCAACATTACGCAGAGCATCAATGGCCGCACACCCTGCCAATATCGCAGCCTGTGCCACCGCGGCTGCCCGTTCGGCGCGTATTTCAGCAGCAACGGCGTAACACTACCGGCTGCGGAAAAAACCGGTAAAATGACCTTGCGCCCATACAGCATCGTGGAATCGGTCATTTTTGATGAAAAAACCGGCAAAGCCACCGGCGTGCGTGTCATGGATGCGCAAACAAAGGAAGTAATCGAATATAAGGCAAAGATCATTTTCCTCAATGCCGGTACGTTGCCGACCACACAAATACTGCTCAACAGCAAAAGCGATCGTTTCCCCGGCGGACTTGGAAACGACTCCGGCGTACTCGGGCATTACCTGATGGACCACAATTACCGGGCCCGCGTAGGCGGCGAATACGACGGTTTTCACGACCATTATCACAAAGGCCGGCGGCCTGTGGGCGTTTACATTCCGCGTTTCCGCAATTTCGGCAGCGACAAACAAACGGCCTTCGTGCGTGGCTACGCGTTCGGCGGCGGCGCCGATCGCGGTGCGGCTTTCCAGGGCGGTGGAGAAGGTTTCGGCGCCGATTTCAAAACGGCCATGACCAAACCCGGTGGCTGGGGTGGAAGCCTGTTCGGCATGGGCGAATGCCTGCCGCATTTCGACAACAAAGTGACGCTGAACACCGAAAAACGCGATGCCTGGGGAATGCCTACACTCGATATCGATTGCCAATGGCGCGAAAATGAGGACGCCATGGTGAAAGACATCCTGCAAACGGGCCAGGAAATGCTCGAAGCCGCAGGCTTTAAAAATATCTGGGCCAATGACTCACAAGAGCCGCCCGGACGCGGCATCCACGAAATGGGTACGGCGCGTATGGGCCGCGATCCGAAAACATCCATGCTCAACGGCAACAACCAACTCCATGCCGTGCCCAATGTGTTCGTCACCGACGGTTCCTGTATGGCTTCCGGCGCCGCGCAAAACCCTTCCATCACCTACATGGCGCTGACGGCCCGTGCCGTCGATTTCGCTGTTAAAGAATTGAAAAAGAGAAATTTGTAACCCCGATTCAGGCGGGACTTCCGCATTTTTGCAGTCAAATCTTTCATCACCGATTCAAACATGAAAAAAACGTTCGCTCTCTTGCCGATTGTGCTGCTCCTCGCGGCTTTTACGCCCGCTTCTAAAACGACTGATCCGGAAATTCCGGCCGACGTGAAACCCTTACTGGAAAAATACGGTTGTACTGCATGCCATTCCATCAGCCGCAAACTGGTGGGCCCAATGTGGACAGACGTAATAGCGAAAAAATACACGGCCAAACGCATCATACAACTGGTTGGCAAACCCGAGCCGCAAAACTGGCCGGGCTACCCGCCCATGGCCGCACAAAAAGTGCCGAAAGCGGATTTGACGAAAATCGCCAACTGGTTGTCGGCGAAGAAGTAAGACGCATTTTTCCGCTTGCAAGGTTTGTTTTAACCACATAAGGCACATAGAAAACATAGTGTAGAGCACTCTCATAACTATGTTTTCTATGTGCCTTATGTGGTTAAAACAGACCCTGCAAGCGGAAATCATATTTAAAGAGTAAGTAAAAAGTACGATCAGTTTAATTTGTTTTATGTGCAAATGCCTGATTATCAACACAGATAACTACTAACTGATAACTAATAACCCCTTACTTTTACCCGAACAAAATGACTGAAAACACACCAGAAATAAGAACCGTCAACGTCACGCGCTACATAACCCCGCTGCGCGAAGGCGGCTCTCTGCCCGCGCTGGCCGAGGCCGACGACGACTTCAAATACGTGCTGAAATTCAGGGGCTCGGGACAGGGACCGAAAGCCCTGATCGCGGAACTGATCGGTGGCGAAATTGCCCGCACGCTGGGGCTGAAAGTACCCGAACTGGTGTTTGCCAACCTCGACGAAGCCTTCGGCCAGATGGAGCCCGACGAAGAAATCCAGGACCTGCTGAAAAAAAGCCACGGCCTTAACCTGGCGCTGCATTTCCTGTCCGGCTCCATCACATTCGATCCGGTAGTAACAGAAGTTTCGCCCGAACTGGCCTCTCAAATCGTCTGGCTGGATGCGTTTATCACCAATATGGACCGCACGTTCAAAAACGTGAACATGCTCACCTGGCACGAGGAATTATGGCTGATCGACCATGGTGCGGCGCTTTATTTTCACCATTCCTGGACCAACTGGGAAGCGCAGGCCAAAAGCCCGTTCCCGTTGATCAAAGACCACGTGCTGCTGCCGAAAGCCTCCCTGCTGGCGGAAACGGATGCCGCGTTCCGGCAACTGCTGACGGAAGAAAAGATCCGCGCGATCGTAGCGCTCATTCCCGATGCCTGGCTACTGTGGCCCGATACGGATGAGCAGCCCGGGGCATTGCGCGAGGTGTACAACCGTTTTCTGACCACCCGGCTGAACCATTCCGACATTTTCATTAAAAAGGCGCAAGATGAAAGAGAAATACTTGTATGAGTATGCTGTGATCCGCCTTTTGCCGCAGGTTGAACGGGAAGAGTTCATCAACGTGGGCATCATCCTTTTTTGTAAAAAAATGCAGTTTATCCGCGTATACTACGCAGTGAACGAACAAAAACTCCAGGTATTTGCCGGCGATCTGGATGTGGAACAGGTCAAACTCAACCTGCATTCGCTCGAACAAATCGCCATGGGCGCCCCGAATTGCGGCCCCGTGGCACAACTCGACGTGCCTTCCCGTTTCCGCTGGCTGACGGCCGTGCGCAGCTCGGCAATCCAGACTTCCCGGCCGCATCCCGGACTCAGCAAGGATCTGGAACATACTGCCCGGCGCCTGTTCGAGGAATTGGTACTTTAGATATAAGTAAGTATAGCATTTTTGATTTTAAACTAATTTTACGGTTAGGTCACAGAATCTTACCTTTGTCAACAAGACTATAAGGCCATGGGAATCAATACCATTCGAATCCAAAATTTCAAATCAATACGTGACTCTGGAGATGTTGCGATCCATCCTTTAAATATCTTAATAGGGGCAAATGGGGTCGGGAAAAGTAACTTCATTAGTTTTTTTAAATTTTTAAATCAACTGTTCGAGCAACATTTGCAACTATATATCAATCAGCATGGAAGGGCAGATAATTTTTTATATTTTGGGAGAAAACGGTCTGAGTTTTTGAGCGGTGAAATTGTTTTTGACAATGAATGGCAAAACAATTATGAGTTTAAATTGGTGCCTGATCAAAATGGAAATTTAATTTTTGCTGAAGAACATGTAGGCCATAAATCTTCATCTTGGATATTTAACCGTGGTGGAACTTTAGAAAGTCAAATGCAATCTGGCGATAGTTTAAAATTGGTTTATCTCAGAAAGTATTTCAGTACATTTAAAATTTTTCATTTCCATGATACTAGTATCAATTCTAAGATAAAACAACCTTCCGGCTCTAGAGATTATGCCTACTTTCAAGAAGACGGGGGGAATCTGGCAGCATATTTATATCGCTTGCAGGAAGCACATCCTGATAATTTTAAGTTAATAGAGCGGACGATTCAATCCGTAGCACCTTTTTTTGATAAATTTTATTTGCAGCCGGATGAAATCAATGGCCAACAAATATTTCTCAGATGGATTGAAAAAGGCTCCGATCAACTTTTTACTGCGCATAATTTTTCAGATGGTACACTTCGCATCATTTGCCTTGTAACATTGCTTTTGCAGCCAACGCCTCCCAGTACAATAATTATTGATGAGCCTGAACTTGGGTTGCATCCATTTGCTATAGAGAAACTGGCAGCCATGCTAAAGAGTGCTTCACAAAAAGCCCAAATTATTATTTCTACACAATCAACAACTTTGTTGAATCATTTTGATGCTGAAGATGTATTGGTTGTTGATAGAAGGGACGAACAATCTACATTTCGACGTTTGGAAGTTGATGAATTATCTGATTGGCTTGCTGAATACTCACTCAGTGATTTATGGGATAAAAATTTACTAGGAGGAAGGCCATGAACTATTCTAAATTAATCATTATTGTAGAAGGCCAGACGGAAGAGGAGTTTGTTAACCAGTCGCTACGACCGTGGTTAAATCAGAAAGGGATTTACGACATCCGTGCAATAAAAATTCGTACAAGTAGTAGTGTTAAAGGGGGGAATGCTAATTATCAAAAATTCAAGAATGAAATATTACGCTTACTGAATCAACAGAAAGATGTATTAATTACTTCTTTTTTTGATTTTTTTCGTCTGCCAACTTCTTTTCCCGGTTATGATGAAATGCAAAGAGTACTTAATGTAGAGCATAAAATTACTATTCTGGAAACATCCATGGGAGAGGATATCAATTCAGAACGTTTTGTTCCATATATTCAATTGCATGAATTTGAATCTTTACTTTTCACTAAAATTCATGGATTTAAATCATTACCACAACTCCATGCTAGTCAAATTGCCGACCTGAATGCGATAATTGAATCATATCCTAACCCAGAACTCATTAATAATAACCCATCCACTTCTCCTTCTAAGCGTATACTAAAAATATATCCATCATATGAAAAAGTTCTGCATGGTAATTATATTCTTCTTGAAAATACATTTGAAGCCATTTTGTTAAAATGCCCTCGATTCTCTAATTGGATAAATATATTGCTTTCCATATTGGAATGAAATTTTGTAAACTTTGACTTATTAACTTCTCACTTCTCACTTCTCACTTCTCACTTCTCACTTCTCACTTCTCACTTCTCACTTCTCACTTCTCACTTCTCACTTCTCACTTCTCACTTCTCACCTCTCACTCTCTCACTCTCTCACTCTCTCACTCTCTCACTTCTAAAAAACCGCCGCAGATCTATAAGCCGGATTTTGTACTTCGCTTGCGCGAAGCCTCTGTCATTTATCTGGTCCCGTACGAAACGGGATCTGCGCTGCCTACCCCCCTTGCCCTCCTCCCGCCGAAGCGGAATGAAGCTGCGCGAGCCGCGCATTTGCAAGGTGTACATGGCATTTCAACCCGCAAGGTTTATCCCCCGTGGCGGTTACCCGTCCCGGTCGTGCGCTCTTACCGCACGTTTTCACCCTTACCGCACCCCGAAAACGGAGTGCGGCGGTCATTTTCTGTGACACTTTCTGTACCCTTTCTTTCGAAAGAGCCCCGCCGGTTAGGCGGTGCGGTGCTCTGTGTTGTCCGGACTTTCCTCCCCGAAAGGCGACAGAGCGATCTGCGACGTTTTTTAGAAGTGAGAGAGTGAGAGGGTGAGAGAAGTGAGAGTCCGTAGAGTACACCGCTTCGCTCCTTTATTGGGATAATTAGGCGAAGCGGTGTACTCTACGGACTCTCACTCTCTCACCCCTCTCACTCTCTCACCTTCTCTCTTCTCACTTCTCTCATTTCTCTTAAAATTTCAGTATTGGCTTAAACTTTGTTTGGATACTTTTGCACGGCCAAACAAACCGCGACATACTATCAGAAACTTAACAGGCACACCCCGGAAAAACCATTCCTAGATCCCGACATGATAAAGCGTTTGCTTCTCTATATCGTTGCGATGATCATCCTGCTGGCTTTGGCGCTAAGTGCCGGACAGTGGGACAAAGATACAACGCTACTTCAACAGCATGCCGAAGAAATATCGGACTGGCTCGCCGCACAGGAAGCGGAAGGGCTGGCATGGGGTCGTGCGCATGTCGGACAACCCGATGTGTGGAAAGACCAGTCGGAAAAATCGTATACGGTATTGCTGCACCACCAGGATTCTATTCTTTCCTGGTCCAATACCCATGCTATTCCTGCCGGCCCGATGCTCAAAAAAATTGCCGGCGCTCCCGGCGTTTCGGTACAGAAACTCCCGTTGGGCTGGTTCCTTTGCAACAGCGAAACCAAAGCCGGTAATGCGCTCACCGTACTTGTTCCGATTCGTTACGCACTGGATTTCAATACTTTAGACAGAGGCAGTGTTTTTCCTGCGGGTAAAAACATCGACGATCACATCCAGGTTGTCAACACGGCAACCGATTATCCGATAGAAATAAGCGGCAAGGCCCTCGCCTGGCTCGATGCTTCGAACGCCGTGGAATCGGGCTGGCTGCAATGGGTGCAACTGATCGCTTACCTGTTCTTTTTTATTCTTTTTTTCAGTTTGCTCAACCGGGCGGCTATGTGGCTCAACCGGAAGGCCGGACCGCTGGCAGGTACGGGTTTGCTGCTGGCCGGCACGGCGATTTTACTCTGGCTGAACATCGCCACCGGTTTTACCCAACAACAGTTCAGCGCCTTACCGCTATTCACACCGGCTTTTGAAAATGCTTCGTTCATCGGTCAGTCGGTAGGCGACTGGCTCATTCATTCCTGCCTGCTGGTGTACATCATGGTGTTTTTTCACCGGCGGTTCGGCATGGTGGAAAAAACGGAGCCTGTCGATGATTTTTCAGAAGAAATAATTCCCGGAACGGAAACAGCCGATAAAAAATCGGGTATGAAATCCGTCGTCGCCGCTTTTTGTTACCTGTTGGTGATGCTGAGCATTCCTTTCAGCGTACAGGTGATGCGCGAACTGGTACTGCACAGCCGGCTGGGTTTCGATTTCGATAATATTCTCAACCTGGGCACACTGGGTGTGCTTGCGCTGACGGGACTGATCATTCTGATGGTCGGGCTTTTCCTGTTCAGCCACCGGATGCTGCTCACGATCGAGCAACTGAATTTGCCGCTGAAACAGCGCGCTGTAGCCCTGGGTGGTGCCGCCGTTCTCATCACCGTATTGGCCATACCGATGGGCATGGACCCTTTGTTTGTAGCCGTTTTTGCGCTGTTGTATGCAGCTTTATTCGATGCTTTCGTGCACTGGAAAGCGGCCGGTTTCGGCTGGCTGATTGCCTGGCTGCTGGTGTTTTCCTGTTTTGCCTCTGCTCAGTTGTATCGTTACAGCGCACTGAAAGACAAGGATTTGCGCTTTGAATATGCCACCGCGCTGGCGGCAGACCGTGACACAATTGTGGAAAATGCCTTACCCACGGTGCTGACAACGCTTCAAAAAGATTCTCAGCAAACCGGCCTGCTCCTGAAACCCTGGCCGTTCAAGGCAACGGCTATTTCCCTGGCGGCGCACCTGAACGAACAGATTTTTGACCGGACTTATTTGTTTCAGCATTACCGGCTGCGGGCTTTCGCTTTCGACCGCGAAAACCAGCCCCTGCTGCTCGATCAGTCGCTGGGTTACGAACAGGTAATGTCCAAATGGAACGCATTTGCGTCTTCCTCGTTCCCGAACCCGAATATTCATGACGGCGTCGACGAAGAAGGTAAAACGCGTTATATGCTGCTGCTGCACGTCAACCGAATGGGCGACCCTGCCCAGCCGACGCGCATTTTTGTTTTTCTGGACCATGCTTATCCCGCACCGACGAAGGTGTACGCGCAGATATTTTACAGGACACCGTATAAAAACCTGGCCCGCCTGCCGCGCTACGACTTTGCGGTGGAGAAAAACGGTCGCCTGCTCGTCGAACAGGGCCTCACCAACACCTGGATTCTCAACACGGAACTTGACAAGGGTGCCAGCACACAAATAGAATCCGGCGGCCGCATCGATGCTATTGCCAAAAGCGCCGACGGCTCGACGGTGGCCACTGTAGGCCGCAGCGACGGCGGCTGGATCAAACAGATTTACCTTTTTTCCATTCTTTTTACACTGGCATCCATATTTATGATGCTGCTGGCGCTGGCCAATTCGGCTTTCGGATTTTTGCCCGAAGCCTTCGATTTCCGCCTGAGTACCCGCGGCTCTCTGGCGCGCCGCATCCACCTGTGGTATGTGACTTTGCTGGCGGCGGCTTTTCTGGTGACAGGTTATCTGACCTACCGGCATTTCACGCAGGCTGCCCGCGACAATGAACGCAGTGACCTGGATTACCGCGCCGAAACCCTGCTGAACGGACTGAAAAGTCAGGTGCTGAACGCCCGTGTTTCGGACGACAGCCTGCGCCGAACCCTGCCACAAACTTTGCGCGCCATGTCGGCCAGTATGGGTATGGACGCCAACCTGTATGATGCGAACGGCAATCTGCTATTCACAACACAGGAGGACCTGGCCGCCCTCGGCATCATTCCTTCGCGTATGAACGCCGAAGCCTGGAATGCTTTGAAAGTCGGATGGCTGCCGGAACAAGTTGAAAATGAGCAGGTTGCAGGAATGAAGTACTATTCCAAATACCTCGCACTCTACAGCAACCTGCATACTGTGCTGGGCTACCTCGGCGTGCCGTACCAACTCAGCAACCGCAAGGCCGGCGCCGAAGTGTCTGATTTCCTGGGCATGCTGGCGAGCTTGTACGTGTTCCTGCTGCTGATCGCCTACGCCGTCACTTTCGGGCTGGCACGGTCTATCGTGCGGCCTATCAGCCTGCTCTCGGAAAAAGTACGCGCCGTGCAACTGACCGATAAAAACCTGCCACTGGAATACGCCGGCGACGAGCAGGACGAAATCAGCGAACTCATCGGACAGTACAACCGCATGGTGGACAAACTGGAAACTTCCAAGGTGCAACTCGTGCGACTCGAACGCGAAGGCGCCTGGCGCGAAATGGCGCGGCAGGTGGCCCACGACATCAAGAATCCGCTGACGACGATGAAACTGTCGATGCAGCAACTCGAACGCGTGTCCAACAACCCTGAACAGGCGGCCGCTTATCTGCGCAAGGCTATCACGCGCCTGATAGAACAAATCGACTCGCTGGCGCAGATCGCTTCGGAGTTCTCTATGTTCGCCAACCTCGACATCCAGGTGAAACATGACGTGGTGATCAACGAGGTGGTCGAAAGTGTGCACGACCTGTTCAGCGAACAAAAAAACGTGGACCTTTCGCTTTCCCTGCCCGATCAGCGTTTCCATATCCTGGGTGATAAAAACCACTTGATCCGGGTATTCAATAACCTGGTTATAAATGCCATACAGGCTATTCCTTCCGACCGGCGCGGGCATATTCATGTCTCCCTGAAACGGCAGGATAAAATGGCCGTCATCCAGATCAGCGACAACGGCGGCGGTATCCCCGAAGAGATCGGTGACCGCGTGTTCGAACCCAATTTCACGACTAAAACTTCCGGTAGCGGCCTGGGTCTGGCTATTTGCAAAAAAATCATCGAAGCCCACGACGGCGATATTCGTTTCGAAACGAGGGAAAACGAGGGCACGGACTTTTTTGTGGAAATGCCGGTGATGGCGGTAGAATAGAAGTGAGAAGTGAGAGGGTGAGAAGTGAGAGACTGTAGAGTACGCCGCTTCGCTCTTATTTAATGTGAAATGACTATCCGGTTTCAGGAACCTTTCAAGTCATCGGATGACTCAGAGTCATCCGATGACTTGAAAGGTTCCTGAAACCGGATAGTCATTTCACATCCGAAGTAATCATGGCCATCACATAAATCATCTTAAAATCATAGTCAAAAATCCGTTTTAATCCGCCTGATCCGCAAAATCCGCGTCCCCATCCACCCTTGTTTTCAAAAAATATTGAAAGTTGTGAACATTGCTCCCGGCTTCCCGTTTTGTCCATAACACAAAACAAATCCGACCATGTTCTCCTTCAACCCTCCCGCTCCTGCCCGCATCCGGACATTCATCACGGAACAGCAACATTTACCCCACAGTTACCCGGAAGTAGGGCACACCCGAAGCGAGGAACACGTGCCCGGTTACGACAACGATCTGAATTTCATTGAATTAGGTAAAGGCGATGCCGTATGGGAAGCCGCCAAACAGGCCATCCGGCAATGGCGCATGTTTCCCGCGCCCTGGACTTTTATCACCCCTTCGGATGCGCCGATACAGCCCGGCACCACGGTCGCTATGTCGGCCCGTGTGTGGGGCATCTGGTGGCTGAACTCCTGCCGGATCGTGTACACGATGGACGAGCCCGGGCGCTTCGGCTTCGCTTACGGCACCCTGCCGGGGCATGTGGAGCGTGGAGAAGAGATTTTTATGGTGGAACGCACGGCAGACGACACGGTGCGGTACGTCATCAAAGCGTTTTCGAAGCCTCGATTGTGGCTGGCCCGCCTGGCGTATCCGGTGGCGCGGGCGCACCAGAAAAAGTTCGTGCGCGATTCGAAAGCCGCCATGTTGCAGTTCGTTCAACAACAGGTGAAATGAAACAAGCGCTCCCGATTTTGACCTGGCTGCTCTGGCTGGTTTTGGCCGGACCCACGTATTTGCAAAGCAACTGGGAAGTTGCGCTGGTTCTGTTTGCTGCCTGGATGCTGGTACCGGAAGGGCTTGTTTTGCTGGGGCTCCGGGTTTCACCGTTGTATTGGGCTTCGGTGGTGTTGCTGAGTGTCGCGTATGCGTTAAATGATTCAACATTCGACTGGCGGGCGGTGCCGGCTTTGCCTTATGTCGGGCTGGCTTTATGGCTGACGGTACGCGAAGCCGCACGTTTGCTGGAAATTCCGAAAATACAACTGACTGATATTGTGCGGGTTGCGGCGCTGGCGTACTGGGCTACGGGCGCGGTGTTCGCGTTTTGTTTTCTGGCGGGTTTGCAGCCACTGGGTTTTGATGCGGTCATTGTTTCGCTCACGGCCGCGCATTTTCACGTGGCAGGTTTTGTGCTGGCAGTGGTGGCATATTGTATGCTGAAGGTGCGTCCGGGCCGGTTTACAAGCGTTGCAGGCTGGGCTGTTCTGGCGGGTATGCCGTCGGTGGCTATGGGGATTGTGCTGACCAAACTGGGTTATTCGCCCACGTTCGAATGGGTATCGGCGCTGTTTTTTGCTGTCTTTGCAGCATTGATTGTCGAGTGGCACTTGCTACAAAGTGTCGATAGGCGTTTTCCCATGACTGCCCGGCGGTTCTGGCTTGCCGGTGCGTTGTGCCTGCTGGGTGGCGTGTCGCTGGCTACCTTGTATGCGTTAAGGTTTCATTTCCCGATGGCATGGATCAATATTCCGAACATGAAGATCTGGCATGGAACGTTGAATACGCTGGGTTTTGCCTGGCTGACGTTGAGAGGCTGGCGGTTTTTTATTTAACTAAGGTTATGCACAAAGGCCGCAAGGCATGTACCCTTGCGGCCTTTGTGCATAACCTTAGTGAACCTTGTGGTTAAATTTTACATCCGCACAACTTTTCCCCGGTATACTTTCCCGCCCACCTGCACCTGCCAGGTATACACCCCGCTTTCCGGAAATGCCGATGCCGGAACCTCCAGCAACTGCGCACCCTGAGAAAGATACAATTCATTGGAATACAATTGTTTACCTTCCAGGGTTCCGATCGATACCCGGATCGTTTCAGCCGTTTCCAGCCGCACGGGAATACGCACCCCGGCGGAAGTAGGATTAGGCTGCGGATCGAATACCTGGGCAACACGGTCCTCTTTTTCCGCATTCCGGAATGTCCATTGCAGTTGCTGCGTTTCACCTTCCGCAGTATAAATTTCCGAAGCGAGGCTATGTGCGGGTTGTGTTTCCCGAATGGCCAAGGCATCACTTAACTGTATGTTTCTCAAGGCTTTGACCCGCAGGGTAAGCAGGTTTTCACCCGGCAAAAGCACCCTTGGCTGCACGTCGAACCAACTCACGCGCAAATCGCCCGGTAGCGGCTGTGCAAATGCAAATTCCCGTGGCGTCAGCGATTCGCCAACGGTTACGTCCATGATCTCCACTTTTTGCGGATCGAAAGGCAGGCTGCACTGAAACCCCGACCAGTCGCCGGCCTGCTCCATATTTACAGGGATGTCGGCGATTTCGCCGGCCTGTAAGGTGCGCTCGGTAACTTCAAGATTCACTGAAGAACGGTACGCAGCGGCGACCTGCGCACTGTTGGCGAGGGCCGAATTATTGACGTCGCCGGTTTTCAGGCCGTAAAACCGGATCTCTTCGGGATACGCCCAGAACGGCATCGGGTCGAATTCATAGCCCGTGCTGCAATTCGTTACTTCGAACGGGTTGGGTGGAAACTGGCAATTATCGGTAAAAAAGCGCCAGGATTTGCCTTCCGGAAGATCTGTAGTGATGCCCAGGATAAGCCGCCGGAGTTGTACCACGTCGTTGGTTGTCACGCTGCCACTGGAATTCGCGTCAGCCGCAATAATTTTCCAGGGCGCATCCAGCGCCTCGATAGAGAGAATATGACGGGAAATCAGCAGCAGGTCGAAGGTGGTGACGCCATTAAGCGGGTCCGAAAAACTGCGTTCCGTTACTGCGAAAGGGTAGGGTGGAAACGAATCGAGCGTATTGCAGCCGTCAGGCGCATGGGGCAGCAAGTAGGTCCACACGGTCTCTGCCGGATTTTCCCAGGTGATTTTTGTTTCCACGTCGTCGATCACCAGCGTGCTGTCCCAGTAAGTACGGGCACATACGCGCGGCAGTTCGGTGCAGATGAATACACTGTCATTCAGCGTAATACTGACGGCACAGTTGGCAATGTTACCATGTTGGTCGCGGGCCCACACCTGCACCAGATTGGCGCCGAGGCTGGAGCAATCCAGTGTAATGTCCGGAATGGGTTGCCCGCCCGCCGTCGGGAATCCGGTGCCGGTACCCGAGTTGCGCAGGGAGATTTCCAGTTCGTCAGTGGCGGTAATATTATCCGCCACAAAATCGATCAGGTCCGATGCCGTAATGGGATAAATGCGGTCGGGGCCGATGTCGTCGACCCTGCTTCCGCCGCACACCAGCACGGGCGGCGCACAATCGGTCACCCTGAAGCTGTACTGGCAGGTGCGCGTCACGCCGTCCTGCGTAACCGTCCACAGAATGCCGTGTTTGCCTTCCGGCAGCCGGGGCATGAGGAATTGCTGCGCATTGTCCGGCGTATTCCAGCGCACGTGTGCGGTCAGGGTGTCGTTGCCGACGTGCGATTCCATGGTAAAGGCAAATCTTGAACTGGCCGGTACGGGGCGTTTGTCGAACCAGAGCGTGTCGCCGCCTATATTACCGGGATTTTGGCCGTTATTGGCAAAAATGATACCCGGAGGAGGTAACTGATTGCTGTTGATGACCGTTTCAGCCAGGAAATCGCTGTCGAGGTCGAGGAAAATTTTGTAGGAAACGCTTACCTGGCCACCATTGTGACATACTACCGCCCGTAGCCCCAGGTCGACGATGCCTTCATACAAATCTGCTGTTTCCAGCAGGGGGCTCCAGGTGTAAGGTGGCTCGTTCCACAGCGTAGAGTCGTTTTCCGTGGGGTCGCAAATAGTTTGGAGGGAGTTGGGGCACTGAAGAATTGCCGGGCAGTTTTGGGCGAAACACACCACTGCCAGGCTCCACGCGTATGCAGGGAGCAAAAACGTGTAAATCGATTTTCTCATACAAGGATATTTTCATAACATGGGATACCGAAAGGGATTAAAGTGGTGTTTGGTGTTTGGTGTTTGGTGTTTGGGGCGCGCTGCCCTTGGCTTACACATAAACCAGGACAATGTCCGAAACACCAAAAACTACACTCCAATACCAAGGGCAATGCGCCCCAAACACGAAACACCAAACACCAAATACAAAGATTAGGCCACTACCGCGACTTGGGTACTTTTACACTAAAAGTGGTGCCTTTGCCGGGTTCGGATTTTTTGACAAATATTTTGCCGCCGTGGTATTCCTCTATGATGCGTTTGGCGAGAGAAAGGCCGAGTCCCCATCCGCGGGTTTTGGTGGAAAAGCCCGGTTTGAAGATCATTTTAAACTTTCCGGAAGGAATTCCTTTGCCGGTATCGCTCACGTCGACGCAGGCGTAGCGGCCTTCTTCATACACCACCGCCGTTATTTTGCCAATCCCGCCTTCCATGGCATCGATGGCGTTGCGGAGCAGGTTTTCGATCACCCAGTCGAACAAAGGGGTGTTTAGATCCACCATAAGTGGTTCATTATCAGCAGGAACAGGGAAATCGAATTCTACTTTCCGCGGACTGCGCCGTTGCATGTAGGCGCGGCAAAATTCCAGTTCTTCATAAAGATTCACCGTACGCAACTCCGGCGTGGCGCCGATTTTTGAAAAACGGTCGGCCACGAGTTCCAGGCGCGTCACGTCGTTGCGCAGTTCGTCGAGCATTTCCTGGTTGTCGGGGCGCTCCTCGTTCACTGCTTTCAGCGTTTCGATCCATCCCAGAATGGCCGTAATGGGCGTGCCCAACTGGTGAGCGGTTTCCTTGGCCATACCCAGCCACACCTGATTTTGCTCCGACCTGCGTGCGGTGCTGAAACCGATGTACCCGAATGCGATAAAAGCGGCAATCAGGCCGAGTTGTACAAAAGGATACCACCACAACTGCCCCAGCAGTTTGGAGCGCGAGTAGTATACTTTTTTATAAATATCGGGCGGAATGGAGGCATCTACGGAGTCCACGCCTTCCCGGAACATGCGGTTCAGTTCCAGCCGGATACGGGCGGTATCGATGGTTTTGCCTTCACTGCCGGGTACGTTCAGGGCATCTTCAATCTGGCCGGCGTTGTTGACCAGAACAACCGGGATCGTATTGTTCAGTTCGAGCACTTTTACAGGCATGGTGAGGTCGCAGTGAAAAAACTGGAAAGTATCCAGTTCCACCTTGTTCAGGGCGCGTTGCGCTTCCGCCCACAGCGTTGCCTGTTGCTCTTCGCGCACCATGAGCTGGGCGGCAAGATACCTGGTATAAAAAAGGGAAATGATAACAATGAGTACCGCCCCGGCAGCGAGATACCATTTCCAGTAAGATTTGCGGGTGTATAAGTCCATGTCGTGCAAATAACAGAGCAAATGTACGCTTTCATTCGCTTGCCGGTACTTTCGGTTTTATCCGGCTCTCCGAAAAGAAATCGTTGAATAAATGTACTCTGAAAACCTTCGAAATTTAAACGTAGCCATAAAAACGTGTGCCTGTGGAGAGAATTTAAAAAATTTTGTTTATCTTTTGTGATAAAAACTTAAACAAAACAACCTTTTCTTATGTTTGCCAGACAAATCAGGAATACAATGGGAAAAAGCGTCATCGTCATCGGGTCCGGATTTGCAGGGCTTTCGGCTGCCTGCAACCTGGCTGCTGCCGGATTCGAAGTTACCGTGCTGGAAAAAAACGATACGCCCGGGGGCCGTGCTCGTCAGTTCCAGGCTGAAGGGTTCACGTTCGACATGGGACCTTCCTGGTACTGGATGCCCGACGTTTTTGAACAGTTTTTTGCAAAATTCGGCAAAAAAGTATCCGATTACTACGATCTGGTTCGGCTCGATCCTTCCTATGCAGTAATTTTTGGCGACGGCGACGTGATGCAGGTGCCTGCGGGAATGCCCGAACTGGAGGCCATGTTCGAACGCTACGAGCCCGGAAGCGCAGTGCTTTTGCGCAAGTTTCTGGAAGAGGCGGCCTACAAATACAAGGTCGGCATGACGGAATTTGTGCACAAACCCAGCGACAGTATTATGGAGTTTGCCGACCGCAGGATTCTGGCCAGTTTGTTTCGCCTTCAGATGTTTTCACCGCTCTCGAAGCAGGTACGCGGATTGTTCAAGAATAAAAAACTCGTCGATCTGCTGGAGTTTCCAGTATTGTTTCTGGGAGCCAGGCCTGAAAAAACGCCCGCTTTATACAGCCTGATGAATTACGCCGACATGTCGCTGGGCACCTGGTATCCCATGGGTGGCATGTACAAAATCATCGAAGCGATGATGGCGCTGGCACAAGAACTGGGCGTGCAGGTGAAACTCGGTACGGAAGTTTCCCGCATTCACACGTCGGGCGGGCACGTCACCCGTGTGGCAACAAAAAACGGCCTGGAATTCAGGGCCGACGTAATCGTTGGCGGCGCCGATTATCACCACATCGAAACCAGTCTGCTGGATGCGCCGGCACGCAATTATTCGGATCGTTACTGGGAAAACAGGACCATGGCTCCGTCGAGCCTGTTGTGGTACCTCGGCGTGAACAAGCGTATTGACAAGTTGCAGCACCACAATCTTTTTTTCGACGAAGACTTCGGGGTGCATGCACGGGAAATATATGAGGACCCGAAATGGCCCAGCAAACCCCTGTTTTACGTCAGCGCACCTTCGCGTACCGATGCGTCTGTGGCGCCGGAAGGTTGTGAAAACCTGTTCATTCTGATTCCGGTGGCGCCGGGACTGGAAGATACGCCGGAAGTCAGGGAGCACTATTACAATATGGTCATGGAGCGACTCGAACGGCATGCCGGACAAAGCATCCGCGACACCGTGGTATACAAACGCTCTTACGCACACGCCGATTTTGTCAGTGATTACAATGCTTTTAAAGGAAATGCATACGGACTTGCCAATACGTTGATGCAAACGGCATTTCTGAAACCCAAAATGCGAAACAGCAAGGTGGATAATCTTTTTTACACCGGACAACTCACGGTTCCTGGGCCCGGTGTACCACCTTCTTTGATCAGCGGCCAGGTAGTGGCCGGAGAGATCAGCCGAAGATTTGGGGGGAGTTATAAGGTATGAGTTTTTAGTTATGAGTTACTGGTTTGCCTTGGCTTGGCACTTTTTAAATGTCTCACTTCTCACTTCTTGCATCTCACTTCTTTCTTGAACCATGGATCACTTTCAGTTATTTAACGATACTTGCTTCGAATGTAGCAAATTGATTACAAGGCGGTATTCCACCTCGTTTTCCCTCGGCATCCGCTTGTTCGAGCGGCATTTGCGTGCACCGATTTGCGGCATATACGGGTTTGTGCGATTTGCAGATGAAATTGTGGACACTTTCCACGAATACCCGAAAGAAACCCTCTTGCGTCGTTTCCGCGACGACACGTACCGGGCCATCGAAGAGCGCATCAGTCTTAATCCCGTTTTACAGTCTTTCCAGCAGGTCGTACACACCTACGGTATTGAAATGGAACTGGTCGATGCTTTTTTGCACAGCATGGAAATGGACCTGACACGTACGGAATACGATACGGCTGCCTACGACGAGTACATTTACGGTTCGGCAGAAGTGGTGGGCCTCATGTGCCTGCGCGTTTTTTGCGAGAACAACGAAGCGCAATACCAGCACCTCAAGGCCCCTGCCCGCCGGCTGGGCGCTGCCTTTCAAAAGATCAATTTTCTGCGCGACGTCAAAAGCGATTTTGACGAGCGGGGCCGGGTCTATTTCCCGCACATCGATTTTCAGCATTTTACCCAGGAAGATAAACTGAACATCGAAGCGGATATCGAGGCCGATTTTGATGCCGCGCTCGAAGGCATCCGGCAACTGCCCCGCGGCGCCCGGCTGGGCGTTTACCTGGCGTACAAGTATTACACCCAGTTGTTTTTGAAAATCCGGAAAGCCTCGGTGCATTGCGTTTCCAGAAAGCGTTTCCGCGTTTCCGACAAAAGGAAAGTGTATCTGCTGTTTAGTTCGGCCGTTCGGCACCAACTGAATTTCCTGTAAGTAAAATCACGTCTGTAAATTTCCGGCGTTCGTCGGGTGAACCGGTAATTTTATCGGTTGCTGTTAACGGGCTGCAACCTGTGCGCATTAAGGGGTGTCTATTGCTTCAGATTCACTGACAATAACAACCTTTTATATGAAAACCCGATTTTTTGCTGCTGCACTCATCTGTTTCTTTTTCAATATGTTACAACCGGTTTCGGCGGCTACGCCCGTGTCCGATCCGGCCGTCAAGGTAGTGGTCAGCGCCAAGCGCATCTGGCTGGTGACCGACGAGATTTCCGTAAAAAACATGAGCGTTCAGGTAATTGACCAGAAAGGTAAAATCGTTTTGGAAAAAAACTTTTCTTCCAAAATGACCGACTGGTCGCTCTACATCGAACAACTGCCCAAAGGCTGCTACACCGTACAGATCGACGGGCAGAAAGCGACTTGCTTCAAGCATTGAATGGAAGATGTGAGGATTTGAGGATGCGAGGATTTGATGCTGATAATACCGATGGAATGAATGTATTTGATTGAATAAAGATTGTTTTCGCCCCGTTTCGTCATGCAGAAACGGGGCGATTTTTATTTTGGGTTGAGGAGTTTAGAAGTTGAGGTGTTGAGTGTTGAGGTGTTGAGGTGTTGAGGGGGTGAGTGGCTACTCAATCAAGAGCGAAACGGTGTACGCTACGGACTCTCACCCTCTCACTCCTCTCACTTTTCACTCTCTAAAAAAACACCGAAAACCCGAAATCCAGCGAAAGGCCGCTGTTTGTGTCCTTGTTTTTAATGATAATCCCGTTAAAATCCTCGTAATCGTCATTTACTGTGAACACACCGTATCCCGCGCCCACGTCGATTGAAAGGTGATCCAGCGGGAAAAATGACACACCTGCACCGGCGCTGTAACGGCTGAATTTTGCCGGGTCATTCGAATCTTCGCCCTGGATTTTTGTTTTGCTGCTGCCCCAGGCGCCATTACCACCTACCCAAATTTTGGATTTTGCTCCGGCCGGAAAGTAATAACGTACTTCCGGGCCTGCCATCAGCAAAGTGGAAGAAATAGAGGTGTTGCCGCTTCCCGAACCTTTTTCTTTTGAGTGCTGGTACAGCATATTAAGGTTCAGGCCGGCCGAGAAATTGTCGATCAAAAAATAATGCGCGCTGCCACTCAACCCGATGGTGGTGTAGGAGTATTCCGATTTTGTGGAACCAAATTCCGATTTCGCCGTACCGAACGTGATCCCCAGGGCATTGGAAGGAGCCAGCAGATAACCGGCTTCAGGTACTGCCGGCGAAAAATTGTGAAGGCTGAGCATAATAGTTCCTTTTTCGGTTTGTGCCTGTACGAATGTGGCGCACGCCAGAATAGAAACAACAAAAGAGAAGAGCATTTTTTTCATGATGTGAAAGTTTACAGGTGAAAATTATAAAGGCAAAGGTGGGTATGCGTGTCACCTGCATTTCAGCATCCTGTACTTCAAATAAATATAATTTTATTGAATGTAATGATTGGTTTCAACGCCAGAAGGATGTCTTATAAAATTTAATCAGGTTTTTAAAACCTTACAGGTTTAGCAATCGATAATAATAAAATTTGTCTCTTTTTTCGTGTCCGATATGCATGAGACAGCCACGGAACGGAAGTCGGCTTCCAATTCAGCCCAGTTATTTGGGCGCATCCTTTCTTTTAAAGATAAATTTCACGATCGCCGGGCCGACGAACAAAATAAAAATAGCGAACGCCAGGCCTTTCAGGAAACTGATCCAGTAGACCGAGGCCGGAACGGGCGCGTCGCCGAGTTCCGTTTTTTCAAATGCGAGGTACATGCCGCCCATAAAAATCGTCATGAACGGTATGCCGAAGAAAATCTGCCTTTTAACAAGTTTATCCATAGCCCTAAACGCGTTGTTTTTTTAAAACAAGGAATACCACAACACCCGCCGCCAGCAAGCCCAGTCCCGGCAGCGCCTGCCCGGGTCTTTCCCATAAAGTATTCAAGGCGAATGCTGCCGAAACGAGCACGAAAAATGCCGGTACCACCGGGTAGCCCCAGGCGCGTACAGGCCGGTGAACATCCGCCCGCTTTTTCCGCAGCACAAACACGGCAGCGCCGGCCAGTCCCATGGCCGCAATATCCAGGAAAGTGACAAAAGTGATGATCTGGTCGAACAAGCCGCTGAAATAAAGCAATACCGCCAGGACCCATGCTACCTGCACGAGCATCGCTACCACCGGCGTGCGCCAGCGCGGGTGTACGTAGGCGAGTTGCCGGAAAAAAATCCCGTCTTTGGCCATGGCAAAGTAGATTCTCGGCGCCGAAACGGTGTAAATGCTGATCGTTCCGAAAATAGACAAGGCAATGCTGATGGCGACTGCCTTGCTGCCCCACGATACCACAGCGCTCATGGCTTCGCCGGCCACCCTCGGAGAGTGTGCGATCGTTTCTATCGGCAACAGGCGCAGGTAAGCGAAGTTGATCAGGAGATAGGTGATAGTGACGATGCTCACACCCAGCAACATGGCTTTCGGAACCGTACGCGGCGCGTCGATGGTTTCGCCTGCCATGTAGGACGCGTGGTGCCAGCCACCCATGGAAAAAAGGACGCCGATGAGGCCGGTGAGCAGCAGGACGGGGAGTTGAGCCGGAAGTTGCGCGGGCAGGGAAAAATCCAGCGGCGCTCCGGCAGGATCATAAAAGAACACACCCGCGATGACGATGCCTGTAATAGCCAGTAATTTCAGTCCCGTAAAAAAATTGGACAGCCCCTGGCTGATGTGTACACCCCGCATATTGATCAGGGTAAGCAGCAGGATGGTCAGCGCTGCAATTCCTGTTTTACCGGATTCGCTGATGCCTGGAAAAAAGACGCGCATGTATTCCGCAAATGCCACACACAATCCGGCCAAAGCGCCGGTATTGATAACCAGCAGGATGGCCCAGCCGTATAAAAAACCGGCCATGTCGCCGTAGGCTTCTTTCAGGTACACATACACGCCGCCCGAACCGGGAAACATGCCGCCCAGTTCGCTGAGCGTGAGTGCACCGCTCAGGGCGATCAAACCGCCGAGTACCCACACCGACAGGAAAAGGGCCGGATTGGGCAACACACCGGCTATCTGTGCAGGTGTGACAAAAATTCCGGAACCGATACAGCCGCCCACAGCCATCATAGTGAGGCCGTAGAGGGTGAGTTTCTGCTGAAGTTGTGACATAGGGTTTTGAGCGTTTTTGGTATTTTGTGTATAGTGTTCAGGAAAAAGGTTGATAATCAAGCACTTCCAAAATGCCAAACACAAATAAATAATACGTTCCGGATTTTTAAAGAGCAATAATACAATACCGTAGCCGGAATGGCGGTGTTTGTCGCAGGGCTGCTTCTTTATGCTGTTCAATAAAAATCCCGAATGTCTCTTGACAGGGACATTCGGGATGGAACTCGGTTGGTACTTTGATTTTTGTTTCAGCCGGCAAACAGCCGGCTATCTACAGATATAATAAGCGCGGATTGATAAAAAACATAAACGGGGCGAGCGGATGCGTTCAAGTGTTTGTTTTGTTCCCGTCCCTGGAAAATAAAGTGTTCGTGTTCAACAGCCTCTGAAAAAATGCCGGTCTGAAAATGCTTCTTTTGGAAATTTTGCAACATATCTGGAGCCGTACCCCCCGTACTGCTTTTCAATATGATTGTTTCCCAAAATCCGCATTTTCAGCCGGCATTGCTTTCAATTGGTTTATGCTCTATCTGAAAATATGTGGTTTTATTATCGGATTCTATCAAAATCGGGGTGAAATCCTGCCTGGATGGCTTCCTCCGTCTCGTATTTGTGCTGCTCGGTTCTTTCCCTGCTCTGCATGCCCGCAAAACCAGACGGTTACTTGCAACAGCCTTACCGGTATTTTGCGGTGTGTGATTTTTGAAGAGGAACGGTGCAAAAGTGGGGGCGTGCCGGGGGCCTGTGGAAGCGTAGAAATACGGCTTTTAAAAATCAGGTAATTCCGCGTGATAAATCAGGTAATTTCTTGCACCGGCAACCAGGTATTTATACCTGTTTTTTTAAAGTAACACCAAAATGTTTGTACAATGAACACGACGAAAGTTACTTTTATGCTGCTCCGTTAAATGGGCAATATTCAAATCAGTTTCAAAATGAAAAACCTTTTGTATTTACCCGTTTGGGTACTCTTGTCTGTAGCTGTGTATGCCTGCGGACAACCTTCTACTCCTCCCAGCCCCGTTCACAGCAAAGCCCCCGACGAAATGGATCCCAAGGAAGCGCAGGCGGCGATCGCCGAATGGGATTCCTTGCGCGAAGTGGTGGTGAAATACCTGGACTCGACCGGCAAACCGGAAGACACCATTTATATCGCGAAAGGATTTAATATTCCTTTCGATGATATTCAGGATCTTATGGATAACGTCGGCGACAAAAGCCAGTTGTTTGCCATGCTGGCAATCGAAAAAGATTCGGCCGGCAACCCGTACCTTTCGCTCATCTTTCAGGCGCCGGATACCAGCAAACGCAAAACGATCCGGTATTACGACTTTACAAAACCGTGTCCGAATAATTGCCCGGACTAGGGGAGCGGCAGTTGAGGATGCGAGGATTTGAAAGGTGATTCGCCTGGGTCAAATCTTCGCATCCTCAATCCTCACAAAAATTAACCACATGTGGACGACCATCTGGAAAGAATTCTACGATATTACCACACTGCCACTGGTCTGCCTGACCGTGACTTGCTTTTTGTGTGTACAACACTGGAGCCGCCTGCCGGCTGCATTCCGGATACTGGCCGTGTTCCTGTTTTTCAACCTGTTCATTGAAATTGGCGCCCGCTTCGCCGGAATTTTTTATGGCATGAACCTGCCGCTTTTGCACGTGTATACGGTAGGGGAATTGCTGCTGTTTTCCCTGTTTTACAAGAAAACATTGGATCCGGGTTCTATATTCAGGCGTTATTTTGAGTGGATTGTAGGAACGGTACTAGTGCTGGTAGTGCTTAATTCTGTTTTTATCCAGCATATTTTCGAGTTCAATTCCTATGCAAAAACGCTGGTTCAGATTCTGATCATCCTGTATGCACTGGATTACGCCTTCCGATTTTCGGAGCAGGCTGAAATGGAAACACAACAGAACCGGTCGCTTCGCCTCATCAACTCGGCTGTTCTCATTTACTACTGCGGCAGTTTATTCGTGTTTATGTCCAGCCAGTTCGAACTCGAAACCGGCGGGGCACTCCAGATACTGTGGGATATCAATACCGTACTCAATCTGATCTTTCAAATGGTTGTGCTCTTCGCGTTATGGAAAGTAGCCTTTCATCTACCGAAATTGTCGTCTTCTTCGGCGCCGGCATCCTGATCATGATTGCCCTGGCTTTGGTGATGGTCTCCTACACGAACCGCACACAACGCCGCATCATGACCCAGCGTATGGAAACCCAGGCGGCCGAACTCCGGCACCAGCAGGAACTGCTGCAGCGCAACCTGTTGGTACAGGAAGAAGAACGCCAGCGTATCGCCGCACAACTCCACGACGATATCGGTTCCAAACTCGGCGTATTGCACCTGGCGTTTCACCGCCTGCGCCGCACCGAAGAGAAAGAAGCGGATGCGGAATCGATGTATAATGAAATCAATTATTTGATTTCCAATGCCCTCGAAACCACGCGGCGTATTTCGCACGAACTGCTGCCGCCTACACTCGAAGATTTCGGATTACTGGAAGCGCTCTATGAATTCTTTGAAAGTATCCGGAAAACGGGCGCCGTGGAAATCCGTTTCGAGCACAACCTGCACCGCAGCGACCTGCCCGATGCCACTACGGAACTGCACCTGTTCCGCATCTTGCAGGAATTGTGCAACAACTCGCTGAAATACGCCCGTGCCACCACTATCGAGGTTGATCTTCTGAAAAGCGATACCGGTATTATTCGTTTAAATTACCGCGACGATGGCCAGGGATTCGACCTTCAGCACACCGTTTCCAAAGGCCTGGGTTTGAGAAACCTGCAAAACCGCGCAAAAATGATCGGCGCCGTGGTGGAGATCCGTACTGCACCCGATCAGGGCTTTGAGTGCACGCTACAATTGATGAAACCCTCTTCCGATCACCCAATCTGAACACAAGCAAATGGACGTTTTAATAGCGATAGCAGACGACGAAGCGCTTTTTCGCCGGGGTATGCGATTGATCCTGGAAGATTACCCGGGCCTTCAGGTTATGCTCGAAGCCGAAAACGGACAGGACCTGCTCGACAAAATCCGCGCATCGGACGAACTGCCCGACGTGCTGTTGCTGGATCTGAAAATGCCGGTTATGGGCGGCATCGAAGCGGCCGAAGTGATTCGCCGCGAATTCCCCTCTATTCTGATCATCGTTATCTCTTCGCATTTTAGCAAGGCATTCATTATCAATATGATAGAGATTGGCGCTTCGGCTTATCTGGGTAAAAATACCGCCCCCGACGAAGTGGTCGAAACCATCCGCATGGTACGTGAAAAGGGGTTTTACTACAATACCTCCGTGATGGCCATCATCCGCGAAAACATCATGGCGCCCATGCAGGGAAAAAACTCCCGCGACATGCAGGTGGAAATTACCAACCGGGAAAAGGAAGTGCTCCAACTCATTTGTGAAGAATATACTACACAGGAAATTGCCGACCGGCTTTTCCTCAGCGTCCGCACCGTCGACGGGCACCGCAACAACCTGCTCAGCAAACTCGGTTGCCGGAACACGGCCGGGCTGGTGGTGTATGCGCTGCAAAACGGACTGGTCAAAATCAGGGAATAATAACCGGAATGTACCCGAAAATTAGTTCTTTCGCCTTCCTTTATGTTCAACCAAATTTTTAATGAAGATTGTATTGCCGGCATGGCGCGCCACCTGCCCGACCATTCCGTTGACCTGGTGATCACAGATCCGCCGTTCGGAATCGAATTTCAGGCAAAAAAGGCGAATTATAACCGCAAGGGCAGTCGCGTGCTCGAAGGCTACAATGAAATCAAAGGGGTGGATTACCCGGAGTTTACGCGCAACTGGCTCACACAGGTCAAACGCGTGCTCAAACCCAGCGGCAGCCTCTACATTTTTTCCGGCTGGAACTACCTTAAAGACTTGCTCATCGCGCTCGACGAACTGGATATCCAACTCGTCAATCACCTCGTCTGGAAATACCAGTTCGGCCTCGTGACCACCCGCAAATACGTCACTTCCCATTACCACGTCCTGTTTGCCGGCATCGATGAAAAGCAGCGCCGGTTTTACCCGTACGCCCGTTTTGAAAAAGACGCGCAACACCCCGACGGCGGCAGTGCGCACTACAAGGACAAGGAGGACGTGTGGAATATTCCACGCGAATACTGGAACGGCGACGTCAAAACGCCCACTAAACTCCCGGCCGAACTTATTCGTAAAATACTGGCTTACAGCAGTTTGCCCGGCGATGTGGTGCTCGATCCTTTTCTGGGCTCGGGGCAGACGGCCGTTGTGAGCCGCATGGAAGGCCGGCAGTATGTGGGCTTCGAGATTGTGCCGGAGTATTTTCAGTTCGCGCAACAGCGGCTGGATAGCGGGCAGTACCGATTGAAATCGGAGAAGTGAGATTTGGTTGGCTTCGCCTCCCTTTGTAGGAATAACTGCAACGCGGATGACGCGGATTTTTGCGGATTAACGCGGATTTTGGTGGCCTTGCGGCCAATATTAATTTTTTTAAAACCACGAAGGCACAAAGGACACAAAGCGTAGATTACACAATCGACATTATTAAATGGGTGCACGTGTAATCTACGCTTTGTGTCCTTTGTGGCTTTGTGGTAAAAATTTCGATTAAACCAGTGGCCGCAAGGCCATAAAAATCCGCGTTAATCCGCAAAAATCCGCGTCATCCGCGTTTCAATTATTCCTACGAGGGGCGGAGCCCCCCCCCAATCTCAAAGTTAAGATTTTCATAAAAACGCCGGCATGCAGCAGCGAAATGCCTGCCGCTACCCGTTTATAAGATGAATTTATAAAATCTTATTCACATGAAAATCAACCCTTTACGTGCATTCACTATGCTCCTGGCATGCCTATGCCTCTCCAGTCTCCATGCGCAAGACGCCCCAAAAAGAGAAGTCGGAATACAGTTGTACGGCCTCAATTTTAATGGCTACAACAGTTTTTCCGGTTTTTACAAAAAGCAATTGAGTGCAAACAAATACCGGCGTATTAACTTTTTCACGGGTAGGGCCAATACCAATGTCAGTGACGAGGAAGTGCAAGCAAACGTAAACATCGCTGCCGCCATTGGCTTTGAAAAACGCAAATCGCTGGATGAAAAACTTGAATTTTACAGAGGACCGGAGTTTTCAATCAACACCGGATTTCTACAGATAAATAATCAAACAGTGCTGGCTATAGCCGGAGGTTTCGGTTATGTGCTGGGTCTGCAACATAGTTTTAACAGCCGGTGGGCCATTCAGGTGGAAACCATTCCAGCCATCAGTCTGGGACTCACTTTTGTCGACCGATCCTATGACAGTCGCCAACTGGATGCAAATATCAGCAACTCCGTCGCATTGGGCGTAGCCCGCAAGTTCTGATACACCGGCTCAACTCCTCAACAATCTCAACTCCTCAACCCCTCAACAACCCTCACCCATGCAGCCACTGGAGCGTATTCTTGTAAAAGATGCGCTCCAGCGTTTCTTTCGGCAGGTTCATCTCTTCAATAAACCGTCCGATTTCCAGATCGCCGAGTGGAAACGGATAATCGGTGCCCAGGCAAACCTTTTCGTCGCCGATCACTTCGAGAATATAGCGCAGCAACTGCGGGTCGTGGGTAGCCGAATCCACCCAGAACCGGCCCAGGTAATCGCGCGGCGGCACGGCA
>JAKQJD010000007.1 GCA_029561355.1 Bacteroidota bacterium | reverse complement strand
TGATTCGCTTTTCAGTAACACCGAAGTAACAATGTTCTGTTGCCGTGGGCTGCCCTGTACCGGATTTTCAATTAATTCAGTCAGAAAAATACTGTCCGGTTTCAATCGCTCAACTATGTACGTGACCTGCGAAAAACAGGGCGCGGACAATAGAAACAGTAAAAAGGTTTTGGCTGTTTTTTTCATAATGTAATCGTGAATGTATTTGCTGGATTCAAGCCCTCCAATCGGGCTTTTTCGAGTTCGTGGATAGCCTGGTGAAACTTTCCGACAATACTTGTTTCGGTCACGGATACCGCGTTTACGGTCGCTTCCGTATAGGCGGTTTCAAACAGGTGTACTACTTCGCCGGAAACCTCCGCGTAAACAGTGGCAATTATTGAAGCGTCATTTCTGCGCTTACTGTCAATCAACAGATTTGTGCTGTTGTCGAAAATTTGTTTGTCGCCCAAATAAATTGGGTCTCCGGTAAATGTTATCATTGATGTCCCATTACGATAAATGAAAGATAGTATTCGGTTGCGGCAGTTAATGCGCCGTTTGATTTAAAGGCAATGTTTCCTGGCGTTGTACCGGATGGGTCTATGTAAAACTTGTCGATTTCTCCCGCCGTTGCTGCGTTGAGCGGGGAGAATGTTACATAGATTTTATTTGCGTGGCGCACCGCTGCCGGTGGTACGACGTTCACAATAACCGCGTTTGCGGTTGGGCTTGACCCGGTAGTGAACCGGATTGTGCCCATGTTCCCGTTTGGGTAAACTGCTGCAAAAAGGGAAGGACTACCGCCTGCGCCTAACCCGAAGGTTGACGTTGCCCCGGTTGCATCTGTTCTACTTGTCCATGTCAGCGCCCGTGCGATACCATTCACGTCAAGTGGGTGCGCGGGCGCATCTGTGTTTATGCCTACAAGCGGGGTTACGGCTGCGGTAATTGTCAACCCTTCGCCGCCAGTAGCCCCTGTGGCAAGATCGACCTGCGGGCGTAGTTTGAATTTATCCGCGTCGGAGTTATCCACCCCCCATGACCATGTTTTTCCGCCTGTGACTATTGCACGGTAAAACGGATCGCCGCTCGTTGTTGCTGCAACCTTTGCCTCCCATATCGAATTTGCGCCCCCGGCTGCCGACCTGGTATTGTAGAGGGTCGCTGTCCAGTCGTTTGAAACGCTGCCTTGCAGATGAGCAGCAATGTCATTACCCGAAACGGTTCCAACCCTTAGATCATAATGCGCGGTTGGTGTTACTGCCGACCCGGTTGTGTTTAACTGGATTCTGCCATTTGTAACGTCAACCAAATAAACCACGCTACCCGCTATTGTATTCGTTCCCGTCCAATACGTTCCCTGTCCTGCTGCGCCCGATCCGGTCACGGCAGTAATTGCCCCCCATTCCAGCGCCGTACCGCCCGAATTGACCCGCAAATACTGGTTCGCTGCCGTTCCGGTTATCGCGGCCATGTTGCCGGTAGAGTTTGCCGATCTGCCCAACACGGAAAGCCCGGCAAGTGTCTGCATTTTTGCGACCGTGACCGCGTTGTTGGCAATGGTTGTTGTGATCGCTGTT
>JAKQJD010000006.1 GCA_029561355.1 Bacteroidota bacterium | reverse complement strand
TGATTCGCTTTTCAGTAACACCGAAGTAACAATGTTCTGTTGCCGTGGGCTGCCCTGTACCGGATTTTCAATTAATTCAGTCAGAAAAATACTGTCCGGTTTCAATCGCTCAACTATGTACGTGACCTGCGAAAAACAGGGTGCGGATAATAGAAGCAGTAAAAAGGTTTTGGCTGTTTTTTTCATACGATTGTGAATGTTGCGGTTGGGTTTGCGGTTTCCAGGTACGACTTCACGGCCTTTTCCAACTCCCTACGAAAAATGGTATTTGGATTTGTGACCGATTCGGAACCCATTGTTATATCGGTTGGCCCGTATTCGGGGCCGCGATAGCGAATCGGGTTCTTTCCGTCCACGTCGATGAATGACACGAACGCGGTCAGGTTCCCCGTTTCACCGTTCAATTCACATTCATACGTCACCGTGCCGGCATCGAACGTGCGTTTTGCGTCGTCTGTAATGCCCGTTACGATTGGGCCGTCTGCTACTGTTATCATTGTCCTATCATTTGAAAGTTTACCCAATATGTGCCAGGCGCGAGCGTGCCGCTGTATCTAACAGTCATTTTTCCGGTAGCGTTATCGTAAAATCCATAGAACCCGGTTGCTGAGTTTGCAAGACTGCCGGACACCACAGGATCTGCGTCTGTAAATTTGTATGCTGCGCCTATTGTCATTGTAAAAACATCCGCATTTGCTACTGGGCTTGTGCCAACAGTGAATCTACACTTCCCGCCGTTGCCCCTCCACCTGGTATTTGCCGCGTCAATAGACCCGCCAGTTCCGGCCCCTGTCCCGATTGCAAATGTGGCGGTAGCGGTATTCTGCGTCTTTATAACATTGCCCCTGATATTCCCACCGACATCCATTACCTCAACGGCCACGGTTTTATTTATGCCCACCTTTGTCGTGACGCCGGTCTGAATCCTCACGCCCTCACCTCCAACAGATCCGCTTGATGGATTCGCCTGGTTTAGTATGCGAAATGCATCGCCATCGCTGTTATCTATACCGACAACCCATTGATTAAGCCCGTTTACCGTGTAGCGCGTGTAGGGGTCTCCGGCATTCGCGCCGCCAACCTGCGCCTCAAATACAGACGACCCTGCCCCCGATACATTCCTGTCGTTTCGGAGTATACCCAAAACCTCTGCTACGTTGCCGACAAACCGGAACATTTCATCATTTGTACCAGATGTGACCCTTGCCTCATAATGCGCGGTTGGTGTTACTGCCGACCCGGTTGTGTTTAACTGGATTCTGCCATTGGTCACGTCAACCAAGTATGCGGCACTACCTGCAACCGTATTCGTTCCAGTCCAGTACGTTCCCTGCCCCGCCGCGCCCGATCCTGTCACAGCGGTAATTGTCCCCCATTCCAGCGCCGTACCGCCCGAATTGACGCGCAGGTACTGGTTCGCTGCCGTTCCGGTTATCGCGGCCATGTTGCCGGTAGAGTTTGCCGATCTGCCCAACACGGAAAGCCCGGCAAGTGTCTGCATTTTTGCGACCGTGACCGCGTTGTTGGCAATGGTTGTTGTGATCGCTGTT
>JAKQJD010000094.1 GCA_029561355.1 Bacteroidota bacterium | reverse complement strand
GGCCGTGGAATGGTCGTTCGATACCTTGTATAAAGTGAGGGACATACCACCCTGGTTCGACGCGTTGCTGCACGAATTCGGCAACGAAGGCCGCCTCGTTGGGCATGGCGTGTTTTTTTCGCTTTTTTCCGGAAAATGGCTACCCGAACAGCAGGAATGGCTGGACCATCTGAAGCGGCTGAGCGGTGTTTTTCGGTTCGACCACATCACCGAACATTTCGGATTTATGACCGGCGCCGATTTTCATGCGGGCGCCCCGATCAGCCTGCCATTTACGCGGGCTACACTCGCCATCGGCCATGACCGGCTCCGGCGCATTCAGGCGGCCTGCGAGTGCCCGGTAGGACTGGAGAACCTGGCTTTTTCGTATTCCCTCGACGAAGTAAAAAAGCACGGCGACTTTCTGCATCAACTGATCGAACCGGTCAACGGGTTTATTATTCTCGACCTGCACAACCTGTATTGCCAGGCCCACAATTTTGCCCTGGATGCGGAGGCGCTGCTGCCAATGTACCCGCTCGACCGCGTCCGGGAAATCCATATTTCCGGCGGCAGTTGGGAAGATTCGCCGCTGCTACCCGGCCGCCGGGTTCGCCGCGACACCCATGATGATTCGGTACCGGACGAGGTATTTCAGTTGCTGGAACATGCTATCGGCATTTGCCCGAACCTGAAATTCGTGGTGCTGGAACAACTCGGCACAGGGTTAAAAACGGACGCCAGCAGACGGCAGTTTCAGCGGGATTTTAATACGATGAATGCTGTCATTCGCCGGAAAGAGCAAATTGAAGCACCACCTGTTAATTTATTTCTTCCGGAAAAATTCACCCTGCCCAACCAACCCGCCGAAGACGAAATCCTGCACCGGCAGCAATTCCATCTCTCCGAAATACTGGAAAACGCCGGTTCGTACGCCGAAGCACGTCAGTTGCTCGCCGCCTCCGAACTGGCCAACACCGCCTGGGAAACGGAAAAATGGGCGCCTTATATGCTGGAAACAGCCATGCGCATTGCGCAAAAATGGAAAATGGGGTTTCGGTAGAACCATCGGCTTCGGAGAAGCCTGACCGTTGTAAAGGTTTACAGGTTTATTAGTTTATGGGTTTATGAGTTTATTGGCTTCGGAGAAGCCTAACTTTTGTAGAAGCCCAACCTTTGTAGAACATTTGTAGATTTATCGCCGGAAACAGCATCCATTCACACATAAGGATTTGCTGCAAATACCATCCGCGCCGTATGAAAGTAGTTTTTTCCCTTGTCCTCTTGTGCACACTTTTATTAAAAAACCCCTCTTCCATCGATTATACGCAATGGCGGGAGTACCTCGGCGGTCCCGATCGCAACCACTACTCCGAACTTACGCAAATCAATACCGAAAATGTGACCCGGCTCAAACTGGCCTGGACCTATGCGGCTCCCGACACCGGCCAGATGCAAATGAGCCCGATCATCGTCGACGGCATGCTCTACGGCGTAAGTGCCAGCGTACAGGCCTTCGCACTCGATGCGGCCACCGGGCGGGAAATCTGGCATTTCGGCGATCCGCTGAAAGCCTGGCACAGCACCAGCCGCGGCGTGGCATACTGGTCGAATGGTTCCGACCAGCGTATTTTGTATACCATCGGCCCCAGATTGTGGGCGCTGAATGCAAAAACCGGTAAACCCATTGAAACCTTCGGCCAGGGTGGCTCCGTCGATTTGCATGAAGGACTTCCCGCGCAGGCTCAAAACAAATTCATTATTTCCAATACGCCCGGTACCGTTTTCGAAAACCTCATTGTCATGCCGGTACGTTTGTCCGAGGGCACCGATGCGGCGCCCGGCGATATCCGCGCTTTCGACGTCGTCACCGGAAAACTTGCCTGGACTTTTCACACCATCCCCTATCCTTCCGAAGCGGGCTACGAAACCTGGGACAACAAAAAGGCCTATACAAACACGGAAACCGGCGCTGCCAACAACTGGGCGGGTATGGCCGTCGACCGCGAAGCGGGCATTCTGTACGTGCCGACGGGCTCCGCGTCGCCCGATTTTTACGGCGGCCACCGCACAGGTTCCAACCTCTATGCCAACTGCCTGCTCGCCCTCGATGCCCGCACGGGAAAAAGATTGTGGCATTACCAGTTTACCCACCACGACATCTGGGACCGCGACCTGCCTGCGCCGCCGAATCTGCTCCGGGTAAAAAGAAACGGGCAAACCATCGACGCCGTTGCGCAGGTGACCAAACAGGGTTACGTATTCGTGTTCGACCGGAAAACCGGCGTTCCTTTATTCGACATCGAGGAAGTACCGGCGCCTGCTTCCGGTTTGCAGGATGAACAGGCGTGGCCCACACAACCGGTGCCCGTACTGCCTAAGCCCTTTGCACGCCAGGCTTCCGACCTCACGGAAAACGACCTGAGCCCCTACGCTGAAAACCGGGAAGAATTGCTCAAGATTTTCCGGGCGGCCGACAAAAGGCGCTTCGCTCCGCCCAATCTCGACGGGGTATTCCTGCTGCCCGGCTACGACGGCGGCGCGGAATGGGGTGGCGCCGGCGCCGACCCGGAAGAAGGGATTTTGTACGTGAATGCCAATGAAATGGCGTGGATCCTGAAAATGGAAGCAGCCGGCGCATCAAATAACCCCGGCATC
>JAKQJD010000059.1 GCA_029561355.1 Bacteroidota bacterium | reverse complement strand
CTGGGCGCTCAGGTTGGTGTTCACCGTGCCGTTCAAAGCGCGCATTTCCCGGTAAAAAGCGGGCTGGAAGTACAAACCCGTGGAAAGCCGGTAAGAAACGTCGAGTTTGGTATTCAGCGGTTTATACAAAATCTGGGCGCGTGGGGTAACGAAAAAATCGCCATTCAGGGTCCAGTATTGTCCGCGCGCACCGGCAATGGCCTGAATTTCCCGCACGCCGTCTTTGCGCCAGGTCCAGGTGTCCTGAAAAAAAGCGCTGAAACGGTCGCTTTGCAGGCTGTTTCGGGTTTTCAGCACTTTGCGGACCAACAACACCGTGGTGTCATATGGCAGCGAGTACAGGGCCGAATCGAGGCGCTCCCATTCGTTGATCTTATCGAGAATCTGCTCGTTCTGCCATTTTGCGGACCATTGCAGGAAGTGGCTGCGCACCAGCCCGGCATTGATGCTGTCGTGTTGCAGTTCGATGCCGCCTTTGTATTCCACGTTGCGCACGTCGGCGGTGAGGTAGTTGCGCACCCAGGTGTGCTGCGTGCCTTCGCCGAGGATATTGACAATCTCTCCGAAATCGTCGGAGCCCAGGTTTTCCTCCAGTTCGCCCAGAATGTAATAGCCCAGAATATCGAAACGCTCGTTTTCCTGACTGCGCCAGGTAGAGGCTAAAAATTTGTGGTACAACGGATTGTGTTCCCGTTCAGGCAAAAAAGTAAACGAAACGCCACCCATCGCCTGGGTAAAATCGTCGAGTTCCTGGCCTTCGAACGCCGTTCGCAACTGGAGCGCATAATCCACGAGTCCGAATGCGCGGGCGAGGCTTTGCGGTTTGAAACGATACACCGAACGGTTGTAATTTCCAATAAAACCGACCTGCCAGGAGCGGCTCAGGTCATACGTCAGGTAGGTTTGAATATCCGTAAAATTCGGCGTGTACTCGCCTTCCACGTCGAGGCTGCCGAGCAGCAACTGGGTGGTTTTGTAACGCGCCCCCACCAGGTACCGAAACGCGCGGTAATCGTCTTTTTTGAGCCGGGCGCTGCCTTCGAGGTGCGCCGAAGCGCCCAGCAGGCTGGCATTGGCGCTGGCGCGCAGACTGTCGGGACGTTTGTATTTGATGTCGAGTACCGACGACATTTTGTCGCCGTATTTCGACTGGAAACCGCCGGAAGAAAACGACAGGTCGCGCGTCAGATCGATGTTCGGGAACGTGAGACCTTCCTGCTGGCCGGCACGGATAAGTTGCGGGCGGTATATTTCAAAATCGTTGACGTACACGAGGTTTTCGTCGTAGTTGCCGCCGCGCACCTGGTACTGCGACGTGAGTTCGCCGCCCGAGCCCATCGAGGTACCGAGCGCCAGGTGGGGAAGTACACTTTCCAGGTTGCCGGTAGCGCTGGGCAGGAGGCGCAGGTCTTTGAGGTTTTTTTCCTTCACCATTCCGCCGTCGTCGAGCCGGCGTTCGCTGATCACGACTTCCAGATTTGATTGAACGGGGGCCATGGCCAGGTCGAGTGCAAACCGGGCGCCCGGCGACATAGACAACACATCAGCAGTCGTTTCCTTAAATGCCACGCGTCGGAAAACGAGCGTAACGCGCTGTCCGGCAGGCACTTGTATGGAATAATTGCCGCGTTCGTCGGAAGTGGTATTGCTTTTTCCGCCTTTCACATACACGGTCACCAGTTCGATCGGTTGCTCGCTGGATGCATCGCTGATCCGTCCGAATACGGTAGCCGTTTGCGCCGATACGCCGCTACACCAAAACAAAAACACGAAAACCGGAAAAAGAAAATATTTCATTTTGTGAGTTGTGAATAGTGAGTTGTCAGATGTGAGTTGTGAATGGTCAGTTGTCAGTTGTGAATGGTGAGTTGTGAATGGTGAGTTGTTGCGGCAACTGTGTGTGGCTTATACTCACAATTGACTACTCACAACTCACTAAATCGCTTCTGCTACCACGAAAATACTGCCAATCACGACAATCATATCATCAGGTTGTGCAGCGCGGCGTGCGGCTTTCAGGGCATTGCGCACGGAAGTGTACGCGCGGCCGTGTAATCCGAAACCTGCTGCTTTTTCCTGCAAAACAGTTGCCTCGAGTCCGCGTGGAATATCCGCTTTGGCAAAATAGTAGCGCGCCTGAACGGGAAAATAGCCCAACGTTTTGGTTACGTCCTTATCGTTCACAAATCCCGTTACGATATGTAATTGGCGAAACGGCATCGTGCCGATCCGTTCGAAGGCTATACGCAGCCCGGCTTCGTTGTGCGCACTGTCGCAGAGTATCAGCGGTTGTTCGCCGATGATCTGCCAGCGGCCCATGAAACGGGTGAGCGTGCGCAATTCGGACAGCCCTGTACGCAGTATTTCCTGACCGGCAATTTCGGGGAGGCTGGTTGCGCCGAGTATTTGCCAGGCTTGTACAACCGTGGCTACGTTGCGGCTTTGAAAAGGCCCTCCGGCTGCGACTTTCAGGTTTTCCAGGTAAGGAACACCGTTTTTGCTGACGGTATAAATACTTGAAAGCCAGTCTGTTGAAGCACTTTCCTTCACCTGAAAATGTTGATCGGCAAAAACGATCGGCGCGCCTGTTTCGCGGGCTTTTTTTTCAAAAACCGGCGCCGATTCGGGGTGCGTTTCACCGATCACGACCGGAATACCGGGTTTGATAATACCCGCTTTTTCGCCGGCAATTTCCGGCAGCGTTTCGCCGAGCAGGTTCTGGTGGTCGTAACTGATGTTGGTGATGACGCTCAGCAGCGGGGTAATGACGTTGGTACTGTCGAGCCGGCCGCCGAGGCCTACTTCCACAATGGCGACGTCTACTTTTTCGCGGGCAAAATGATCGAACGCCATGGCCACGCAGAGTTCGAAGAACGAAGGCTCGATGCGTTCGATGGCATCGAGGTTTTTTTCTACAAATTCGACCACGCGGCTTTGTGGAATATACGTTCCATTTACTTTGATGCGCTCGCGGAAATCCTTGTAGTGCGGGCTGACGTACAGCCCCGTTTTGAGGCCGGCAGCCTGGCAAATGGCCGCCAGCATATGGCTTACCGAGCCTTTTCCATTGGTGCCGCCAATGTGTATGCTCTTAAAACGGTGTTGCGGATTGCCCAGGTGTTCGCAAAGCGCCAGGGTGTTGGTGAGGTCCTTTTTATAAGCTGCCGGACCGACACGCTGGAACATCGGCAGTTGCCGGTACAGGTAGTCGAGTGTGTCGCGATAAGTCATTCCGGTTCAAACGCTAAAGGAGAGGGTGTTTGGGTTTTTATGTTTCATAAAGGGTTAGCAGTCAACCAGATTCTAAACACGAAACACAAAAAACAAACAAACTATAAAGGGGCAAAGGTGCTTAAATTTTTGGAGCGCAAACTTACATGCTTTACCTTTTCCGTGGAAACAACAAACTTTCGGCAAAAATTGCTGTTTGCGTGTTTTTGTCATCTGTACGTTTCGGTATGGTCATTCGTATGCTAAACACGAATACCTATACCAGTAAATAAAAATCACATTCGAGATATGGCAACCTGGCTTTCTTACACCCTGATCACGCTGGCCGCATACGTCGGAATGGAATTTATGGCGTGGTTCACCCACAAATTTCTCATGCACGGACTTTTATGGGACTGGCATGAAGACCATCACCGCCCCAAACACGAAAAGCACGGCTTTTTTGAAAAAAACGACCGGTTTTTCCTGGTATTCGCGATTCCTTCGGCGTTCTGTTACATGTACGGCTCTTTGAGCACACATTTTTGGGTGTTGTTCATCGGCGTGGGCATTTCCCTGTACGGGCTGACGTATTTCCTGATTCACGACGTGTACATTCACCGTCGTTTTAGCTGGTTCCGGCAACTCGACAGCCTTTATTCCAGGGCCATCCTGCGGGCGCATGGCGCACACCACTCCAAAACAGGCAAGGAGGACGGAGAGTCCTTCGGACTGCTGGTGGTGCACCCCAAATTTTTCGGAAAACGCAACCGCGCCAAACAGGAAGCCGGGCAACAAACGGCTGCTGAATGATTTATGAGGATTTGAGGATGCGCGTATTTGAAGACGTGATGACCTGACTAGTGGTGAACATCTACCCGTTTCTCTCGGATTCTCTTAACGCCTCAACTTCTCAACTCTCAACCATGGCACTGAACGACCAGGATCTTTTCAGCCTCCAGCGCAAAGTAGACCGTTACCAGGAAGTGTTGCACAACACAAAACGCTACCGCGAAACCTGGCAGCAATCGCTGAAACAGGTCATCATTGATCAACTGACGGCTTTATCTGCCTCTTCCGGGCTGGACGGTACTATCGAGGTGCGCAGCGATATTGCCAATCTGGAAGCCGTTACGTTTTCGTTGGGCAGCGTGGCCAGCGGCCTGAGCGAACCCGTCGGCAATGGCATCAAGCGCGATCTGATCAAGAACAACGGCAACCTGATCTATCAGCAACTATTCAACGGCAAGGTGCTGGTGCTCATCAATTTCCCTTTTATCGAAAAATACGGTCAGCCGCAACCGCCCAAAACGATTGCGATTTACCGGCCGGAAGAACTCAAGGAGCCGTATTTCCTGCGGCACATGGAAACCTTCGTGGCGGACATCACCAACTGGGAAGATTACGACGACGATGCGCCGGAGCCTAATCAGCGCATCGGATTCAAAATGAATTTTGATAAGGAAACTCCCAGGCGCCCTGCTCCTGAAGAATAATCGAAAAATATTGCCCGCTGCCTTTGATATCAAGGCTCTATACACTGATATTTATCCTTATTTCACTTTATACATAAAACCATATGAAAAAAATGCGCTTTTTATGCTTTCCGGCATTACTGCTGCTGGCCGGCTTTCTGTTTATGAATTTTGTCCCGGGTAGCCTGCCCGTTCATTATGAATTGAAGCGATCCGGAACGGATTTCGCCGTTTTTCATTACAACCATGCCGGAAATGTAGACGAGTACTTCAAGGTGCAGGGTTGTGAGTGGGATTTTTCAGATATCAAAATAAAGCATGTGGAATACCGGCCTAAAACCAGCCTGGCATTGGTAGATACGAACGGTATCCGTTACGTTTTTGTCACCACTCAGGAAAATGCTCCGGCGGCGGCTGAAAAGGTGAAAGTTTTCAACGTAACGGGATTCGGGCACTTCGAAGTGAAGGGTGGTACCGGATGGAGCCTGGAAAAAATGGAACAACACGCGTTCGAACAATAAAGAGAGGCGCCCTGGACATCCAGGGCGCCTCTTTCGTTTTTGGCCAAACTTAACCTTCCACCTTGCTTTCGACCGCAGGTTGTTTTTTACCCATATACTCGGGCAATTCCATACCGGCCATATTCAGCAAATCGGTCAGCGGCGGCACCGAACGATACAACCCGGAGATAAAGTTGGACGTTGAATTTCCGTCGCCGTTGCTTTGTCCGCCTCCTTCCCACACCGTCACTTTGTCGATCTTGATGCCTTTGATGGCTTCCACCTGGGTTTTCACCAGTTCGGGCAACTTATCGGCGATCAACAGCAGCACGGCTTCGCGGGTATTTCCGCCGGCGGAATCCACGATTTTCTGGAAACCTTCGGCCTGTTTGCTCAGTACTTCCAGCAAACCGCGCGCTTCGGCTTCCTGGCGCATAAAGATAGCGTCGGCTTCACTGCGGGCGATGCGGCGCGTCTGTTCGGCCTGCGCTTCTGCGGCGATCTCGATTTTCTGTTTTTCAATCTCCGCGCGTATCAGTTCGTCGGCTTCGCGGGTAGCACGTTCACGGGCTGCACGGGCCAACTCGGCCGATTCTTCCGCTTTGTACGCATCTTCGAGGGCTTTCGCCGACTGTACTTTTTCGGCGGTCATGGCCATTCGCGTCGATTCGGCTTCTGCCTGCCGGCGCTCGGCTTCCGATTTGGCTACCTGAATGCGGGCCAGGTTTTCGCCTTCGATGGCACGCGCATTGGCTTCTGCTACCCGGATACGCTGTAGTTGCTGTGCTTCGGCTTCTCCGGACGCAGCCTCGGCCTCGGCGCCGGCCACCTTGGAGCGCTGCATTTGCAGGGCTTCGGCTTCACCGACCATGGACAAGGCCTGCGTTTCGGAGACCTTGATACGCATTTCGCGTTGCGCTTCGGATTCACCGATGCTACCGTCGCGGATTTTTTGTGCTACGGAAATACGGGCATCGTTCACGGCTTTTGCAGCGGCTTCCTTACCGAGTGCCTGGATGTAACCGGATTCGTCATGGATGTCGGTCACGTTGACGTTGATCAGGCGCAGACCGATTTTTTTCAACTCGCTTTCCACGTGGTGCGATACGTTGCTGTAAAACTTGTCGCGGTCGGCGTTGATCTCCTCGATGTCCATCGTGGCAATCACGAGGCGCATTTGTCCGACAATGATATCGTGCGAAACCGTTTTGATGGCCGGGCTGTCGAGCCCCAGCAGGCGCTCGGCGGCATTGGTCATAACGGCCGGTTCGGTAGAAATACCGACGGTAAAACGCGAAGGCACGTCCACGCGGATGTTTTGTTTGCTAAGTGCGTTGCGCAGATCGACATCGATGGAAATAGGGGTCAGATCAAGGAAAGAATAATCCTGAATAACCGGCCAGATAAACGCCGCGCCGCCGTGTACACATCGCGCCGACTGACCGGCGCCGGTTTTACCGTAAATGACCAGAATGCGGTCGGACGGACATCGCTTGTAGCGGGAAATGAATACGACCGCGACAATAAAAAGGAAGACTATCAAAAAGATAATCAACAAAAGAACTGATGACATAGGGTTTAAGTTGAAATGGTTGGAGAATGCAAATGAGGGTCATTTGCCAGTGAAATTTGGGTTTGTTTATTCAAGTGCCTGTGCGATAAAAATGCCTTCTTCTGTAAGGCCTACAATCCGGATAGCGCTGCCGGTCGGGATGGCTTCGGACTCCGATATGGCTTCCAGTTCACGAAGTGCGCCCTGGGCCTCGACCATAACTTTGCCGGCGCCCTGTTGATGTGCCGGAATGCGCAGGTGTACTTCGCCGGTGAGGCCTACTACCTGCTCCGGGTCGAGCGTACCGGATACCTGCAAGCGCAATAACAAGAGGATTAAACGCCATGCCAGCCATGCGGCCACAAAACCGGCCGCCGTGCCGATAACAAGTGCAGCAGGCATACTGAAACCTGCACGCAGCGCTACCAGCCCGGCCCAGCCTAAAAACATCCCGAAGGCAAGTATTCCACGAATACTTAAAATGCCCCAGTACGGACCATCGTGGTCGTGGTGTATGTCGGAATCATGGCCGCCTAAAAATTGCAGCGCGACATATATGCCAAACAACACATTGGAAATCAATGCTATAGCCCAGAAGATTTGTTCGGAAGGAGGAAGGTGCTGCCACCATGCGGCGATATCGGGTAACATTTGAGTTGGTTTTCTGCAAACGTAGGCCCGGGTTCAATGCAGCGCCGTTTTGCTCGACCACGCCGGATGGAATTGCGGCGAAAGGAAGGTTTTATCCGATAGTATGCTAAAAAAAGCAGACAAAAATGGGGGCTTGCCGGCAAAAAAAATCCCGAATTTTTCCAGTCAGGAAAAATTCGGGATGAAAAAAAGTACTGCTTATTCGGTTTTCAGGCATCTTGTAAGTAAGTCATCCGATGACTCCGAGTCATCGGATGACTTACTTACAAGATGCCTGAAAACCGAATAAGCAGGAAGCGCATTTTACCCTTGCAGCGATTCGATGAAGTAGTCGATTTTCAGTTTGAAGTTTTCGTCTTTGTCGCCTACCAGTTCTTTGGCTTTTAAGGCAGCGGCGCGGGCTTTGTCGGCATGGTCCTGTGTTTTGTAAACACCGGCCAGCGTCATGTAATATTCCGGAAGTCCACCGTTTTCAGCCGCCGTTTTGGCCCATTTTTCGGCCTGATCGATCACGTTTTTATCTTCCGGGAAGGCGCGCATGATCCGGATGACCAGGTCGTGCAATTGCGCGGCGTTGTTTTTGATCTCGCTTTTCTGGAAAGACTGTGCGGATTTAAGATAGCGCTTTACGTCTTTGGTAGCCAGGAAATAATCCATGTCGGCGCTGCAGGCGAATGCATCGGCTTTTCCAGGCAATGCCGATTTCATTTTGGCTTTCGTTTCGGCCAGGAGCGATTCATTTTTGAACTCGATGGCTTTGCGGAGTGTGTTGCGGCAGGCTTTTTCGATACGGGTGGTTACAGCCAGATCGCCAACCAGTTTAGTCACTTCTTTCTGGTATTTCATGAGCAGGTCGAATACCCGGCTGTCGGCATCGACGGTTCCTTCCAGAATGAATTTCAGGTTGAATTCAGTGGTCAGATCTTTCTGCGAATTCAGGTATTCGTTGGTGATTTTCAGCGAAGGTTTGCCACTGGCATTGAGTGCGCGCACGTAGTCGTACATCAGTTGCGGCTCGCGGCTGCCTTCGTTGTATTTTTTTTCAAAATCGACGGATTTGTCACTTTTACCCAGGGCTTTCTGGCCGGTGGCGATGAGTTGTTCCACGTTTTTGGCGCCCACTTCTTTCAGCACGACTTTTCCGGCAGCATCGATGAACATCAACGTCGGGTAGGAGCCGACCGGATATTTTTCTGCGAATTCGGTGTTTTCCGGCTTTTCCATGTCAATTTTCATATTGATAAAATTGGCATTGAAATAATTGCCCGCTTCCGGATCTGGGAAGGTCTGGCTGGCCATACGTTTGCACGGGCCGCACCAGGATGCAAACGCATCTACAAAAATGATCTTTTCCTCGGTCTTGGCTTTTTCCAGGGCTTCAGCCCAGGTGCCGTGGAAAAACTCGATGCCCTGTGCCTGAACGGCCGGCAGAACTATAAAAGATAAGAGAACTGTATAAAGCAGATTTTTCATAACCAAAGTAAATTAAGTGCGAAGTCGGCAGTGCGAAGTGCGAAGTTGTTTAAAGTGGCAAAGTTAATTTTTACCTGTACCTGCGGAAACAGGCGTGCCCGATTTTTGATAAAAAGTGACATTAAAAACGGAAGATTTTTCCCCTTTGCTGCTCAGGGTATAAGCGGCGCCGTCTTCGATCCAGAGCGTTTTCATAAAACCCTGGCGCATATTTTCTTCGTGATACAGATCGATACAGATGACCTTGCCGCCGTAATGGGCCGTGATATCGGGCTGAAGCGTGTGTCCGACCACCATCCGTTTGGCGTCGGCAAAATCGAGGATATTTCCCAGTTCGGAAATGTCGAGCGTGTTTTTTGCCGCATTCCGGTACCAGTAGATACCTTTTTTGAGGTCGAAAACGAGTTGTGCTTCGGGGCTCGTTATTTCCTCGAAACGTTTGCCGAGGTTCTGCCGGCCCAGGTCGTTGATGTTTTCCAGGGAAAGGCCGGAACTGGCCAGTTCAGGACTGATGCCGCCATGGCAGAACACGTAATCACCCACGAGTTCGATGGAATTTTTGGTGCGCAGCCAGCGTCCTATTTCGGTGTTGTTGTCGTACAGGCGTCCATAGGGTTCGCCCAGCACGTGTGCATTTTCTATGTATTTTTTACGGGCGTATTGGGAAGTGCCCTGCAGGTTGAGAACCTCGTGGTTGCCGAGGATAAAATGAATTTTACCACCTGCTGCTGCCGCTTCGGATTCGAGTTTGTAAATGAGCCAGAGGCACTCGGTAACGTTTGTTCCGCGGTCGAAATAATCGCCCAGCAATACCAGATGGCCATCACCGAAAGTCCATTTGAAATTTTTATCGATTACCCTTGCGCCGAGCAACATGGTTTTGAAAGCTTTGAAATTTCCTTCAATATCGGAAAGGACCAGCATTCTGGCGGGAAGTTCGTAGCGGGTAGGTTCGTTTTCAAAAGACTGTTTCAGTTGAAAAGAAAAAACATCCTCGGGGTCGGGGCCCTGGCACGTCAGTTGAATGGCGGATTTGTTCTCATACACCTGTACTTTGACAACCGCCTGCGTATCGCGCATTTCGACCGTTTTTACCACGATTTTATGCCCCCTGTACAGCACATAAGGGCCGTCAGGACCTGCTTTGGAATTATCGTCAAGAGGTCCACCAGCGGTGAGAAACAGCGGAATTACCAGAAAAAAGGCCGGCATTAAACTTTTCAAGATCATACGCGCAATCCGGTTGAGTGATCGTAACCTTATTGAAACACCACAAATAGCGTTTTGTCACATGCAAAGGTACGATACATAAAACAAGCGATTTTGAACATTTTTCACGGGCGCAAACTTCATTCTTTATAAACGGGAAATGCCCGATAAACTTCTGTAATAACATTAAAAATACGGCCTGTTCCAAATCATGTTCGGAACAGGCCGCTGCTTCAGATTTTGCTAAAACTGAAAAACAAACGTTTTATGACGGATGGTTGACTAAACGATACGTTAAGGATACAAACTATGGACGAAGCGGTTTGCCGAGTTTCCGGATCAGCACTTCCAGGCGGTTGTTCTGCTGGTGTTCCTCGTCGGTGCATTCCACGCCTTCCGTGCAGTGGTTGCGGGGCTGTGTTTCCCCTTTGCCGAAGGCATTGATACGCTGCGCTTCCACGCCTTTATACACCATGTACGTTTTGGCGTTTTTGGCCCGTTCGTCGGTCAGTTCCTGGTTCAGGCGTTTGTCGCCCCGCGTATCGGTATGCGCTACGAGGTCGACTTCCATTTCCGGATATTTTTTCATCAGGTCCACCAATGCATCGAGGTGACGTACGGCGCCCTGATTCAGCGTGGCCTTGTTGTACTCGTAGAAAATTTTATCCATTACGAGCACCGAACCGACATACAGGCCATTGGCCAGCGGCATCGTTTCCTCGGCGTTGGTGCCAGGCACAGCGCGCATTTTGATCTCTTCGTAAGGCGTGAGCCCCTTGCCGACGGTTACTTTGAAATTTTCATTCAGGAAGCCTTCACGCTGCACGTAAGCAACGTAGTCCCCATCCATCGACAGGCAGGCATCGAATTCGCCGTTGAGGTTGGTACGCACGGTTTCGGTATAGCCCGACACCTTGTGCACGAATTTGATCATGGCATTGGCGATACGCGTTCCGAATTCCACGGTAGAAATAATACCGCCCGAACGCATACACACCGGCGCCTCCTCCATTTTGAAACTCAGGCTCATATTGGTTTCCGTATCTACCGAAATCAGGCGTTCGCTGGTACGGTAGCCGTCCACACTCACGAACACCAAATAACTCCGGTATCGGGTGAATTCCGTTTTGGCTTCCCCGGCCACGTTGGAGAAAAGATCGGCTTCGCCCAGTTTTTCGGCGCCTTTGCGCACCAGTTGAAGGCTCAGGGCATTGGGCTGATCCTGTACCGGCAAGAGGTCGAAGGTGTAAAAATCCTTGCTGCCGCTCACGAAACCGTCGTCGGAAGGCTGCAGGATACGAATGGAAGCGCCCTTGATCGGCTGGTTCGTTTTGGCGTCGAGCACGGTAATGGCAACCGGATTAACCTCCGGTTTGCCGGTGCCTTCGAGGCCTTTGTCTGCTTCGAAGCGGTATATGTCTTCCTTGCCGTAGCCGCCGACACGGTCGCTGGCGAAAAAGCCGCGTTTGCCGTCCTTGTCGATGATGAAACTGTGGTCGTTGCCCGAGGAGTTGAAGGGCGTATCCATGTTCACGATCTCCGAAGGGTCGGTGAGCGGCTTGTTGACAAAGAAAATGTCCAGTCCGCCGAGGTTGTTGGCATGGCCGTCGGAAGAGAAAAACAGCGCACCCGAGAGGCTCATGTACGGGAATACCTCGTTTTTATCGGTATTGATCGTAGGCCCCAGGTTGATCGGCTCGCCCCAGCCATAGGTGGTTTTACCCACCACGTACAGGTCGTAGCCGCCGTAGCCGTCCGGCATATCGGAAGCGAAAAACAGTTTGGTGCCGTCGGGACTCAGGCTGGGGTGTTTGCAGGAATACTCGTCGCTGTTGAACTCCAGTTCCGCAGGCGGCGTCCAGTCGGGGAAACCGAATTTGGTTTCATAGATCTTCAGCACTGATTTTTTGCCCGATTTATCCGCTTTGATCACGCCGTCCTTATTGTTGTTGCGGGTGATGTAGGCTTTTTTGAAATCGCGGGAAAAGGTCATAGGCCCCTCGTGGAACTCCGATTTTTTGTTCACGTTGAACTCGAAGAGATCGGGTGTGGAAGGCAGGCCGATCACGTCGAACGGCGAATAAAACACCTGGTGGTATTTCCCGGAACTTCCCTTGGTGGGCCGGTCGGAAACGAACATGATACCGCCGTCATAAAACATCGGTGCATAATCCGTGCCTTTCGAATTCAGTTCCTTGGCGTTTTCGATGCGCACCGGGTACTTGCGGTCGTCTTTTTCGCGAAAGCGGTCCTTGGATTTGCTTTTCGACGAATTCTGGGCGAATACCGTCAGCGAACAAAAGAGCAGGAGGAAAAAACTTACGATTATTTTGTGAAACATTTATTATAGGTAATTGATTTTCAAATAATTACAATGGTTTTTCAATGTCTCCGTCCAAAAGATCCGCCGGCGGATTGAAATACCAGCGCACCGTAGCCTCCACCGAGCCGTTGTTGAATTTCCGCAACCGCGTAAAACCGATGTCGTACGACAGGCACATGAAGAGGTTTTCCGTGGCCTGTACGCCGAGCAAGGCATCAACGCTTTCACCGGCGCCGTTGGTATCTCCACCCACCCTGTAAGTGGCGCCGAGGTAAAATTTTCTTTTCAACATCACGCTCACATTGATGTCGGCGTCGAACGGCGTATTGAAAGCGTATCTCAACAGCGCCTGCGGCGTCAGTTGTATGTCGTCGTTCACCTGAAACGTGAGGCCTCCCATGGCATTGATGTGTTGCACTTCGCGCGAAATATCCGCGCCGAATTCGGAAAAATCGATATTGTTGGCCACCAGCCTCGGAATCGCCACACCTGCGTACCATTTATAACCGGCGTAGTAAGCGCCGAAACCCACGTTGGGCAGGTATTTGGTGCTCGGTTCGGTCGGAATGGACAGGTCACCCTGGTCGAGGGCCCTCAGCCGCGGGTCGGCCCAGTTCTGGCGGAAATACCGTACGCTGGGTTGTAGTCCGATGCTGAGTGTTCCTCTTTTAAACGGAATGCGGTAGGCATAGGTCACATCCAGCGTCAGGCTGTTAGTGATGCCGATGCTGCTGCGATTCAGATTTCCGCCCAGCCCCACGCGGTTGTTAAGGATGCGCTGGTTGTAAGAAAGCACCTGCGTATTGGGAGCGCCTTCCAGGCCCATCCACTGGTTGCGGTAAACGGCCACCAGCGTGGGTGATTCGAAACTACCCGCATAACCGGGGTTATACGCCATTTTATTGAAAAAAAACTGCGTATACAGCGGGTCCTGCTGGGCTTGCACGCCAGTAGATAACAGGAAAAAAGAAACGAAAACGTATAGTTGTTTCATTAAAATTGCGGTTGAGCGGGGGAATCGCCGCGGTGAAAACGACCGGCAGCTGCGACATGCAAGCGGCCGAAAATCGATATGTTACGTTTTGGTTAATCGTTTTGCGTGACTTCAGCATACTAAACCTTCAAGGTTTTTAAAACCTTACAGGTTAGCAGCAGCGAGAACGTTCTGTTTTATTTCTGCAGGATCAAAAATCCTTTTTTCGCTTCGTACAGCGGGTCGCTGAATTGCACCACATAGAAATACGTACCTGCCGGCAACGGATTTCCGTTGTAGGTACCTTCCCAGTCGTTCAGATAAGGCAAGGCATGAAACACCTGGTCGCCCCACTGGTTAAAAATCGTGACTTCCACTTCCACACCGCCTTCGCCCGACACGCAGGTTTCAGGAATAATGAAAGCGTCGTTCATGTCGTCTCCGTTCGGTGTGATCACGTTGGGCAGGAAACAATCTCCCGGCCCGGCTATGTTGAACACGACCGTTGTGTAACTACACGCATCGGGGCACCTCAAATTGCAGATTTCGTACTCCATCTGATCCGTACCCGAAAAATTTGAATTCGGCTGGTACACATACATGCCCAGACCAGCGGTGTCGGTAATACGTCCGTGTACAGGCGGTACGGTAATTTCCACGCTGTACTGGTTGGGTACCACGTCGTTGCTGAGCACGTTGACCGTTGCGGAAGAGCCAAAAATCACATCCAGCGCATCCGGATTGGCAGTCGGGAATAGTTCGAAATTCACCACAATAGTATCGTGGGAGTTCATGCCGCAGATATCGTTGTTGATCGTCCAGAGCAGTACGTTCGGTCCGGGCTGCAAGCCGCAAATCGTCGTTTGATCGCTGCTGGGTGTTGAAATATTTATGCCCGGCGTCAGACTGGTCCAGATGCCGAATTCAAATGACAGCGGATTGGAGGCATCCAGCAACGTACAATCCTGATTATTGCAAAGAAACTGATCGGGGCCCGCATTTGTATTCCTGCTGTAAGTGTGAACGGCTACCTCATCGAGCAGGTTTCCACATCCGGCATTTCCCATATTCCACGAAAAAAAGTATTTGTTGCCGGGTGTAAGACCAGTGATAAGCGTATTCGGATCCAGTGGATTGCTGATTACTATACCCAATCCGACCTGGGAACTTGGCTGCGTCCAGAAACCGCTCACGACCTGCCCCTGCACGGCATTCAGGTGAATACCCGAAGTGTCGCAAAAATAAAGGTCCGGACCGCCATTGGGAATTTCAAGTGCCTGTGCGGTCAGCGTTACCGTGTCGCGGCTATAATTCGTACACCCGCCGCTGGAAAGCGTCCAGATAAACTGATACATGTTGCCGGGCGTCATTCCGGTAACAGTGGAATTGGGGCTTCCGGGGCTGGCGATCGTTGCCGCAGGCGTACCCAACTGGCTCCACAGACCGGTACCGCTCGCCGGCGGAGAGGCGCCTAAATTGAAAGGCAGGGCTGTGCAGATCGGGCCATCCATACCTGCAAATGCAGTATTATTCGGAATGGTATCGAAGGAAATGGTAAACGAATTGGAAACTTCCGAATCACAGCCGTTTTTCCAGGCTACAGCCCGGAACGTGTGCGATCCGGCCGTAAATAAGGTGTCCAGGTGTGTAAACGTGACGCTCACGCTGCTGAGTGGTCCGGCAAGGGTGTCGCCGATCTCGTTAAGCCACACGTATTGTGAACCGGGCGTTACGTTGGTTAGCGTTAGCGTCAGCGTTGCCCCGGGCTGGTCAATACATACGGTAGTGACAGTGGGAATGATAACCGGTTTTTTCGGCCGGGCTATTACCTCTACTTCTATGTGAGATGCCGGAGACGAGCAGCCATTTACCGTAATCGTAGTATTGTAAGTGCCTGCATAACTCAGGATGACGGGTTGCCGCGTCGGATTCGAGTTGGAAGAGGTGAAATCGACAGGACCTGTCCAGTTGTACGTTGCTCCGGCCACCACAGCGGCATTCAGTTGCAGTACATCGCCTTCACAAACGGGTGAATTGGAGGTAAGCACCGGCGCGGCAGGAATGGCATTCACTGTAATAATCACCGGCGCGGACGTGTCGGATTTGCAAATACCGTCATTTACATACACGGAATAAACGCCCGATTGCCATACCTGCGCATTGGGGAAACTCAGGAAAGACTGCGTGGTCAGCGTATCGCCGTTGGGCCGCACCCAGATGAATTTGGCGCTCGGGTTGTACTGCCCGGCATTGGTGACGGAAATGGTTACAGGAGTTCCCACGCAAACTGGTAAATGCTGGTTCAACAGCGGAATAACCAGGGGAGGACCGACGTTGACTGTCGTCGTTTTGGAAACGGACGTGCAGCCGTGTACGTCCCTGACAGTCAGTTTATATGGTCCATTGTTGGTGGTAGTAACATCCGGAATGACCAGCACCTGCGCGCTGGAAATAACCAGCCCGTTCGGGCCTACCCATTCGTAGGTAAACGGGCCGTTCGACGAACTCACCATCGGCGTCAGCACAGCATCCGTGGAACCGTCGGAACAGATGGGCGCAGTGTAAATGATGGTGTCAATCACAGGCGCCTGAATGACCTGTACGTTCACAAAGGCGGAGTCGGAGCAGCCGAAACTGGTTTTGCCCACTACCTTGTACATACCTGCAACTGCCGGCGTGATGGTGACGAATTGCTGATAACTGATGAAAGGCGAAGGCCCGGTCCAGCACCAGTTCAGGTTGCTGATATTTGCATTTCCCTGCAAATTCAGGATACCGCCTGCGCAAATCGGGTTTAGGGTAGCAGCGCCCGTTACGTCCGGGTACTGCTGAATGCGGATGAAGAGTGAATCTGACCAGTCGGACAGGCATCCTTGCTGCACAACCCGCACTTTCCAGGCGCCGGAATCGGACACCATCACACCCGGCAGGGCCAGCGAATTGACGGTGGTATTTGTTAGAGACTGGTTGGGCGCCTGCCATACGTATTGCGCTGCCGTAGGTGTGCTCGCCAGCAAAGTGATATTGGCGCCTTCGCACACCTGGTTGGAGCCGCTCAGGAAAGGTTTGGCGGGTTTGGGCCGCACAATTACCTGCACCGTGGCCGGTTTGGATACGCATCCGTTTTGGGTTACTACCAATGTATACGTACCTGCATTGAAGGGAGCCGCGCTCAGAATGGGCGGCGGATTTTGGACAAAATATTCAAACCCGCCTGGTCCGGTCCAGTGGTACGTCATACCGGTACCCGTAGAAGGTGTTCCCAGAATGATTGGCTGGCCTTCACAAACGTTGATGACCTCCTGATCGAGTTGTGCAGTTGGACGGGGCGAAACAATTACAGTCAATACTTCCGAATTCAATGAAAGGCAACCGGATGCTGATACTTTTACGTAAAACTGGTAGGCACCCGAGTCTGCCTCCGACAAGGTAAAAGTCGGGAGCGGCAATGTTGCCAGCAAAACGGAATTCCCGGGCACTCCCAGAAACCACTGGTACAGCGGGCTCCCACCAGGGTAAGTGGGAGTCGTCAGCACAATATTATCGCCGCTACACAAAGTAGAATTCGTCACACTCAGCATCGGCTGGTTGGGCAGGTTCGTGAGGTCTACGGTCACGAATCCAGTTGACATACACCCGGTTAGGCCGGTGATTTTTACGGAATAAAGCCCTTCATGACTTAGCTGGGCCGGGTTACGGATGGGGTTTTGCGAAGTGCTCATATAACCATTCGGCCCGTTCCACAAATAGGTAAACGCGTTGGGCGCTGCCGCCGGCGGGTTGGCCATCAACTGCAATACGCCACCTTCGCAGACCGGAGAATACGTGGGCATTGGCAGGGCGTTTTCCACCCGCACGATGGTGGTGCAGGAAGCGGAATTACCCGAACTATCCGTCACCGTCAGCGTCACATTGAAATTATTCGACGCCTGGGCGCAGGTAAACACGTTAGGCGACAACTGGAAAATCAGCGAGCCCGGGCAATTGTCCGTACTTCCATTGTCGATTTCCGAAGGCAACAGCGTATAATTGGAACCCGGAGCGCCGGAAGGATTTACGTAAATCGTCGTGGGCTGGCAAATGGCTGTCGGCCGGATGGTGTCGAGCACATTTAACTGATAAGTAGTGCTGCCCTCCAGACCGTGCACGTCGCTGGTCAGGTAATCGACCGAGTAGGTATCCGGCGAAAGAACGACATTCGTTTCCCCGCCGTTGAGTCCGCCTGTTTGTACCAACTGATCGGCACTGTTGCGAATTTCATAGGTCACTACCGCGAAACTGTATTCCAGCACGGCCTGTATGCGGCTGATGCCGTCGGTTTGGTCGGGCATCAGCGGGCCGCAAGGACCGATAAACTCGAAAAAGGTGCCCGCTTCATTGTTGGCCACCAGTTTGATCGTCGTAGTGCCGTTGGCCGCCCAGTTGTTGATTTGCGCGGCGGAAACGGTGATAAGCGTTTCATGAAATTCCGTGCATACGCCGGCAACCGTACCATAACTGGTGTTTGGGAGGGGCACATTGTTTTCATCCAACACTTTAAAAAACTCGCCTACCTGATCGTTGTCGCCTTTATGACGGATTTTCAACACGCCTCCGCTAACAGCATTCGGGACAAGCCCGGAGATAGTCAGCGTGACCATGTTCGGGATCAGCCCCGCATTCGGATCATTGGAAAATTTCAGCGGCAAAATAGCCGAAGCCTGCGTCAGGCTGCCCGATACGTCGCAGTTGTCGGAAATTGCGGGAAATGGCAAAGTCACCACCGTTTCGCACTCACCGGCCTGCAAATAAGCGGTTTGTGTCGGCGGCGGCGTAATGACCGGCGGTTCCTGGTCACTTACCGTAACGGTCGAAGAAGCGGTCACTTCGTTTCCGGCACAATCCGTAGCGGTATACACAATGGTGTGTAGCCCCGGCGCTAAAAAGAACGGCGCCGCTGCCGGAAAAGGCTGGGCGGGGCTCGCATCCAGGCTGAATTTCAGGGCAACCGGTACCTGCGGATCGGCAAATGTGTACTGGAGTTGCGCACGTGCAAAACTGCCACCCATACAAACGGCATTGACAGCATCTCCACCCGAATTATTGGGCGCCAGCCGCAGGGTAAGTATGCCGTCTTGCAGCCAGTTGTTCAACAGGGCTGCCGGAATCGTCACATCCGTAAAGCCGGAACCGCATTGTGCAGGCGTCACAAGTGTAGTAATACCCAGCGGGGTATTGTTTTCACCCAGAATGGTGAAAGTTTCTGTAGACAAGTCCGCATCGGCATTGTCGAGATAAATGCGCAGTGCAGCGCTTCCCGTTACCGGCTCGGCGGGTGCAATATTTAGTGCATTCCACTGAAAAACGACGGTGTCGACTGGGGTTTCCCCGGGCAGACCGGGGGCAGATTTTACCAGCATGACCGTATCCCGCAGCACGACGGGCACAGGCAGTGAAGTGCAAATGTCGAACACGGAAACAGGAGGCGGTATGGTAAAATCCCGCCCGCATTCGCCCGGGTCATTGGGCAGCGCCAGTGCTGCCGGCGCCACCAGTTGCGGTGGCGTATTATCCTGAATAAGAATATTTTGTGTGTACTTTCTGGTGTTTCCACAATTGTCGGTTGCCGTCCATTCGCGGCGGATCACGTAATTGGTCCAGTGGTCGCAGTTGTTCGGGTCGGGGTTCCGCAATTCCGTTTCAAGCAGCGTGACGTCCACGGCATTGTCGCAATTGTCCGTTGCATTGAATGTGCTCACGTTCGGAGCCAACGGGATGGCATCGCAAGACACTGTCACATTGGGCGGAATATTCGTCAGCACCGGCCGTACGGTGTCGGAAATGGCAATATTTTGTGTAAACGTGCTGCTATTGTTGCAAACGTCCCGCGCAATCCAGGTAATGGTCAAAGTGTAGGAATTCGGGCAGAGGCCGGGTGTGGTGACCACGCTGACGGTGTCGGGCGTGGCAGTTATGCCGCTACAGGCGTCGGTGGCTATGGGGATTGGCAACACGGGCGCCACGTCGCACACGCCGGTCGTGTCGGTATATCCGGCAAAAACCGGCCCGAGGCTATCCACTACAGAAATCACCTGTGTCGCAGTCCGGGTATTGTTGCATTCATCGGTGGCGGTAAATGTGCGTGTAATCTGGTAGGTATAGTATCCGCAAGTATTCGGGTCGGGATTTTGGTTGGAAACGGTTTGGGTGGTGATGCCGGTTACCGGGCTGCAATTGTCGGTGGCGTTGATATCGACACCCATTACCGGAACGGCAGGCAATAAGAACGTATCGCAGCGGAATGTTTTGTTTGCCGGAACCAGTGTGAAAATCGGTGCAATGGTGTCGCGAACCAGCACCGTCTGAACGGCGATACCCGTATTTCCGCAGTCGTCGGTGGCCGACCAGGTGACAGTCATGGTGTACGATCCGTCGCACAGGGAATCGGAGCGTACGATCGTATTTCCAATAACGAGACTCGTATCACAATTGTCGGATACGAATTGTGTGGAAAGCGTTGGCACCGGATTCGGGCAGGCCAGCATGATGGTGTCCTGGAAACCGGCGATCACCGGATCGGTGTTATCTTCAATTTGAAAGCGCAGGGTTTTCAGGCCCAGGTTGCCGCAGCCGTCGAAAGCGCGGAAAGTGACGTCTGCCCACCAGTTGCAATTGTGCGCCTGTACCTGCGGGTAGGGGCCGCTGTTGAAAAGTCCCGTTCCGGACTGGCCGGTGGAGGTGACGAACGTGAAATTGGCCCACGAAATTTCCGAACATTCGTCGGTAATCGTGGTGTTCCCATGCGCATTGATCCAGCTCTGGAGGGCAGAATTGTCCTGTGCCGTAGCGCCGCATTCTTCCGTCACATTCACGCCGGTAATGACGGGGGGCAGCGTGTCGATTACCCCGAAAGTGGATTGCCCGGCAAACGTTTCGTTGCCACAGGCATCTGCTGCATACCAATCGACGGTAACCAGGCCGCGGACCTTGTTAAAAATTTGACTGCCAATCGTATCGGTGTTACAACCGTTTGCGTAGGAGGCCAGCAAAGCGGCTACGATTTGCGCCGAATCTACCGGAGAGCCGTCGATTTCGGTGCGAAAAGTAACGCCGGTACACGCGTCGCTGATTTGTGAATACCCACGCGTATTGATCCATTCGCCCAGGCGGGTTATCTGGCTGCCGTTGACCGCGCAATAGGCCACGGTATCTTTCGGCGCCGTCGTTACCTGTGGCGCCTCGGTATCGGAAGTGGAAAAAGTTACAGTCCGGAAAGTGACCAACAAACAATTGTCCTTCGCCACGAAAGTGACCGTCACAGGTCCGGGGCATCCGGCAGGAAAATCGACAGGTGCGTTATTGGTCAGCGAAAGAATGCCGGAAGGGTCGGTTGCATTAAAATTTGCGGTTTGAGTAGCCAGCCAGGTCTGGTAAGCGCCGGGCAGATCTTCACAGGGCGAAGAGCCATTGGCCGGAAACGGCGCCATAATGATCGGCGACAGGTTGTCTACCGTGATCTGTATGGTTTGGGTAAATGTGGTGGTATTGCCCGACTGGTCGGTTACGCGCCAGGTGCGGGTAAAAGACCCCGCATCGCAGGTGTCGGGGCGCGGAGTTTCCGTAAAGGTTTGGGTCAGGTTATTGCTGGCAGTACAGTTGTCCGTAGCCGGCAGGGGCCCGAGCGGCGGCACCTGCACAACGGAACTCAAAAACAAGGGATTGGAAACGCCGGTGAGGTCGAATACCGGTGGCGTAGTGTCCACCGTATGCACCAGCAGGTAGTTAAAACTGTATGAATGCCCCTGGTCGTCTTCCACGTACCACACGACCGGAATACCGGTTCCGACGGGCCATACATCATTCAGGGGGTAGCCCGACCCGATCGGATCAAACATAGACACTGTGATCGTGGCTCCGATCGTGGACGTCACAACAGGGGGCGTTATGTTGCCCTGTAGCGTAGCAGTGCAATTGGCGCCAACGGATAGGTTCGGCTGGGTAAGCGGCGGGACATTAAAATAGTTACTCTGGGCTACCAGATGTCGGGCGGGGAATAGGCTTAAACAAATACCACACAGAAAAGGTATTGCCCGCAAAGTTTTGCGTAACCGGTTTGCCATACGGACGAGTTCATTTACCGGATCGGATCTGGGGAAACCAATCCAACTGTCAAGGGATATTTTCGGTTGTCAGGATTAAAGAGAAACGGCTGAAGATGTCAGGTATGTGGTATCGGGAGATGCGAGTAATGGAAGATACGAGGATTCGAGTATTTGAAACACTTTCTTATATCGTCAGATGTTCAAATCCTCTCCCTCAATTTCCCCCTTCTTCAAACTTTTTATCCGGAACGGTCTGGTTCAGAAAGGAATTGATGTCGTCGATATTGAAATCCTTTTCAATCTGGCCAAGCGAATTGACCCGGATTTCGATATTTTTCAATGCCTTTTCTTTTTTTTCAGTCTTGTCAGATGAACTGGGCGCTTTTTTCTGTTTGGACATGTTTCAAGTAGTTTTCAGATGCAAAAAACGGGGTTATTTCACACGAATGGTTTTCGGGTTCATTCAATGCTGCCGCAATCTTCTATTTATTGCAATTGGGTAAGCGCCCGTAAACGCCGGGCGGTTTCTTCGCGGCCGAGCGCTGCCGCCATATCGAACACTGCCGGGCCTTTCATCGTTCCTGCCAGTGCGAGGCGCAGCAGCGGCAGTACGTCGCCGGGCTTGAATCCTTTTTCCTGAATGAAATGCTTCACGGCTTCTTCCAGGGCAAGGGCATTAAAAGTATCAAAAGTAGCCACCAATCCGATCAGTTCGTTAAAAAAAACGGCAATCGCAGGCGTCCATTTCTTCTGGAACGTTTCCCGGTCGTATTCCCGTACCGGCTCGAACAAATAATATCCTGTTTCAACGAAGTCGGGCAAAAAAGTCACCCGTTCCTTCATCAGGCCCGCTACCTGTTGCAGGTATTCCTCCGTTGCTTCGTAACCTTTATTTTTTGCCAGCGGCCCGATGTAAGAGGCCAGAACGGCGTTATCGGCTGCCTGGATATATTTCTGGTTGAACCATTTCGCTTTTTCGTAATCGAAGCGGGCGCCGCCCTTGCTGATGTGGTCCACCGAAAATGCCTGCACCAGTTCTTCCAGGGTAAATATTTCCTGTTCGCCGCCGGGATGCCAGCCCAGCAATGCAAGGAAATTGATGACCGCTTCGGGCATAAAACCCGTGTCGCGGAATCCGCTGAAATTCTCTTCCGCCGTGCCGCCGGTCCATTCAAGCGGGAACACAGGGATGCCGAATTTTGCGCCGTCGCGTTTGCTCAGTTTGCCATTGCCGACAGGTTTCAGAATAAGCGGCAGGTGCGAAAAACGCGGCATGGTATCCGACCAGCCGAATCCCTCATACAGCAACACGTGGTGCGCCGTGCTCGGAAGCCATTCTTCGCCGCGGATCACGTGTGTGATCTCCATCAGGTGGTCGTCGACGATGTTGGCCAGGTGATACGTCGGCATACCGTCGGCTTTCAACAACACCTTGTCGTCGAGTTCGCTGCTCTGAAAAATGACGTCGCCGCGAATCAGGTCGTTGATGTGTATCTGGCGGCCGGGCTCCACTTTCAGGCGAACCACGAAAGGCCCGCCGGCCTGCAGGCGGCTTTCCACTTCGGAGGCGGGCAGGGTCAGGCTATTGGATAAGCCGTTGCGCGTCAGGTGGTTGTATGTGAAATTGTCTTCCGACTGCCGGCGAACGTCCAATGCTTCCGGGGTGTCGAAAGCATAATAAGCATGTCCGCGCTGCACGAGTTCGTGCGCATATTTGTGGTAAATTTCCTTGCGGTCGCTTTGCCGGTACGGGCCTTTGTCGCCCCCGAAACCGACGCCCTCGTCGGGTAGCAAGCCGACCCACTTGAGGGTCTCGATGATGTATTGTTCCGCGCCCGGCACATAACGCGCCTGGTCGGTATCTTCGATCCGGAGAATAAAAGTGCCACCCTGTTGTCGAGCAAAAAGGTAATTGTAAAGGGCAGTACGCACGCCGCCAATATGGAGTGCGCCGGTGGGGGAAGGAGCAAATCTTACTCGAACGGACATCGTATGTTTTAACTATAAAATCCGGGCCGCAAAGATGTTGCCATATAACTACCTTGCCGCCCCGATCGGTCATTATCGGAGAAAAAAATGCGCGGCGACCGAAATGACCAGCCGTCGCGCTTTGCATAAACCGCAGCAAAAGTAACAGTTTTCTGCTTTTGCGGACCCTTCGTGTCGTTAATTGGCAAAACCTTCACAAGGTGCGGTAGAATTTTTTTGGAAATATTCAAAAATAAAACGGCGATAAATGATTGACAGTCAGGTTTTTAACTGCAACTCATCCGCGCTCGTATTTTTTGCATTGTATATATGTATTTAGTTAAAACACCTGCTATCGTACAACGTTTGCTACCAGGCTTTACCTGGCGCGTACCGACGGCGGACAATGTGTTATACCTGACGTTCGACGATGGCCCTATTCCGGGGGTGACACCCTGGGTGCTGGATACGCTCGGCTCTGCAGGCGCGCGCGCCACATTCTTTTGCGTCGGTGAAAACGTGCAGCGGCATCCGCAAATCTTTCAACGGATCACCGAAGAAGGCCATTCCGTGGGCAATCATACCCACAACCACCTAAACGGCTGGAAAACAAATATTTCCGATTACCTGCAAAATGTACAGTCCTGCGCCGAACACGTGCCGGGCAACCTGTTTCGCCCGCCTTACGGACGTATTCTGTCCGAACAGGCGCAGGCGCTCCGCAAAAATTACCGGATCGTGATGTGGGATGTGTTGAGCGGCGATTTCGACCGGAATCTGCGCCCCGAAAAATGCCTGGAGCATATTATCCGGCACAGCCGCCCCGGATCCATTGTGGTACTGCACGACAGCCTGAAAGCGGAACCCAACCTGCGCTACGCACTGCCCCGGCTGCTGGAATATTTTTCGGAAAAAAACTGGCGCTTTGAGTGCCTTTAGAGTGTTTGGTGTTTAGTGTATGGTGTTTGGGGCGCATTGCCCCCGGCTTTACTAATCCACCGAAGGCAATGCGCCCCAAACACGAAACACTAAAAACTAAACACCCCTATTGGCCGAAGGCAATGCGCCCCAAACACGAAACACTAAAAACTAAACACCCTATTGGCCGAAGGCAACGCGCCCCAAACACCAAACACGACACCCTAAATACTCCGATTGGCTTCGAATTGCTCCAGGTAATCGGCTACCCGGCGCAGGAACGACCCGCCCAGCATACCGTCTACCACGCGGTGGTCGTACGACAGTGACAGGAACATCATCTGGCGCACCGCGATCACGTCTCCGTATTCCGTTTCGAGCACGGCCGGCTTTTTGCGAATGGCGCCGACGGCCATAATGGCTACCTGCGGCTGGTTGATGATCGGTGTGCCCATTACGTTTCCGAACGTACCTACGTTGGTCAGGGTGAACGTACCGCCCTGAATTTCTTCGGGTTTCAACTGGTTCTGGCGGGCGCGGGCGGCGAGTTCGTTCACCTGTTTGCTGAGTCCGATCAGGTTGAGCGTGTCGGCATTTTTGATGACAGGTACGATCAGGTTGCCGGAAGGCAGCGCCGCGGCCATGCCGATGTTGATGTCCTTTTTAATGATGATGCGGGTGCCGTCAATGGAAGCGTTGATCATCGGGAAATCGCGGATAGCCCGTACGACGGCCTCGATGAAGATCGGCGTGAACGTGATATTCTCGCCGTATTGTTTTTTGAATTTCTCCTTGACGTTGTTGCGCCAGTTGACCATGTTGGTGACGTCTACTTCTACAAAAGAAGTGACGTGCGGACTCGTGTGTTTGCTCATCACCATGTGGTCGGCGATGAGTTTGCGCATGCGGTCCATTTCCACAATTTCAACATTGCCGCTGATGCTCACGGCCGGCGACTGCGGTACAGCGGGGGCTGTGGCGGGGGCCGAAACGGCGGGCGCAGCGGGCACGGCAGTGCTGCTTCCTTTTTGTCGCCCGGAAACGTAAGCGAGCATGTCTTTTTTGGTGACGCGGCCGTCATGGCCCGAGCCTGGAATGGTATCGAGTTCTGCCTGGCCAATCTGCTCTTCTTTTGCAATGGTTTTCACCAGCGGCGAGTAGAACCGGGCTGATCCGCCGACGCTTACAGCCGGAGCGGCGACAGCAGCGGTAGCCGGCATATAAGGCACTGCGGCGGCCTCGTTCTGACCATTGGAAGGCGCAGGCTGGCTTACAGCAGGCGAAGCGGCAGGTTGTGCACTGGCTGCATCCGTTTCGATCACGGCGATCACCTTGTTGATCGGAACGACGTCATTTTCCTGGAAAAGTATTTCTACCAGAATGCCGGCCACAGGGGAAGGAACCTCGCTGTCTACCTTGTCGGTAGCGATATCGAGCACCGGTTCATCGAGCTCGATGCGGTCCCCGGCTTTTTTACGCCACTTGAGAATGGTGGCTTCCATAATGCTTTCGCCCATTTTGGGCATTACGAGTTCAACGCGCGCCATATTGCAGAGGTAATGTCAGAGTAAACGGGACTTGGTGGGCCACCGCTCGGGTTGTTTGATAATAATTTGGTTAAAGCGTTGCAAATGTACTACGATCCATGAAGCCGGGCACAAGAAATTGGCAGTTTTAGAATAAAATTTTGCGGAGAATGCACACCTTTGCAGAATCATGCGAAAAATCACCACAGAAAATTATCCACACGAAGGAGACTTTCTCGACAAACTTGCTACTTTTGGCAAAGCGAAAGTCCTCCCACGTATGTCGCTGACAAAAAAAATACTGCTCCTGGATGCGCTTCCGCTGGTAGCGTGTCTGACCTCTCTCTGGATGATGCACCGCGTCGGACCGGAGAAAGTGCTCATTCCATTCAAGGCAAATCCTGAAAGTGTCGTCGTCAGCAGAAAAGACGTCGCTCCTGAACCGGAAGTAGCGGCACTGCCTGCCGAGCCGGAACCGGAGGAAAACAAAAAAGGCGCCCGCGTTAAACGCAAACTCTCTCCTTCCGTTTTCCACCCGAAAGGTCCCGACACCATTCCTTACATGGCCTTCGATCCGATGATGCTGCAGGCCATGTACGAGCAGGCGAATTTTTTGCGCCGGAAAGACACACCCGTCCGAGGCGCTTCCGGTATTTCCAAAACCGACATGCTCCGTACCGTCGAACTGCTGCAAAGTGTGCAGTTGCTCGATCCCAACGTACTGCTCACCACGTTCGATTTTTACAGCATCAACACCGACCTGAAAAAAGACAAGGTGCGTGTTACGGGTTATTACACGCCGCTGATCAAGGCCAGCCGTGTTCAAACGCCCGAATTTTCGTTTCCCATGCTTCGCCGTCCTGCTTCCGGTGTACCCAATCCGGCAGCGATCGAGGCAGGCGCACTGGCAGGCAAAGGCCTCGAACTTGCCTGGCTGCCGAGCAAAAAAGAACTGCGCAATGCACAGTTGCAGGGCTCCTGCCTGATCGAGTTTCCCGATGGCAAACGCGAGCACTTCGGTTTCGGCGGCTCCGTAAAAGGAACGGGCGGCACGTACGTCTTTTTTAAAGAGGTAGACGAAAAAGTGCTGGGCGCTGGTTTCTTTCCGCTGACGGCCGGATACTCCGCTGCCGTGGATACGCGCTACGTTCCCATCGGCAGCACCCTGCTGGCCGAATTGCCGGATATCGACGCGGCCGGCCGTTTGAAAGGATATATTTACCGCATCATTTTTGCCCAGGACCGCGGCGGTGCGATCAAAACCACCAACCGGATAGACCTGTACTGCGGTATGGGCCAACAAGGTTTGCAGGAGGCGCGGAAAATCAACCGTTTTGGGCGACTTTGGCTACTTTTGCCCAAAGAAAAATGATCATGAAAAATATAGCCATACTTACCGGCGGCGACTCCGCCGAAAGGGTGATTTCCCTGAAAAGCGGCGCAGTCGTGCGCGACCACCTGCCCACCGATCGATACCGCACTTTTTTGATCGATTTACAGAAAGCCGACTGGAAAGACCTCGATTCCGGCATTTCCATTGATAAAAACGACTTTACCCTGACCCTTTCCGACGGCGAAAAAGTGCGTTTCGACGCCGCCTTTGCCGCCCTGCACGGCAGTCCGCTCGAAGACGGCAAAATGCAGGGTTACCTCGAAATGCTGGGCATACCGTACACTTGCTGTGATGGCTACGTGAGCGCGCTCACGATGAGCAAGCACAACACGAAATTGCAACTGGCTCCCTACCAGATCCCGATGGCGCCTTCCGAACTGCTTCGAAAGGGAGACTATATCGATCTGGCGCGACTTCAGAAACTTGGTCTTCCGGTTTTTGTAAAACCCAACGATACCGGCTCCAGTTTCGGCGTCACCAAGGTGAAAACGGAGGAAGAAATGTTGCCCGCCATCGAGGAGGCTTTTCGCTACAGCAACGAAGTGATGGTGGAAGCGTTTATGCCCGGCCGTGAATTTTCGAACGGCGTGTTGCGGGTGAACGGCGAAGTGGTGGTGCTCCCGATCACCGAAATCATCCCGGAAACGGAGTTTTTCGATTTCGCCGCCAAATACGAAGGCAAATCCCGGGAGGTTACGCCGGCCGATCTGTCGCCCGAACTCACCCGCCAGTGCCAGCAACGCACCGGAAAAATTTACGAACTCCTGAAATGCAAGGGCGTGGTGCGCATCGACTATATCCTCGTCGGCGATACGTTCCATCTGCTCGAACCCAATACCATTCCCGGCATTTCTCCGGCCAGTATCGTGCCGCAGCAGGCCCAGGCCCATGGCTGGTCGCTGGGCGAGTTTTTCGCCCTGCTGATCGAGGAAGCGCTGAGAGAAGCCGCTGTATAAAGAGCGTGTTTGGTTTTTTGTGTTTGGTTTTTAGAAGAGCGTGATTAGGAACCTTTTGCTAATCACTATACAAAAAACTAAATACCCTCTAAAGATTCATTATTCACACGATTTTCCGTTCAATGAAAATATTCTGCATCGGCCGCAACTATGCCGACCACGCCAAGGAACTCAACAACCCCGTGCCGTCGGAGCCGCTGATCTTCATGAAACCGCCAACGGCGCTGCTGCTGAACAACCGGCATTTTTACCACCCCGATTTTAGTAAAAATATCCATTACGAAGGAGAAATCGTGCTGCGCATTGCCAAAAACGGGCGCTCGGTGCAACCAGAATTTGCAAGCCGCTACTACGACGCGGTGGCTTTCGGGATCGATTTTACGGCGCGCGACTTGCAGGACAGCCTGAAAAGCAAGGGGCAGCCCTGGGAAATTGCCAAGGGTTTCGACCGCTCGGCGCCGCTGAGCCGCTTCGTGCCGCTGGAAGAATTGAAAAATGCGGAAGACATTCATTTTCAATTGAAAAAGAACGGCGAAGTGGTGCAGGATGGCCACACCCGCGACCTGATTTTTTCTTTCGATACGCTGATCTGCCACATTTCCCGGTACTTCACCGTGCAAAAAGGAGATTACGTTTTTACAGGTACTCCGGCAGGCGTGGGGCCGATCCAGATCGGCGATTTGCTGGAAGGTTTTCTGGAGGGTGAGCGACTGTTGTCGTGCCAGGTGCGGTAATGAAGGGTGCTTGGTTTTTTGTGTTTAGTATTTTGAAAGGCTTGATTAGCAACCTTTTGCCAAACACAGAAGCCAAATACCTTACGGTAATGGGCAAGCGCGGTTTATACCCCTCGTAAGGATAATTGCAACACGGGTTATCTATTAAGACCACTAAGGCACAAAGAGCACAAAGCGTAGATTACACATTATACAGGCAACTAAAGCGCAGCAGAAAGCAGGAAGGCTCACAGAACGCAAATTCACGCACTTGATAGTATAGAATTGTGTAATCTACGCTTTGTGCTCTTTGTGCCTTAGTGGTTAATAAATAAAGTGGCCGCAAGGCCATAAAATCCGCGTTCATCCACAAATCCGTGTTGTCCACATTCCTATTATTCTGTGTGCTCAACCATACACTCCTGCATATCATTATCTCAATGACGTTCCACATGAAGTCCATCCCGTTTTTAACAATCCTCCTCTTTGCCGCCTTCCTGCTGAACGCCCAAAACCCCGTACCAGCACCGGCACAAAAAGCCGCTATTCTGATTTATGGGGCGACGGCACACCTGGGCGACGGCACAGTGATTCCGAACAGCGCCATCGCATTTGAAAACGGGAAACTGACCATGGTGGCCGATGCGACGGTAATCCGGCTCGACCGGAATAAATTCGCCAAAATTTTCGATGCGTCCGGCAAACACGTGTACCCGGGTTTTATCGCGCCGAACACACAACTGGGCCTGAGCGAGATCGATGCCGCCAAACCTACCCTCGACGCTGCCGAGGTAGGCGCCTACAACCCGCAACTGCGATCGATCGTTGCCTACAATACCGATTCCGACATTCTGCCGACCATCCGTTCCAACGGTGTGCTGCTGGCACAGGTAACACCTACGGGCGGCGCCTTGTCGGGCATGTCCTCCATTGTACAACTCGATGCCTGGAACTGGGAAGATGCAGCCGTGAGCACCGACGACGGTGTGCACCTGAACTGGCCTACCCTGCCCACGCCCAGCGGTTTGCAGCCTCCCGCGCCCGATGCGCCGCGTGTCGATCCGTATGAGCGCGACGTGCAGCAACTGGACCTTTTTTTTGAAGCAGCACGGGCATATGCCAAACAGGAAAATCCGGAAGTGAAAAACCTCAAATTCGAGGCGATGCGCGGATTGTTCGACCTGAAAAAGCGGCTTTACATCCATACGAATAACGTAAAAACCATCCGTGAATCGGTGCTGTTTGCCGAAAAATACGGAATTAAATCTGTGGTTGTCGGCGCCGACGACGCCTGGATGCTGGCCGATTTTTTAAAAACGCATGAAGTGCCGGTCATTCTGTCGCCTACGCAAAGATTGCCTACCCGCGACGATGAAGACGTGGATCAGCCCTATAAAACCGCCGCTCAACTGTATGAAAAAGGTGTTTTATTCGCTTTTTCGGATAAATCCGCGTGGCGGCAGCGCAATGTCGCGTTCCAGGCCGGTCAGGCTGTCGGATTCGGTTTGCCCAAAGAAGCCGCTGTGCAGGCGCTTACCCTGCATGCCGCACAAATACTTGGCATTGCCGATCGCTGCGGTTCGCTGGAAACCGGGAAAGACGCCACCCTTTTTATCAGTGAAGGCGACGCGCTCGATATGCGTACCAGCCAGGTGACGGCGGCTTTTATTCAGGGCCGGGAAATCAGCCTCGACAACAAACACAAGCAACTGTATCGCCGGTTTGAAGCAAAATACAAGCAGTAGATACTAGGTGTTTGGTTTTTAGTGTTTGGTGTTTAGGATTTAGTTGACTGCTAACCCTTTACGAAACACCAAACACAAAATACAAACACCCCCGGTAGTTTCGGTGCGGATGAAGCAGCCAATGCTTAACTTTGCGGCCCCTCGTTCAAACCAGTAACCAGAATTTTATGGACACGATAGGTATTCTCGGCGCAGGCGCCATGGGCAGCGGAATAGCCCAGGTCGCTGCCGCTGCCGGACATAAAGTTGTACTTTGCGACAACCTCACCATTGCCCTCTCCAAGGCCAGTAAAGGCATTCAGGCTTCGATGAAGACCCTGACGGAGCGCGGCAAGATCAGTGATTCGGATGCCTATTCGCTTTTCAGCCGCATCCAGTTTGCCGATCACATGAGTCAGTTTCGCGACTGTACCATGGTGATCGAAGCCATTCAGGAAGATATAGAGCAGAAACAGATCGCGTTCAAAAGTATGGAAGCCATTGTGGCAGAAAGCGCGATTCTGGCCAGCAATACGTCGTCTCTTTCCATTTCCGCCATGGGCGCACAGTTGCGCCACCCGGAACGCATCCTGGGCGTACATTTTTTCAACCCTGCGCCGCTGATGCGGTTGGTGGAGATTATTCCCGCTTTGCAAACCACCGCCGAGGTGGTGGAGCGCGGCAAAAAACTCATCGACAATTGGGGAAAAGTCACAGTCATAGCCAAGGATACACCCGGGTTTATCGTCAACCGCGTCGCCCGGCCTTATTACGGCGAAGCGCTCCGGATGCTGGATGAAGGCATTGCCGATATCGCTACCATCGACTGGGCCATGCGCGACCTCGCAGGCTTCCGGATGGGGCCGTTCGAACTGATGGATTTTATCGGAAACGATATCAACTACGCCGTCACGGAAGTGGTTTTCGAAAATTTCTACTTCGATCCGCGTTACAAACCCTCCTTTACCCAGAAAAGACTGGTCGATTCGCATTATTTCGGCCGTAAAACAGGTCGCGGATTTTATGACTACCGGCCGGGCGCGGAAATGCCACAACCTGTAAAAGACAAAGCGCTGGGCGGCGAAATCGCCAACCGTATCCTGGCCATGCTCATCAACGAGGCTGCCGACGCCCTGCATTGGCGCATTGCCAGTCGCGACGACATCGACCTGGCCATGACGCGCGGGGTGAATTATCCGAAAGGCCTGCTGGCCTGGGCCGACGAAATCGGCATTTCGGTGATTGTGGAAAAACTGGATTCACTGTACGTCGAATACCTGGAAGACCGCTACCGTTGCAGCCCGCTGTTGCGCAAAATGCAGCGCCAGGATCTTACTTTTTATGGAAAATAAGTCGCCTTCGGAATACTTCCGTGCGGTGTACGACACCTTCCGGACCCACGGTGACCCCGACCGCGCGCAGCAGCAAATGCGTTACATGCGCCACCAGTTCGAATATTTCGGCCTGCCTATGCCCAAGTGGATGCCGCTGACCAAAGAATTGCATGCTGCATACGGCATCCCCTCCGGCGAAGATTTGAAAACGCTGGTGCGGCTTTGCTTCGCCGATGATCACCGCGAAATGCACTATTTCGCGCTGGAAACGGTGCAAAAGTCGCTCAAAAAGCAACCGGCAGACTTCATCGAATTTCTTGAAGAACTCATCTGCACGCGTTCGTGGTGGGATTCGGTGGACTGGCTCGCCAAACTGGTGGGGATTCATTTCAAGGCGTACCCGGAACTGATCCGGCCCGTTACGGAGCGCTGGATGACCTCCGGGAACATGTGGCTCCAACGCGTTTCCATGATTTTTCAACTGCTGTACAAGGAAAAAACGGACGCCGAACTGCTGTTCGGTTATATCCGCCGGCTGGCGCATTCCAAAGAGTTTTTTATTCA